>QGUN01000042.1 GCA_003242475.1 Pseudomonadota bacterium
CGAACCGACTGTCGCCTCGCGCACTGCGGAGACGGTGTGGTGGACCCGGGCGAGGAATGCGACGAGGGGGAGGCGAACAGCGACGAGCAACCCGACGCATGTCGAACGGATTGCAAGCGGGCGCGGTGCGGCGACGGCGTGGTCGACGGAGGCGAAGCCTGCGACTGGGGCGAGGAAAACAGTGACGAGGTCCCCGGGGCCTGTCGCAGCGACTGCCAGAGCGCGCGTTGCGGCGACGGCATCGTCGATCCCACGGAGGCCTGCGACGCGGGGGAGGCGAACAGCGACGAGCTGCCCGACGCGTGTCGGACCAACTGCGCGCTGCCGTGGTGCGGCGATGGGGTGGTCGACTCCGAGGAGGAATGTGACGAGGGCGACGCCAACAGCGACGAGGTTCCGGGCGCCTGCCGCAGCGACTGTCGCCTGGCACGTTGCGGGGACGCGGTCGTCGACCCGGACGAGCAATGCGACGAAGGCGAGCGTAACGGCACCTCGCTGAGCGACTGCACCGAAGATTGCCGGATCGCCGTCTGCGGTGACGGCGTGGCGGAAGGCCGCGAGGAGTGCGACGACGGTACGGCCAATAGCGACGAGGAGCCGGGGGCGTGCCGCACCGATTGCCGGCTCCCGTGGTGCGGCGACGGGGTGGTCGACCCGTCCGAGGAATGCGACAACGGTCCCGCCAACAGTGACATCCAGCCCAACGCCTGCCGCAAGAGCTGCCAGCTACCTCGATGCGGAGATGGCGTGATCGACGCCGGGGAAGGCTGTGACGATGGAAATGCCATCGACGGCGACGGCTGCACCTCGCGCTGCGAGCTCGAGGAGGGGTGGTCCTGCCCGATGTTCCAGCCGTGCGTGCCGATCTGCGGCGACGGGAAGATCGTCGGCGGTGAGGAGTGCGACGGCACCAACCTGGGCGGTCTGAGCTGCGCCGACTTCGGCTACACCCACGGCCATCTGAGCTGCACGGAATCCTGCACGCTCGACCTCTCGAACTGCTCCAACCCCTTCTGCGGCAACGGCATCAAGGAACCGGGAGAGGAATGCGACGGCACCGACTTCGGCGGGACCACCTGCCAGGACCTCGATCCCTGCCTCGTGCCGTCGCTGCCCCTCTGCACGCCCTCCTGCACCATCAGCTGGACGACCTGCAACCTCTGGTTCTGCTAGGAGCCCGCTGTCGTCACCGACCGTCGCGAGGCGGCGGAGGGATGCCGATCGGTGGCCGGGCGCTACGCTTCCGCCGGGTCGCCGCGTTGATCCCACCAGGGTTAACTGCGACAATTCCCCGCCCCCGGGGGGAAAGGTGAACGGCGATGCGCTCTCGGCATCCGGCGAGGAGTGCGATTGCACCGACGTGGGCGACAAGAGCAGCGCCGACTACCTCCGGTGCACCGCCGGAACGCCGAGGTGTACGCTTTCGTGCACCTTCGTTCCTTGGACCTGCACGTCGTTCTCCTGTCCGAAACAGGTCGGACGACGCTTCACGAGGGCCTCGATTGATTCGACGGGGCTTTGTTGAAAGACTACGAGCGGTATCAGCGGGAGAGACGTGATGCGAAACGCAGTTCGAAATCGAAGCTTCCTCCTGGCATTCCTGCTGTCGATTTCGCTCGCCGTGGGGATCGCCTGCGGCGGCGGTGACGACGGCGGGTCGGGAGGCGCCGGTGGCACGGGCGGGACTGGCGGCACGGGCGGCACCGGTGGCACCGGCGGATCTGGGCCAGCCTGTGGCAACGGCGTCCTCGACCCCGGCGAGGAGTGCGACGACGGCTTCGACAACCACGACTTCAAGCCGGATGCCTGCCGGACGGACTGCAGGAAGGCGTACTGCGGCGACGGCGTCAAGGACAGCAACGAGGAATGTGACCGTGGCGCAAACAACAGCGATACGACGCCCGGCGGTTGCCGAACCGACTGTACGTCCGCCCGTTGCGGCGACGGCGTCCAGGATCCCGGCGAGGAGTGCGATCACGGGCCCGACAACAGCAACACGGAGCCAAACGCCTGCCGGGAAAATTGCCGAATGGCTTACTGCGGTGATGGCGTGCTGGACGCTGGCGAGCAGTGCGACAACGGCACTGACAATAGCAACGAGGAGCCCAATGCCTGCCGCCTCTTTTGCACCCTGCCCACCTGCGGCGACGGGGTGACGGACGACCTCTTCGGGGAGGAATGCGACGACGGCCCGAACAACAACGATCTCGAGCCGGACGCATGCCGGACGGACTGCAGGAAGGCGTACTGCGGAGACGGCGTCAAGGACAGCGGCGAGGCCTGCGACGAGGGGGAGAACAACAGCGACGTCGAGCCGCACGCCTGCCGCACCGACTGCACGAGCGCGCGTTGCGGCGACAACGTCGTCGACGAGCCCTTCGAGGAGTGCGACCAGGGAGAGAACAACAGCGATACCGAGCCGAATGCGTGTCGGACCAACTGCATGCCTCCTCGCTGTGGCGACGGCGTGACGGACGATCTCTTCGACGAGGAGTGCGACGACGGCGACGACAACAGCGACACCAAGCCGGACGCCTGCCGCACGAACTGCAAGGCGCCTCGTTGCGGTGACGGCGTGGTGGACTCTGGCGAGCAGTGTGACGACGGCGAGCTCAACGGCACGAACCTCTCCGATTGCCGCTCGGATTGCACGCGCACCGAGTGCGGCGACGGCGTTGTGGAAGGGCGCGAGGAATGCGACGACGGCGAGGACAACAGCGATACCGAGGTCGACGCGTGCCGGACCAATTGCCGCATGGCGTACTGCGGTGACGGGGTGATCGACACGGGCGAGGTCTGCGACGACGGCGAAAGCAACAGCGATACCCAGCCGGATGCCTGCCGCCCCGGCTCCTGCGTGCCGGCGTTCTGCGGCGACGGCGTCACCGACACCGGCGAGGAATGCGACGACGGCAACGACGAGGAGGGAGACGGCTGCACGCCCGATTGCGAGCTGGAGGAGGGCTGGGCCTGCACCGGACCCGTTTGTTCTCCCGTCTGCGGTGACGGTCTCATCGTCGGCAACGAGCAGTGCGACGGGACCAACTTCGGCGGCAAGACCTGCGTCGACTTCGGCATGTCGTCCGGCGAGCTCATCTGCACCCCCAACTGCCTGATCGACACGAGCGGTTGCCGATGAACGCGCTCGGCCGACCCCCGCGGCCGCGGAGCCTTCTTTCGGCGACGCGGCGCGGGGGCGCCTCGGCGCGTGTGGGCCAAGGTGAGCACGATCCGCGGTAGAGGCAGTCCGGAGTCCGCCTTCCCCGCGGGTTCCCGGCAGCCTGTCGTGGAAATCGCCCGCCGCCGCGGCAGGTCGGTTACTGCAGCAGGCTCCTAGGCCTCACGGGCCGGGTGGAGCGATTCCTCCCGGCCCTCTTCGTTTTTTTCGAAGGGCTCGAGGAGTGCGCGACGCACCGCGGCCTCGTCGGGCGCATGCGCGAGGACGGTCACGCGGTCCCATCCCAAGAGCCGCGTATCTCCCTTGGGCAAGACCACTTCGCTCCCACGCGTGATGAGCGCGATCACCGCGCCCTCGGGCAGGTCGAGGTCGCGGATGCGCGGACCCTTCGCCCCCTTCGGATCGGGGAGGTCGACCACGACCAGGTCGTAGTCGCTCGGCGCCATGGTGACGAGTTCGAGGGCGACGAGGGGCTTGGGCCGCGAAGGCTCCGAGAGCCGCAGCCATTTCGCCACCGTGCCGAGCGTCGAGCCCTGCACGATGATCGAGAGGAGGACGGCGAAGAAGACGAGGCTGAAGATCTGCCGTCCGATCTCCAGACCCGCCGCCGCAGGGTAGGTCGCCAGGACGATGGGCACCGAGCCCCGCAGCCCTGCCCAGGCTGCGAAGAGGCGGTGCTTGAAGGGCAGGCGCATCCCCACCGTGCCGATGAAGACCGCCGCCGGTCGGGCGACGAAGGTGAGCAGCAGAAAGAGCAGGGTTCCCTGCCACCACAGGTCCTTCCACTCGCTGGGCGAGACCAGCAGGCCCATCAGGGCGAACATGCCGATGTTCGCGATGGTGGAGACCGCCTCGGAGAAGTTCTGGACGCCCTGCTTGTGGACGAAGGGCCGGTTGCCCATGGTGAAGCCGGCGGTGAAGCAGGCGAGCATGCCGCTGGCCTGCGCCGTCTCGGCCACGCCATAGGTGAGCAGCACGAAGCCCAAGAAGAGCACGTAGTAATAGCCGCGGTCCTGCGGCTGCAGCCGATTGAAGAGCCAGAGCGCCGCCAGGCCGAAGAAGCGGCCGAAGACCGGCCCCATTCCGAACTTCCAGAAGAAGGAGAGGACCGTTCCCCAGCCGAGCGCCTCGCCGGAGGTGAAGGCCGTGATGGCCACCGTGGTCAAGAGGATGGCCATCGGGTCGTTGGCGGCGCTCTCGATCTCCACGGTCGACGCCAGCCGCTGAGGAAGGGACTGACGTCGGAGGATGGAGAAGATGGCGGCGGCGTCGGTGGAGGAGATGATCACCGCGAGCAGGACCGAGAGCTCCAGCGGCCAGCCCAGGCCGAAGCGCAGACAGGCGAAGAGGACGAGCGCGGTGAGGGCGACGCCCCAGGTGGCCAGTCCGCCCGCGGGCAAGGCGACGGCCCGGAAATTCTCCAGGCTGGTGGAAAAGCCGCCTTGAAAGAGGATGAAGACGAGGGCCAGGTTGGCCACCTGGTTGGTGAGGACGAAGTCGTGGAATTCGAGGAGCTTGAGGACGTCGCTACCGAAGACGATGCCCAGGCCGAGCGCCACCAGGATGACGGGGACGCTCCATCGTTCGAGCCAGACCGCCGCCAGCACGACGGCGATCAGGAGGATCGGGACGATGATGTACGCGACGTACAAAAATCCTCCTTGCGAGAGAGTCCGACCGCCACCTCCTACCAGGCAGGCCTTTCCCGCTTCAAGAATCCATTTCAGCTCTTCGGCTCGATGCGGATGCGGGCGTCGATGGCCACCACGCCTTCCCCGGGCGGGAGCGCCACCAGCGGGTTGATGTCGAGCTCCCGGATCTCCGGGTTGTCGCCGACCAGGCGGTCCACCCGAAGGATGGCGGAGACGAGCGCTTCCTTGTCCGCGGGCGGCATGCCACGGAAGCCCTCCAGAAGGGCGCGTCCGCGGATCTGCTCGAGCATCTCCCGCGCGTCGAGATCGGTCAGCGGGTGGACGCGGAAGACCACGTCCTTCCAGAGTTCGACGTTGATCCCCCCGATCCCGAAGGCGACCAGCATGCCGAAGCCGGGCGCCTCAGTGGAGCCGACGTAGGTCTCCACCCCGCCCGTGATCATCTCCTGGACGAGGGCGCCGTCCATCTTGTCGACCAGGCCTCGCGCCTGAAGGCCCGCACGGATCTCGTCGAAGGCGCGGCTCGCCTCCTCGGGCGTGGACAGTCCGAGCTTGACGCCGCCGACCTCGGTCTTGTGCTGGATCTCGCGGGATACCAGCTTGACGGCCACCTTGCCGCCGAAGGCGCGCGCCGCCTCTTCGGCCTCGCCGGCGCTGCGCACCACCCGCGAGCGAGGCATGCGGATGCCGTAAGCCTCGAGGAGTGCGCGGACCTCGTCGGCGGAAAGCCACCCGGCCTGGCGTCCTTCGAGCACCGCACGGGCCCTTTCACGGGAGACGTCGGAAAGTTCGGGGACGACGCCCGCGGGCTTTTTGAGCCACTGCCCGTAGCGAACGGCGTGGGTGAGCGCCACGGCCGCGTCCTCGGGGAAAGCGTAGGTCGGGATCTTCGCCTCGCGCAGGATCCGCAAGGCCTCCGGCACGCCATGGGTGCCCACCGGGCAGACGAGGACGGGCTTTTGGTTGCCGCTTGCGGCGCGGACCACCGCCCTGGCCATGTCGGCCGCCTCGGTGACGAGAGCGGGGACGAAGAGGACGATCACCGAATCGATCCTCTCGTCGCGAAGCAAGAGCTGCAGCGATCGCTCGTAGTCCTCCGCGGAGGCGCTGGCGAGCATGTCCACCGGGTTGGCGATCGAGGCGGCGCGGGGGAGGAAGGCGTGCAGCGACTCGATGGTATTGGCCGAGAGCTCGGGAAGCTCGAGGCCTCGGCTCTCGCAGGCGTCGGAGGCCATGATCCCCAGGCCGCCGGCGTTGGTGAGGATGGCCACCCGATTCCCCTGCGGCACCGGCTGGTTGGTCAAAAGTCCGGCGAGGAGGAAGAGCTCGTCCATGGTGTCGGCGCGGATCACGCCGGCCTGGCCCAGGAGCGCATCCACCGCCACGTCCATGCCCGCCAGCGCCCCGGTATGCGAGGAGGCGGCGCGAGCCCCGGCAGCGGTTCGCCCGCTCTTGACCACCAGGATCGGCTTCTTTTTCGAGACGCGCCGCGCGATCTCCATGAAGCGGACCGGGTTTCCGAAGCTCTCCAGGTACAGGACGATGAGCCGTGTGGCATCGTCGCCTTCCCAGTACTCGAGCAGATCGTTGCCCGAGATATCCGCCTTGTTGCCGGTGCTGGCGAACATGCTGATGCCGATCCCGAGGTTGCGGGCGTAGTCGAGCAGCGAGATCCCCAGCGCGCCCGATTGCGAGGCGATGGCCACGCTTCCCGTCGGCGGCCAGGTGGGCGCGAAGGTGGCGTTGAGCCGAACCGCGGGATCGGTGTTGAGCAGTCCGAGGCAGTTCGGGCCGAGCATGCGCATGCCGCTTTCGCGGACCACGCGGGCGATCTCCTGCTGCAGCGCCCGCCCCTCCGGACCGACCTCGGCGAAGCCGGCGGTGATGAGCACGATCCCCCGGACGCCCTTCTTCGCGCAGTCCTCGACTGCCTTCATGGCCACCCGCTGGGGAACCACGACCACCGCCAGGTCCACCTCGTCGGGGATGTCGAGGATCGAGGGATAGGCGCGCACCGACTGTACCGAGCGCGCGGCGGGATTGACCGGGTAGATCGGCCCGGGGAACCCCGAGAGGAGCAAGTTGTGGAAGAGCTCGCCGGCGATCGAGCCGCGCTTGCGCGAGGCGCCGATCACGGCGACGGAGCGGGGGCGAAAGAGAGCGTCGAGGGGATGGTTCACGGTCTCACCTCCGGCCGCGCGCCGCCGCAAGCAGGATGCGCGCCTCGGCGGCCGCCACGTTGCGCCGCGTGGCCTCGACCGCGTCCGGACTCACCGAGATGGAATCGATGCCATGGCGGACGAGCCACTCCGCATACTCGGTGTACACCGACGGAGCCTGCCCGCAAATGGAAACCGTGATCCCGCTCCGGTGACATCTGCGAATGATGCGACGTATCGCATCCAGTACTGCCGGGTCTCGCTCGTCGAAGAGAGGAGCGACCACCCGGCTGTCGCGATCGACGCCGAGCACGAGCTGGGTGAGGTCGTTGGAGCCGATGGAGACGCCGGTGGCGCCCAGCCGGGCGTATTCGGGGATCCAGTAGACGACGGAGGGGACTTCGGCCATCACCCACAGCTCGAAGCGCTGCCGGGGTTCGAGTCCGGCCTCCTGCACGATCTCCCTGCATCGCGCGAATTCTCTTGCCGTTCGCACGAAGGGGATCATGAGGTGAAGGTTGTCGTACTGCGCTCGCACCGTTCGGATCATCTCCAGCTCGAGCCGGAAGAGGTCCGGTTCCCGGATGTACCGGTAGCATCCCCGGTAGCCGATCATCGGGTTCTCTTCGCGCGGTTCGAATTTTTCGCCGCCCTCCAACCCGCGAAACTCGTTGGTGCGGAAATCCATGCTCCTGTAGATGACGGGGCGCGGGAAAAAGGCGCGCGCCATGACGGTCACGCCTTCGGCCAGGCGCTCCACGAAGGCCTTCTCCTGCTTCCGTTCCAGCAGTAGGCGCGGGTGGACTCCGCCGAGCGCTTCGAGGATGAGGAATTCGGCGCGGAGCAGGCCGACACCGTCCACGGGTAGCTCGGCCACCTGGGCGGCGCGGGCCGGCTCGCCGAGGTTGACGTAGATCCGCGTGGCGGTGACCGGCGCCGATTCGAAGCGCGCGGGGCCGCGCTCGAGGCGCGGGGGTCGGGCGGCCGCTTCACCCGCCACGACCACGCCGGCTCCGCCGTCCACCGTCACCAGCTCTCCGGTCTTCAGCGTGGTGGTGGCCTTCCTCGTGCCCACGATGCAGGGCAAACCGAGCTCGCGCGAGACGATGGCGGCGTGGCTCGTGCTGCCGCCGCTGTCGGTGACGATCGCCGCAGCGCGCCGCATGAAGGGGACCCAGTCCGGCGTGGTCATCGGCGCGACGAGGATCTCGCCGGGCGTAAGCTCCCTGCCCTCCCGTGGCGAGCGGAGGACCCGGACGCGGCCCGTGGCCATGCCCGGGCTGGCGCCGAGGCCGCGCACCAAGATCTGGCCCTGGGTTCGCTCCGGCTCGGTGGGCCGCTCCTCCTCCTTCTTCAACCCGGTCGTCACCGGGCGCGTCTGCACGAGGAAGAGTGCATCGCCCTCGAAGGCGAACTCCATGTCCTGCGGCGTGCCGTAGTGCTCCTCCGCGCGCAGGCCGAGCTGCACCAGGGCGCGAACGTGCTCGTCGTCCAGGCTGGGCGCGCGCGAGCGCTCGGGCGGCAGGTCGCGACGGACGTTTCTTCTGGCGCGCGGATCGAGGACCAGCTCGAACTGCTTGTCCGCCACGTGGCGTTCGAGGATCTGCAGGTCCGACTTGCGCACCACGAAGCGGTCCGGCTCCACCTGCCCCGAGACCACGGTTTCGCCGAGGCCCCATGCGGATTCGATGACGATGCGGTCGGACTGGCCGGTGGCGGGGTCGACGGTGAACATGACGCCGGAACGCTCCGCCTGCACCATGCGTTGTACCACCACCGCGATCCAGCGCTCCGCCAGGCCCAGCCCCCGCTTGATCCGGTAGAAGAGAACGCGCGCGGAAAAGCCGGAGGCCCAGCAGTCTCGCACCGCTCGCAAGAGTTCCTCCTCGCCCCGCACGTTGAGGTGGCTGCGGAACATGCCCGCGAACGAGGCAGTGGCCGCGTCCTCGACGGTTGCCGACGAGCGAACGGCAACGAGGGCGTCGCCCCCGTCCAGCCGGGCATAGGCCTCGGCGATCTGCTGGCGCACCGCCTCGGGAACGGGCGTTCGTCGAATCAGCGATTGCAGCTCGGCGGAGGCGGCCTCCAGCCGCTCCGGATCGTCCACCGGGATCCGCTGCAGCCGATCCTCGATCTGCCGCTGCAGCCCGGCCTGGTGGAGGTGCGCGTCGTAGGCGTCGACCGTCACCACGAAGCCCGGCGGCACCGGCAGCCCGGCGCGACGCATCTCCCCGAGGTTGGCTCCCTTTCCCCCCACGAGGGGCGTATCGCTCCTCGCGACTTCGTCGAGTCCCCGCACGTAGCGCATGCACACCTCCCGAGCAATGGGGGTGTGATGTGTTGACCGGCCTTCCGAGCGTCAAGGCGGGGAATCGGAGCGCGTCGCGCGGGAGAGGAAGTCGTCGAAGAGTCGGCGGAAGGCTGCGGCCTCCGCCTCGTACTCGAGCCGCAGGCGGGGAGAGCGAGAGCGCTGCATCTGGGATTCGAGCCTCTGGACCGCGGCGCGAAGCGACTCGAGGTAGCGGCCGGCCTTCTCGGGGGAAATGCCGGCGCCGAGATGGGGGCAGTCGGGCCCGCAGACGCGCTCCCCCGGCGCGGCGATCCGGTGCAGGAGGTCGAGCGCGGCCTCGATGCACTTGATCTCCAGCGTCACCAGCCGCCGAAGCGTCGCAGCGTCGACCGGAGAACCGGCGGGAAATTCGCGCCGTCGCGCGATCAGGCCTTCCCGCCGATCGAGCGTCTGCTGCCAGAGGAGTCGCGCCGTCGCACCGTCCAGTGCGGGGCCAGGGCGCGATCCCTCGGTCGATGCCTCGGGCAAATAGTACGATCCGATGCGGGGCAGCTCCCACCGCGTCTTGACGATCTCGACCATCTCGCGATCGGACGCTGCCCCGAGCGCTGCTCCTTCAGTTCGAAACCGGGAGCCTCAACGCGCGCCGAAGGTCTTCACCAGCTTGGTGTAGACGCCCATGGTGAGGATGGGGCCCGGCCACATGCCGAGGAATCGACTCGCGCGCCGCCGGCCGGCGAGTTCCAATCCGAGGGAGACCGCCATCACCGCCACCGCGACGCCCAGAAAGGCGAGCGAGGGGACCTTGGCCGCCTGCTGCTCCACCACGCGCGTCAGGCGGTTTTCCCCGTGCTCGGCGCGAAACACGGGCGCCGCCTCGTAGACGATCTCGGAGGCCTCGCTCATCGGATTCGTCTCCAGCTCCATGCGGATCTCCCCCCGCATTCAAAGATTCACATGCGGATGAGGTGGGAGAAGCTCGGTCGAAGGCGGAGCCGGCCGGTCCGGCTCCAGCTCGCCACGCAGGGGGCCGGGCCGCTGCTCCAGCGCGATTACTGGTGTGTGATCCGCAACTGCCGCTACAGCCCCCGCCAGATCGTCGCCACCGTCCGTCGGCACTTTCCCGTCTTCGCTCCGGCCGAGCTCGTCGTCTTTCGCCCCCCGAGCACCGAAGGGCTTTCTCTCGGCGACGTCGTCGACCTGCGCATCGCCGGTGCTGGACCGGCGCAGGTTCGCGTCATCCACGTCTCGGAGCAGAGTTTCACTCTCGCCACGATGAGCGGCCACCCCGAGGCCGGCCGCATCACCTTCGGGGCCTACCGCAACCTTCGCGGCGACGTCGTCTTCCACATCCGCAGCCGCGCTCGTTCGAACAGCCCCTTCCGTCGCGCCGGCTTCGTCGCTGCCGGCGAGGTGATGCAGACACTCACCTGGAGCGACTTCGTCAACCGCGTTGCGGTGGCCTTCGGCGAAGGTGTCGTCGGATTCGTCCACGCGGAGACCTCCCCCTGCGACGAGGAGCCTCCGGATCTTGCCCGCAATGCGCCCACCTACCTCGCCGTCTAAGGGACCGGAGTGGCGCCTGCTTTCCGGCTGGACCGAGGAGGAGCTCGGGCGGGCCTTCGCGGCGGCGAGGCGCGCCCGGCGCAACTTCGACCCCCGGCCAGGCGAGCTCTTCCGCGGCCGCTACCACCACGTCTGCTCGCAGGCCTGCGTGGCGCGCGAGCCGCCGGGAGCACCCGGTCGGATCTACGAGAGGCTCTGGGAGGCGGTCTGTCGCTTCGAGCACTCCGACCCGCGGATCGTCGTCGCTCACTTCCATCCGGACGAGCCGGTGCGGGGGCGCACCCTCTTGTTGGAGGTTCACGTCCTGGGGCTGCGCTACCTCTGCCCGGCGCGGATCGTCGCCTCCCGCGCACACTCCGACGGGGCACGCACCCTTCGCGCCATCGCCATCGACACGCTCGATGGGCACCTGGAACGAGGCCGGGAGTGGTTTTTGCTGTGCAAGGACCACTCGACCGGCGAGATCCGTTTTCGCCTCCAGGCGGCCTGGCGTCCCGGCGACTTTCCCAATGCCTGGTCGCACGCCGGCTTTCTCGCGCTCGCGCCGCGCTACCAGCGCGCCTGGCATCGCCTCGCGCACCTGCGCCTCCGCCGCCTCGCCGCCGGTCTCGCCCCGCACGTCGGCGACGGCGGCCCCATCTTTTCCGCGAGGATCGAGATGCCCGCGGAACCGGTCGTCTTCTACGCGGGCCGAAAGCCGCCCCGTGACGTGCACCTGGAGGGCGAGGAGGAGGAGATGCGAGGGATCGTCGAGCCGCTGCTCCTGGGCATGGCGAGCGGACTGAGGAGCCTGGCCGGACCGGCAGCCGCGATGCACGGGCGGAAAGTCGCGGGTCGGGTCTTTGCCGCGCTCGCCGCTGCCGAAATGGTCGCCGACAAGCTGCCGGGCATCCCGCCGCGGACGCGCCTGCTTCCTCTCGCCGCCCGCGCCGTCTCGGGCGCGCTGGCCGCGAGCGCAGGCATCGAGGGCGGGCGCATGGTCCGGGGCATTCTCGGCGCCGCTTCCGCGGTGGCGAGCGCCGGCATGGCCACCGCCCTTCGCCTTCGCGCCCACCGCCTCTCGCCGCTTTTCGGCTTCGCCCTCGGTGCCGCCGAGGACCTCGTCGTGGGGCGCGTCCTGCGCCAGCGCAGCGCCTGACCGCATTGGCATCGGAGTCGGCCGCAGTCGCAGCAGGCTGGTGATCGCAACCGGCTCCTGGCGCTTCGGACGGGGAGGCCATCTCAGGCGCCCTTCCCCGGAGATCCCTCCTGCGCGCGGAAGGCGGCCAGCAGCCCGGGCGGGAATGCGGCGAGAACCGTGGCGAAGGTGATCCCGATCCCCAGCGCGGGCGCGAGCTCGAGGCCGCGCGTCAGGCCGTAGACCGCGCCCGCGAATCCTGCGCCGAGCGCGATGCCGACGTTTTCCATCAGGTTGAGCGAGGACGAGATCCAGCCCTCCTCTCCGGGGGCGGCGCGGTCGAGCACCAGCACGGAGGTGGTCGGGTAGGCCAGACCCATCCCCAGTCCGGCGAGCGCCCATCCCATGGGTGAGAGGAAGCCCGGTAGCGAGCGGGCGATCATCGCCGTTGCCATGACGACGATGCCGAAGGCCACCAGCAATAGCCCGCCCACCATCCGCGCCTGCCGCGTCCCGGGACCGCGGCGCTCGTCGAGCCGAGCCTGCGTCCACGAGCCCGCCACCCAGGAAAGCGAGGCGGCGGTCAGCACCAGTCCACCCGCCGTCGGCGAGTAGCCGCGCAGAAGCGAAAGCCCCAGCGGGACGAAGGCCTCCGCGCCGAAGAAGACGAAGGAAAGCAGCGTGCGGAAGACCAGGCCCGAGGGCAGGCCGCGCGCGAGCCGAAGCGTCCCCGGCGGGAGGATGCGTGTGGCGAAGACCGCCGCCAACGCCAGGCAGGCAAGCACCGCCGGCAGCGTCCAGGCCGATGGCACCTCGAGGCTGGCGAGGAGGACGGCGAGGGCGACGGCGAGCAGCACGGTGAAGCCCAGTCGGCCCCGGGCCGAACGGCGACCCGGCGCCGGCAGGCGCCCCATCGCCGGCAGCATCAGCGCCACCGTGATCAGCGCCAGCGGCAAGAGCAGCGCGAAGACCCAGCGCCAGGAGGCCCGCTCCGCCAGCGCCCCGGCCGCCACCGGACCGAGGAGCGAGGGCAGCACCCAGGAACTCGAAACGATCGCCATCATCCGCGGCCTCAGCCCTTCCGGGTAGCCGCGGCGGATCCCGAGGTAGGCCAGGGTGATGAGGGCGCCTCCGCCCAGTCCCTGCAGCGCCCGCCCGACGAGGAGGACCGGCCAGTGCCGCGCGGTCGCGGCGACGGCCAGCCCCAGGCACATCGAGGTCGCGGCGAGCAGGAGGGGCAGCCGCGCGTCGCGCTCGTCGGCCGTCTGCCCCGCGGCCATCGTGCCCACCAGGTTGGCGAGCATGAAGGCGGAAAAGGCCCAGCCATAGGCGCCCAAGCCATCCAGCTCGCGAGCCGCGGTGGGCAGGATCGTCGCCACTGCCATCGCCTCGAAGCCGACCAGCGAGACGGCGACGATGATGCCGAAGGTCAGGACGCGGTGCGGGGGAGCGAAGACCGAAGGATGCATGGCAGCGGAGCCGTGCGCCTCTGGCTAGTCCGACCCGCCCCCGAGCGCAAGCGCCCCGCTGCCCTTGGTTGGCGGGCGAATGTGTCGCGCCGCCGCGGGCGAGGGCCAGCCCATTCGGAGGCGGCAGAGCTCCGCTCGTCCTGCGAACCCACTACTGCGCCGCCTCGCGAGGGTCGTCACCGACAGTTTCTAGCCGGGCCGCCCATCGGGGCGGGGCGTGGTGAGCGGGCGGAAGGCGAGGCCGAAATAGGCGAGCGTCGCCAGCGCGAAGAGGGAACCGGATACCATCCAGGTCACGGGGATCGCCTTGGGCGGAAGGACGGCGGCGAGCAGTCGCGCCGGCGTGGCCAGCGCCACCGCCGAGAAGGCCAGGACCGTCACCCAGGAGTCCTGGATCGGTCGGCCGGTATGCCCCAGCGAGACCCGGGTCATCATTCCCACCGTCATCGTTCCGATCACGCCGATGGTCAGCGCATGCAGCGCGATCGAGGGCGGAAGGGCCGGCCAGAAGACGGAGAGACCGAGGAGCACCTGCCCCGCGCCGATCCAGAAGCATCCGAGGTGCAGGATGGCCAGAAGGGGGATTCGCAGCGCCGAGCGCGTGCCCCACGTGGCCATCCGGACGAGCTGCAGGCCCCCCGAGGCCAGGGCGACGGCACCGAAGAGCGGCAGCAGCGGATGGTCCACCCGCGAGGCGGTGAGCGCGCTCAGGACCGCCACGATGACCGAGGCGACGATCGCCGCACGGTCGAGGGCGGGGCGGTTGCGAACGGCCGGGTTTCCCGTGCGGCCGCGGGTGAAGAGGGGGACGATCCGCCCGACGATGATCACGTGGAGGGCGATGAGCAGGTGCAGAGCGCCGTAGATCGAGGCCCGCTGCAGGCCGGGACCCCCTGCGTGCACGCCGAGCGCGGCCAGCGCCAGAAGAACGACCACCGCCACGACGAGCAGGTTGCGGTGGTTGCGCGTCTTGAGGATGGGGCGAGCCACGACCACGGCCAGTAGCGCGGGGAAACCCACACCAAGAGCGCCATGGACGAGCGGTGAGGCGGGCAGGATGCCGGCCATGGCCAGGCGTCCGAGAAGCCAGAGGAGAAAGAGCCCGAGAAGCGGCCAGCCGTGCAGGGTGTTCTCGCCCGTCCAGTTGCGCACGGCGGTGAGGAGAAAGCCCGCGACCACGGCCATGGCGTAGCCGAAGATCATCTCGTGGCCGTGCCAGAGCATGGGCGGGAGGTATCCGCCCCCCGGGCTCGCCCCCGCGGAGACCGCATGCACCCAGAAGAGGGTGACGGCCGTCCCGAAGAGCGCCGCCCCGAGAAAGAAGGGCCGAAATCCCATCGCCAACAAGACCGGACTGCGCGCGAGAATCTCGTCACCCGGTCGGGAAGCCGCGGAAAGACGCGCCATGGACCACCTCCTCGGTTCCGAGGCGCGAAGCTAACGGGCTGAAGGCCGGCTCGCTATTCGGATTCGGCGGCGTGCGTCTCCACCAGGCCGAGTGCCCAGTTGCGGATGTAGGTGACGAGGTCGAGCTGGTGCAGGCTGCCACCGAGCGCCCGCTCGGGGTCGGAGGAGCGAAGCACCCGTCCCTTCTGGTGGATGAAGTAGGGCACGTACTCCAGCTTCTTGCCGTTTTCGTCCACCGGCAGCGGCACCGTCGCCGACTCGTGATCCCCGTAGATCACCAGCAGCGTACCGTCGGGGATCCGGTCGTAGTAGTCCTGCAGCGCCCGGTCTACGTAGCGGATGCTGTTGAGGTAGCGCAGCCGAAGGTCGGTTGGACGGGAGACGAGCTCCTCGTTTTCCGCGCCGATGAACTTGAAGGGCATGTGGCTGGAGAGGGTGATGATGAACTGGAAGACCTTCCCCTCCCGCTCGGCCAAGCGCTCGGCGGCCACCCGCATCATGTCACGGTCGCGCACGCCCCAGCCCTTCGGCTCCAGGCCGTAGTCGCGCATCAGCTCTTCCTGGAAGATCACCGCGCCGAACTGCATCGGCCCCTCGAAGACGCGGCGGCGATCGAAGAAGCTGCCGTAGAGCCCGTGGATCGCCTCGGTGTGGTAGCCGGCGCGCGCGAAGATCTCGGGCAGCGTATTTTCGTAGGGGTAGTCGAGCAGCCGGTACGTGATGACGTCGGGCGAGGGCGCGAGCCCCGTCAGCATGGAGAAGTCGGCGTCCGCCGATCCATTGTCGTGGATGGGCCGCACCTTGTAGAAGGCCGATCGGTCGCGAAGGCTCGTCAGGAAAGGAACGACGAGCTGGCCCTCGTACTCGTAGCCGATGATCGAAAAGTCCAGGCTCTCCACCTGGATGATCGCCACCCGTTCCGCGGGCGGAGGCGGTGTCTCGTCGGCGAGTCGGTTCGACTTCTTCGTGCGTGCCGCCTCCACGGCGCGTTCGAGGAGCGCCCGGCTGAAGTAGACCTCCTCTCCGATCCAGGTCCAGAAGTAGCCGTAGGCGGCGGCCGCCTTCTCGAAGTTGAACGTGGTCCGGATGAGGCGGAAGGGGTGGAAGTGCAACGTCAGCGCCGAGATGGCGATCCAGCCGAGGATCCCCCCGAGCCCCAACCGTACGTGACGCGAGCCGGGCGCGCGGGCTCGAAGCGCCAGCACCGCCTTGAGGAGGAAGGCGCCGACGAGCCAGGCGATGCCGCCGGCGCCGAGGACCGCCAAGCCCGTCCCCGCCACCGCGGCTCCCTCCATGAGCTGGCTCTTGACCGTTTGCAGGGAAAGCGGCCGGGCGAAGTACTCGTAATACGAAAGGATCGCTGCCGCCCAGACCTGCCAGAGAAGAAGCGGCAGAAGGACGAGCCTTCGCGGCACGAGCGAGAGCATCGAAAGCGCGAAGCAAAAGTCGAGCAAGAATCGCCCGAGCCGCGAGAAAAAGAGGTTCGAGGGCCGGAAATCGGGCGGGTAGCCGGCGATGAAGGTGTACTCCTGGGTGGCGAAGATCTCGACCGCCCAGAGAAGCGCGGCCACGAACACCAGGCGCGGACCCGCCTTCTCGCCTCGAACGAGGGCGCGCAGGCCCTCGACGAGCGAGCGCCGGGAATGGACCTCGGCGGCGGGGATCGCCGATGTGGAGAGATTCGATTGCCGCTGCATGGAACCTGGTCCGTCGCCAGTGCCGCGCAAATGAAAACCGGCGAGGGCGCCTTATGCAAGGCAACTTTCGCGCGTCGCCCGGTTCAGAAGGGGAAGAGGAGGGGAACGAGGATCGAGGCGACGACGATCGCCATCAGGTTGAGCGGCAGGCCGAGTCGGACGAAGTCTCGAAAGCGGTAGCCACCCGGTCCGACCACCAGCGTGTTGACCGGAGAGGCGACCGGCGTGGCGAAGGCGGAGGAGGCCGCCACCGCCACACCCACGAGGAAGGGTTCGGGTGACAGGCCCATCGCCATGGCCATGCGCGCGGCGGTCGGCGCGACGAGGATGGCGGTCGCGGTATTCGAGATCACCTGGCCGAAGAGCGAGGTGGCGAGCATCGTCAGCCCGAGCATGAGATGGGGGAGCTGCGCCGCAGAGCTCGTTTCGATCGCCGAGACCAGGATCGCCGTGGCGCCGGTTCGCTCCAGTGCCGCGCCCATGGGAAGCATGGCGGCGATGAGCACCACGCTCTCCCAGTTGACCGCGCGGTAGGCGTCCGCCGGCCGCACCGCGTTGACCAGCACCAGCGCCACGGCCGCCGTGGTCACCGCCAGCGCGTGCGGCAGCCAGCCGAAGGCCATCACCACCAGCATCGCCAGGGTGATGAAGAGCGCCTGCGCCGCCGGCCCGCGCCGAAGCCTCGGGTCCGGCGGAGGCTCCGGCGCGGCAACCACCACCAGATCCTGTCGCATGTCGCGCAGGTTGCGCAGGTGTCTCTTGTTTCCGCAAAGCAAGAGGAGATCGCCCACCTGCAGCGGCTCGTCGAGCAGTTCGGGGACGAGTTTCTGCCGCGTGCCGCGGCGGATGCCCAGCACGGTGGCCCGGTAGCGATCGCGGAAGCGAACTTCGCGCAAGGTCTTGCCTTCGAGCATCGAGCGACGGGGCACCACCACCTCGACCAGCTCGTCGTCCGGCGCCATCACCAGCCGGCCGGGCTCGTAGACCGGCCTCTGGTCAGCGGCGGGAATCGCCGGAGCGAAGGGGCCGAAGGGAAAGAGCGAGACCGGCGGCGGACGCAGCATGGTGAGGTTTTCGATGCCGTACTCGCGCGCGATCTCCTCGTAGCCGAGCGGTCGTTTCGCGGGGGCGGCGCCGCTTTCCGGCAGATGCTTGCGCCCGAAGAAAACCACATAGCCCACGCCCAGAAGGAGGATCGGTATCCCCAGGGGCGTCAGGCTGAAGAAGCGAAGCGGTTCCCGTCCCGTCGAGGCGAGGACCTCGCTGACCACCAGGTTCGGTGGCGTGGCGATCAACGTCAGCAGGCTACCGAGGTGCGCGCCAAAGGCCATGGGAAGAAGAACGCGGGAGAGTGGGACCCCGCGCTGTTGCGCCATCCGCCCCACGACCGGCATCAGTATGGCCACCGTTCCGGTGGAGCTCATGAAGGCGGAGAAGAGCGCCGTCGCCAGCATCGACACCGCGACCAGGCGCGCCTCCCCACCTCCCGCCATTCGACCCAGCCGCGCGCCCAGCCAGTCGGCCACACCCGTCTCCGTCAGGCCCGCCCCGATCACGAAGAGGCCGACCACGGTGAGGACGAGGGGACTGGAGAACCCCGCCACCGCCTCGTCGAAGGGGAGGATCCCTCCGAGCACCAGCGCCAGCAGCGAGAGGAGCGCGACCAGGTCGAGCCGGAACCGATCGCTGGCGAAGAGGACGATGGCGAGGACGAGGACCCCGAGCGTGTAGGCGAGGTCGAAGTTCACGAGCCCGATCTGCCACGACGCGGCGGCGCCGGCCACCTTCCGATCCGAAGCGGCCCGCGCCCTCGGGCATTCAGTCGCGGCCCAGGTCCTTTTGCGCCACGCGCGCCGCGATGAGGATCGGATCCCAGACGGGGGCGAGCGGCGGCGCGTAGGCGAGGTCCAGCGCGGCCAGGTCGTCGACGTCCATGCCGGCGTAGAGCGCGGTGGCATAGACGTTCACCCGGCCGGCCACGCCTTCCGGGGCCACCACCTGCGCGCCGAGGAGCCGACCCGTTTCTTTCTCCAGCGTCAGCACCGTGGTGATGGGCTTCGATCCCGGATAGTTGTGCCCGCGCGTCCGATGTCGCGAAAGCGAGCGAATGGCCGAGATCCCTGCTGCCTCCGCCTCGTGAAGGCTCAGCCCCGTCCTTCCCACGTGCAGGTCGAAGACCTTGAAGGCGGCCGTGCCGGCGATGCCCCGAAAGCGCTCGTCGGCGTCCGCGGCATTGGCCCCCGCCACCTTGCCCTGCTTGTTGGCGGTGGTGCCGAGCGGGACCCAGACCGGGCGACCGGTGACCACGTTTTGCGCTTCGGCGCAGTCACCCGCGGCCCAGACGTCCGGTGCGCTCGTCCGCATGCGATCGTCGACGGCGATCGCCCCCGATGCGCCGAGGCGGATCCCCGCCGCCTCGGCCAGCTCGGCGTTGGGACGGACACCGACCGCCACCAGCGCCATCTCGACCTCCAAGGACGTTTGGTCCGTCTGGATTCGGAGACCGCGATCGGTCGGCTCGAAGGCTCGTACGGTGACGCCGGTTCGTACATCGACGCCGTTGCGCCGAAGTTCCGCCTCGATCTGCCCCGCGATCTCGGGATCGTAGCCGGGCGCCACCTGGTCGAGGCGCTCGAGGATCGCCACCTCGAGCCCGAGGTGGCGAAAGGCCTCGCTCATCTCGAGCCCGATGTAGCCACCGCCGACGATGGCCACACGACGCGGCCGGCGCTCGGCGATCGCCTTCTTGATCGCCTCTCCGTCGGTGAGTTCTCGCAAGAGGAAGATGCCCGGAAGATCGATCCCCGGGATCGGCGGTCGCGCCGCGCGCGCACCGGTGGCGATCACCAGCCGATCGTAGGAGAGGTCGTATTCCTCTCCCGTGACGAGGTCCCGCGCGCGTACCCGCTTGCCTTCGACGTCGATGGACAGCGCCTCGTGCCGCAGCCGCACGTCGATGCCGCGGTCGCGGCGAAAGGCCTCCGCGGTGATGACCACGAGGTCCGCGATCTCGCGGCTCGGATCCTCGATGTTGTAGGGCATTCCACAGGAGCCGTAGGAGACGTGCGGACCTCGCTCCAACACGATCACCTCGGCATCGGGACGCCTGCGCTTCGCCTGGCTCGCCGCGCTCATCCCCGCGGCCACCCCTCCGATCACCACGATCCGCATCGGGCACCTCCGCTAGAAGCCTGCTGTCGTGACCGGCCGCTGCAGCAGGCTGGTGACGACAACAGGCTCCTAGGGGGATGCGCATCGATGCCCGACGTTGCGAGCGCTCCCTCTTCCGAGATCAGAGGGTTGGCGGGCTCACCTTCCGCGGAACGAGTGGCCGGCCGAGTTCACATTCGAGTTCGTCGCGCGGCCATTTGCCCAGCGTCGCCGCTGCTTCGTAGGTCGAGCGGAGAAAGAGAAGTAGCGTGCCTTCGGGATCCGAGGACGTGCGAACCGCTTCGTAGGGAAGGAGGAACTCGCGGAGGTTCTCGTCGTAGCGGGCCTCGGCCGGCTCGACCTTCCAATCGGCAAAGCCCTCCGGCTCCGGGTAGGCATAGGAATAGAACATCGGCTCCTCGGCTCCGGAGCCGCCCGGCCAGAATCCCGCCGAGGAGACTTCGTGGCTGTAGGCCTCGCGCGTCACCTCGTCCGGAAGGTGTGGAATTCCGCCCGGATGAAGGGGAGCACGCCGCCCCGAAAACCGCGTCACCGCAAGGTCGAAGGCTCCCCAGAAGAGATGGACCGGGCTGACCTTGCCCACGTACGAGGTGCGAAAGCGGTCGAAGACACGGGCGATTCGACGGAGCGCATCGTGGAAGCGCTCGACGGCCTCGGCGTCGTACGGGCGCTTGCGAACGTCGGTTGCGAAGGGGATCGGCTCCGGGATCTCGTTGGGGACGCCGTTCAGCGTCGGCGTGCCTCCGACCTCGACGATCGCCTCCTTCGTCCGCCGCAGAAAATCCGCCGTGCTCATCGACTCCAGCGGAAATTCCGCGCTGCGGCAGTCGCTTTGCACGACGAGCCGGTGGTCGCAAAAGTCGAAGTCGATCGCCACCGTCCGATCGCCGTCGGGGATCGATCCCGTCGTCAGTCCCCGCGGCGTCACGTGGAAGGTCGCGTGCCAGGAGTGGTTCACCCACGGCGCGTGGGCGAGCCGGTACTTCCCCACGATCTGCGTCCAGAGGTGCAGAGCGGAACAGGTTTCCCGCCACGCGCCGTAGGGGATCGCCGGCCACCGAGCTCTCAAGGAATCGACCTCGCCTTCCCCTTCCGCTCAGCCCGTGGCGGCGGAGCCGGCCCGCGCCATCCGTTCGCGGAAGTACTGCACCGTCCTCTGGATGCCGTGCTCGAGATCCACCTCCGGTTTCCAGCCGAGGACCCGGCCGGCGAGCGAGGGATCGATGCACGAACGCCGCTGCTCACCCGGGCGATGCGGGGCGAAACGCGGTGGTGTCGCGCAGTTCGTCGCCTTCGCGATGGAGCGATGCAGTGTGATCACGTCCGTCTCCCGGCCCGTGCCGATGTTGAGCGGACCGACGTACTCCGACTCGAGCGCCAGGACGTTGGCCTTCGCCACGTCTCCCACGTAGACGTAGTCGCGCGTCTGCCGGCCGTCGCCATAGATGGTGCAGGGCGAGCCGGAGAGACATTGAACCGAAAAGATCGCCACCACGCCCGCTTCTCCGAAAGGATCCTGCCGGGGCCCGTAGACGTTGGAGTAGCGGAGCGCCACGTAGGGCAGTTTTTTCTCCGTGAAGTAGTAGCCGAGATAGAGCTCGCTCGCCGCCTTGGAGACGCCGTAGGGCGAAACCGGATGGAGCTCGTGCTGCTCCGTCGCCGGGAATTCCTTCTGCTCGCCGTAGCAGGCGCCGCCCGAGGATGCAAAGACGAAGCGGCGGACGTTTGCACGCACCGCCGCTTCCAGAAGGTTGATGAGGCCCATGAGGTTGACATCCGCATCGTGGTCGGGGTGCTCCACCGAGTGGCGCACGTCGATTTGCGCGGCGTGGTGCACGATGGCGTCGAAGGCTCCGGCGATGACGAGCTCCCGGGCCTCCGGCGAGCGGATGTCCGCCTGAACCAGCCGGGCCCCTTCCGGGACGTTCTCCCGCTTGCCCGAGGAGAGATCGTCGAGGACCGTCACCTGGTGCCCCGCTCGGAGGAGAGCCTCCGAGACATGGCTACCGATGAAGCCCGCACCCCCCGTGACCAGAACCCGCATGATGCATCCCCCCAGGCGCCCGCCGTTTTTTCTTCCGTGCAGAATCTAGGCACCCTGCGCCGATCGGGATCGCCTACGGGGCATGCGCTTGCTTGCATCCGTGCAGAGTGTGACGGGGCGCTCCGCCGGGGGAGAGCGACGGGCGATTTTCCGACCACCATCGAGGGGGCTTGGGGGCGCCGCCCCCGCAGGTCATTCGGTCATCTGGCAGAGGTCCGCGCAGATGGCGTTTCGAATGCACCGGTCGGGGCCGTGATCCTCCACGCATCCCTGGAAGATCGCTTCCACGAGGGGCTCGCAAAACGCCAGGCACTCCTCCTGAGAAGGACATTCCTCGCCGGGCCCGATCTCGTCCGCTTGGAAGAAGACGACGGGCGTGTCGATGGGAAGGATTTCGAATGGGCCGAGGCAGTCGGGAGGCGGGGTGCGAATGCGGATCAGACCGGGGGTGTACGCCTCCGGATTGGTAAACAGCCAGCCGGGGACCTCGGCGCCGGGATCGAGTTTCGAGTAAAGGACGAGGTCTCGCGGCGGGAGGGCGAAGACCACGTCGTCCCCATCCTCATCGTCGAGTCGGCCGTTTCCGTCCCGGTCGTCGAAGGCGAAGAACGAACCTGGGACCATCCGAAATCCGGAGAGATTCGCCAGGCTGAACTCCGGCGGCTCGTACAGGACCGGAAAGCTCAGCTGAGTGGAGTTCGGCGGGATGGGCACGTAGTCGCTTTCCCATACCTGGCCACGCCACGAGTAGAGGGGTTGCCAAACGAGACCGATGTGGGGCGATTCCGCTTCAGGTGGAAGGCCCTCCACGTCGATCGTGACGACGGCGATCGGCTCGTCTTCGATCGGATCGGCACAAGAAGCGATGGCTACGCCCAAGATCAGGGCGAAGGCTCGATACGTCCAGATCCTCATGATCGCTTGCCTCCAAGCGCGACTCGCGCTGGGTTGACATGTCCTTGGACACGCGAGGTCCCCGAGCGGGCAAGCGGTCGAGAAGAAAACTACAGCGTTCCCTTGCAGTCCCTCCCCTCACCGTCGTTTCGGAAGGGGAAGACGTGCGGCGGCAGGACGAGCCGGTCGGTCGGAGGAAAGAGGGAGATGTCGACCGTGCGCTCGTCCACCGGCTTCGACCAGCAGTCGACGGCGCGCAGCACGTGAAAACCGCGATCGAGGTCGGGGAAGGGAGCGCAATCCCGAAGCGGGGCGTCCGCGTAGAGAATGACCTGGGCTTCGCCGATTCCAAAGACCTCCTCCGGACTGACGCGAAAGCTTCCGTCTACACGCGTGGAAAGGTTCGCG
>QGUN01000043.1 GCA_003242475.1 Pseudomonadota bacterium
GGAGGGGGGCTTTGAATCGGCGGACATCCCCGGGGGAGGGGGCCTTGAATCGGCGGACATCCCCGGGGGAGGGGGCGTCACCAGGTGGGGACGCCGCATTCGTCGCAGCGGCGCTCGGCCAGGTCGATCCAGTCCAGCGCCTCGCGCGCGGCCTTCTCGGCGCCGAGCTCGTGCACGGGCAGCCGCGCCTGCACGGCAAAGTAGCGGTCGGCGGCGACGACGGTCCCCGGCGAGACGTCCAGGGCCTCGGCCAATCGCCCATCCTCGTCCACGAGGTAGCTCACGCCCTCGACCGGGCGCTCCGGTGGCGCGGGCTGGATGGCCAGGGCCGCGGCCTCTTCCTCTTCGAGCCGCGGCAACCAGGTCTCGAGGACGCGCCGGCAGTCGTCGCAATCCCCATGGCCGACGAGGAGAAGCAGGTTTCTCCGCTGCCAGAGTCGTGCCCACGGCGCGGGCGCTCCCTCGGGCGTCCGAAGATCGAGATGAGGAATCTGCATCCCGGATCAAGCTGGAGCGCCCGAAGCGGGAACGCAATCAACGGATGCGCCCGCTGCGCCTCGCGCGCTCCGCGGAGGCGGCGGCAACCTTCTGGACGTAGGGGTCGCGTTCCATCTCGTCGATCGTCCACGGCAGCCGAAACGACCAGTTGTCGCGGCTCACCGTCCCCGGGGTGTTGATCCTCTCTCGCAGGCCGAAGAGGTCCTGGATGGGGAGGAGGAGGAGATTCGAGCCGCTCTGGTAGAGCATCTCGAGGATGGATTCGTGCACGGGCTCGCCGAAGGGAGCGGAGGGGTCCCACCCGCCTGGCAGGGAGGGGATGGCGCGAAAGGCCCGGCGCTCCTCCTCCGACAGCGCGTCCCACCACGCCGCGAGCGTCTCCGTATCGTGGGTGCCGGTGGTGGCGATCGAGCGTGCCGGCCAGCCGCGCGGATCGCGGTACACCGATCCGTCCTTCTCCCATCGGAGCACGCGGTAGCCGGGAACCTGCAGCGCGGCGAGCGATTCGCGCACGAAGGGCGGGACCGTGCCGAGGTCCTCGGCGACCAGCTCGATCCCCTCGCCGCCGAGCGCGCGGAGGATCGCTTCACCGAGCTCCTTCTGCTCTCCCTCGTCGGCGGGATCGAAGTGCGGGGGCGTGCCATCGCGGGGGATGAGGTAGCTGCGGTAGTAGCCCACCACGTGATCGATCCGCGCGCCGTCGTAGAGCTTGGCGGCGAAGCGGGCGCGCTGGCGAAGCCAGGCGAAGTCCGAGGCGCGGAGCGCCGCCCAGCGATAGGAGGGCAGGCCCCAGTCCTGCCCTGCCTCGGCGTAGGTATCCGGTGGCGCGCCCATGGTCGTCTCCACGGAGAACTCGTCCTGCCTCGACCAGGCATCGGCGCTGTCGACGGCCACCACGAAGGGCAGGTCTCCGAGGAGGCGAACGCCCTCCGCCCGCGCGACGGCGTGAGCTCGCTGCATCTGGCGGTAGGCCTGCCACTGGAGGTACTCGAAGAATGCGACCTCCTCTCCCAGCTTCCCTCGGACTTCCTCGAGCGCACGAGGCTGACGCCCACGCAGCTCCGCGGGCCAGGAGAGCCACCACTCGGGGTGGAGGACCTCCTTGATGGCGCGAAAGAGCGCGTAGTCGGGAAGCCAGGCCGCGTTTTCCGCGCGGAAAGCCTCGAAGTCGAGGCGGCGAGGAGAGTCGGCCGAAAGTGCCCGGAACCTGTGGTGGGCTCGCCGCAGGCAGGCCGCCTTGATGCGGCGCACCCCATCCATCTCTACACGCGGAGACGAGCGCAGCGCCCTCAACGCCTCCCATTCAGACGTGCCGAGGTCCTCGTCGGCGCGAAAATCTTCGACCTCGGCGAGCGAGAGGTAGAGCGGGTCGAGGGCGAAGGCCGAGAGGGTGGAGTAGGGGCTGTCTTGGCCGAGGGCACATTCGTTGAGCGGGAGCAGTGCCAGCCAGCTCAGCCCCGCCGATCGCATCCAGCGCGCAAATCTCGGGAGATCGCCGAACTCTCCCACTCCCCAGTCCTCGTGTGAGCGCAGGGCAGAGAGGGGAAGACAGATCCCGGCGGAACGTTCCGAAAACAAAGACACGTTCAACCTCCGGGGTATTCGCCGGAAACGAGAAGGGCAACGGGTAGCGTACTCCAGAGCTCGGCCAGGGGGAGCGCGTCGCATTGACGGACGGTTCGCGGCCGGTGGGTCTTACCGGTGAGGAGGTCGGTCCACGGAGCCGCGCCCGTTCCACCCGGGAGGAGGAGGTGGGTATCCCGCCACGGATCGGTTTCGCTGAGGAGGCTCGCGACCAACCGAGGCGCGACCGCGATCACCGCGCGCGAGCCCTTGCGCCGGCAAATGCCCACGGCGTGGTCGCGTCGCGGCCCCGCGAATTCGAGGGGAAGGTAATCGCCCTCCGCGAAGAGATCGGGATCGCTCTTGCGCAGCCTCAGCGAGCGAGCGGTGACGTACTGCTTGATGCGACCGTCTCTACGCGATTCCCACAGCTTCTCGCACAGCTCCAGCCGGTCGGTGGCCTCCTCCATCTCCCGGAGGTTTTCGGTCAGTTTCCGAAAATCCACCGGGCGCCGATTGTCCGGGTCGACGAGAGAAAACTGAAACACCTCGCAACCCTGATACACGTCGGGCACGCCCGGGGAAACCATCTTGAGAAGGGTTTGGGACAGGGAATTGTAGATCCCCGCCTCGGAGACTTTTTCGACGAAGGGAAGGAAGGCGCGCAAGAAGTCGGAGTCGTAGAGAAGGCGGCGGACGAAAAGCACGAGGGCCTCGTCCCAGGATGCATCAGGGTTGATCCAGGACGTGTTGACCTTGGCCTCCCGCGCCGCCTTCACCATGTAGGCCTCCATTCGCCCCACGAAGACCTCCATCTCCTCGTCATCCATCGGCTGCAGGGGCCAGGCCGCCACGAGCGACTGGTAGAGGTGATATTCTTCGTTGCGATCCGGCGCGATCCGGTCCTCCGAGATGCGGACGCGGTGGCGGCGTGCGATCCGGGACAGGCGGCCGACCAAATTCTTCCACTCCTCGGGGATTTCCGAGAGAACCGCCAGTCGCGCCCGCGCATCCTCGCTCCGCTTGGTATCGTGCGTGGACGTGGCCAGAAGAGAGCCGCGCCGCCTCGAGACGTTGGCAGCGTGAAATTCCGAAACCGAGCAGCCGAATGCGCCCGGATCGCATCCCACCTCGTTGAGTGCGAGGAGGCGATTGAAGATGTAGAAGGTCGTGTCTTCCAGGCCCTTCGCCATGACGGGACCGGTGAGCTGCTGGAGCTTCATGGCGAAGTCGATCTGGTCCTGCCTTTCTTCCTCGCTGGCGTAGGCGGCATGGCGGAGCAGGAGGATGTCGCGCAGGAAATTGAAAACGGTGGCGTTGGTCACCGGCGAGCGGCGCCTTGCCTTGAAGATCGCCAGCTCGACGTGCCGGCGATCGACGTCGTCTAGCCGCGTGGGAGTGATGTAGGAGCGGTAGACGGGAAAGCAGGCGATGTACTCGATGATGGCCGAACGCAAGGCATTGAGCGTGAAATCGCGCGAGCGTCGGTTGCGCTCGCTGATGCGATTGAGTCGATACGCGAGGATGTTCACCTCGCTGGCCATCGATGTGTTGATGATGAGCTTCTTTTTTTCGTAGAGAAGTTCGTCCAGCGTCTGCCGGATCCCCGTAAAGCGGACGAAGAGGTCGTCCAAGGGCTTTTTGCCGCGGACGTCGACGTAGATTCCGATGAGACGGCAGAGGAAGTCGTATCCCGAGGTGCCGTCGACCATCCAGCGGCCCGGTAGCGACTCGCTTCCCACGAGGATCTTCTCCGCCACGATGTAGACGGAGCGGTGAAGCCTCTCGTCCGACGTCCAGGCCGCGCGCAGAAGGGGGGCCAGATTCTCGAATGCGACGTCGGGAAAAAGCCGCTCGCAGGCCCGTCGGCAGCGGTCGAGGAAGTGCTCGCGCTGCAGCCGCTGGAAGTAGCCCTCGGGATCGTAGAGCCCGTCGGGGTGGTCGATCCGAAGTCCGTCGAGCCATCCCCGGGCGAGAAGGTCCAGGGTGAGGCGATGGGTCTGCTCGAAGACCTGGGGGTCTTCCATGCGGATCGCCGCGAGCTCGTTGATGTCAAAAAAGCGACGATAGTTGATTTCCTCGCCCGCCACCCGCCAATGGGCGAGGCGATACGCCTGCGCGTCGAGCAGGGCGTCGAGCGCATCGAAGGAGCGCGGGTCGCCGGGCGTCCCGTTGAACCTTTTCACGTTTCGCTCGATGAAGGCGGCGATCCGCGGCGAGGTCGTATACAGCCGGTCGAGCCGACGCTTGATGACTTCCTTTTCCCTCCGTCGCTCCTGGATCCGCACGGGATCCGCCTCGGTCCGCGGGGGCAGGTTGTTACAGGCGGTGCAAATCGAAAGCAGCTCCTCGACGTCCTCGGTGGGCTGCCCCTCGCCCTGCAGCTCCTCGATTCCCTGCTCGAGGATCATGGGATAGTGGCGCGGGTTGATGGGGAAGCGGTGGTCGTGGTAGCGCACGGAGAAGCTACCCTCGGCGTACTCGAGGACGAGCTCCCCGGCCTCCAGGACCGCGCCGTACTGGTCGCCGAGGACGGGCAGGAGAACTTTGTTTTCGAGCTCGTCCTTTACCGGTTTCCAGACGATGTCGAAAAACCGGGCGTAGACGGAGGAGGGGCCGTTCTCCAGCACGTCCTGCCAGTAGGCGTTCTCGCTTCCGATCCCCATGTGATTGGGGACGAAGTCGAGGATGAGACCCATCCCGTTCTGGTGAAGGGCCTCCACCAGGGCGCGGAGGCCTTCCTCGCCCCCGAGGTTCGGATCGATCTCGTCGTGCGCGACCACGTCGTAGCCGTGGGACGAGTCGCGGTTGGCCCGGAGCAGGGGCGAGGCGTAGATGTGGGAGATGCCGAGGTCGCGCAGGTAGGGGACGAGGCCGACGGCCTCGTGCAAGCGAAAGGAGCGGGAGAACTGGACGCGATACGTGGCGACGGGGAGCTTCCGTTCGCGAAGCTCCCGGGCGACTTCGGTCACGATCGCATCCGCGAGCTCCGAAAGGGGGCGTTCCTTGCGCATGCCGAGCCGTCACCATGTGCATCGTTGCGCCGGCCGGCAATCCGCAAGGAACGACCCCGTCCCGTAGGACGGGGTCGCTCGCGAAGAGAAGGGGAACTTCAGGTCCGCGCGTTCTTGACGGCTTCCTTCCAGACCTTGGCCGGCCGGAACTTGATCACCTTCTCGGCCTTCTTGGCCGGGATGACGATCTCCTCGCCGGTCTTCGGGTTGCGGCCCATCCTCTTCGGCCGCGCGGGCTTGATGTGCCGCTTGAAGACACCGAAGTTCTTCAGGCTGACGCGGTTGCCCTTCTTGACCTCCTCGGCAACCGTTTCGAGCATCAGTTCGACCGTCGCCGCGATCTCCTTCTTGGTCAGATCGAGCTTCTTCTTGGCAGCCTTGTCGGCAACGGTCTGGATCAGCTTGGTGGTAGAGATGCTGGCGGGCGCCTTCGCCGCCTTCGCTGCAGTCTTGGTTGCCATTCTGACTCCTTGGCTCGCGTTACGTATCACCCGGAACGTCCCAACTGGCCCGACCGGAAACTACGCATTCGAGTCCCCGAACTGCACGTCAAGCTGGGCCTCATGCGTTGCTATTGATGATGCCACCTCCCTTGAGGAAGGCAAACAAGATTTGAGTCCCCGGCGCTTTACCGCCCGCGCAAAGCTCGCTAGAGAGAGGAGCCCGCTTGCCAGGAGGATACCGAATGTCCGTGGAGAAGGCTCTGAAACACTACGAGACCACCGCCGCCGAGCATCGACGCGACCTGGAGGAGCTGGTGCGCATCCCGAGCGTCTCCTTCGACGGTTTCGACCCGGAGATGGTCCGGGAAAGCGCGCGCGCCACGGCCAAGCTCCTGGAAAGACGAGGGTTCCAGCATGTCGAGATCCTCGAGGTCCCGGGCGCTCATCCCTATGTCTACGGTGAGATCTTGGTCGATCCGGCCCTTCCGACGGTGCTGCTGTACGCGCACCACGACGTGCAGCCGGCCGGCGATCGGGCGAAGTGGGAGAGCGATCCGTTCGAACCGGTCGAACGAGGCGGCCGCCTCTACGGCCGCGGGACCGCCGACGACAAGGCGGGGATCGTCGTCCACACCGCGGCAGTCGATGCTTGGCTCTCTGGCGCTGGTCGCCTGCCTCTCAACGTGAAGATCGTGGTGGAGGGTGAGGAGGAGATCGGATCCGGCCACCTTTCCAGCTTCTTGAAGACCTACCGCGACCGTCTGAGTGCGGACGCCATCGTCCTCACCGACACCGCCAACGTCGAGACGGGAATTCCCTCGATCACCACGGCGCTGCGCGGTCTGGTCGTGGCCGACGTCGAGGTCCGCTCGATCCGTGCCTCGGTTCACTCCGGCATGTGGGGCGGTCCCGTCCCCGACGCGGCCATGGCGCTCTCGAAGATGCTCGCCTCGTTGGTGGACGAGAAGGGCCGCATCGCCATCCCAGGGATCTACGACGACGTGCTCGGCCTCGACGAGGCCGGTCGCGCGGAGCTGGAAAAACTCCCCGTGACGCGCGAGCGCTTCGCCGAACAGGTCGGCCTCCTTCCGGGGGTTCGCCTCTTCGAAGAGCACCACCCCTTCGAGGCGGTTTGGTGGCAGCCTTCGCTGGTGGTCAACGCCATCCAGGCCTCCAGCCGCAAGGACGCGCGCAACGTCCTGGTCGATTCGGCCTGGGCGCGCGTGGGCATCCGCATCGTTCCCAACCAGGACCCCCAGAAGGTGGCGAGGCAACTGGAGAAGGCGCTGCGCGATGCCGCGCCCTGGGGCGTGCAGGTGGAGGTGCGCATCGATACGGCCAACGGTCCGTGGCATACGCCCACCGATCATCCGGCCTTCGCTGCCGCCTTCCGCGCGCTGGAGAAGGGATTCGGCGTTCCCGCGGTTCGCGTGGGCTGCGGCGGCTCCATCCCCTTCGTCGAGCCCTTCGCTCGTGAACTCGGCGGCGTGCCCGCGTTGCTCATCGGCGTGGAGGACCCCTACACCAACGCCCACGGCGAGAACGAAAGCCTTTCCCTTTCGGATTTCGACAAGTCGATCCGATCGGCGATCTATCTCTACGACGAGCTGGCGAGGACGCTGACCGCGGAGGCGCGGCGATGAAGATCGTCGACCCGGCGATCGAGGCCTACGCGGCCGAGCTCGCCAGCCCGCTGCCGCCGCTTCTCGACGAGCTGGCGGAGGTGACGCGCGAGCGGACCACCGCGCCCCAGATGATGGTGGGCAGGGTGGAGGGCAATCTCCTGCGGCTGCTGGTTCGCCTCGTGCGACCGCGGCGCGTGCTGGAGATCGGCACCTTCACCGGCTACTCGGCGCTCTGCATGGCCTCCGCCCTGCCGGACGACGGCCGCATCGTCACCTGCGAGATCTCCGACGCGCACGCCGACATCGCCGCGGAGTTCTTCGCCAAGAGCCCGGACGGACACAAGATCGAGCTGCGCCGCGGTCGAGCGCTGGATACGCTGCGCGAGCTGCCCGACGCGAGCTTCGAGCTGGTCTTCGTGGACGCGGACAAGGAATCCTACGAGGCCTACTACGAGGAGTCGATCCGCCTCCTCGTATCGGGTGGGCTCCTGGTCGCGGACAACACGCTGTGGAGCGGTCGGGTTCTGGATCCGAAGGCGGAATCGGACCGGGCGATCGCGGCGTTCAACCGTCGCGTGGCGGCCGACCCGCGCGTGGAGCAGGTTCTCCTCACCGTCCGCGACGGAATCCTGCTGGCGCGGAAGATCTGAGGGTCGGATCACGCGCCGTAGAGATCGGCGAGGGCGGGCTCCAGCTCTGGGAAGCGAAAGCGGTAGCCGGTCTCGAGCGCGACCCGGGGCGTCGCCCGATGGCTCGACAGCACGGCGGTCGCCATCTCGCCGAGGACGAGGCGGAGCACCGGCGCGGGGACCGGAGCGGGGAAGGTGCGTCGCCCCATTGCCCGGGCGAGGGCGCGGGTGAACTCGCGGTTCGTCACGGGGTTTGGCGACGTGGCGATCATCGGGCCATCGAGCTGCGGGTGGTCGAGGGCGTGCAGGATCAGGCCCACCTCGTCCTGCCAGTGGATCCACGGCACCCATTGCGCCCCGGTCCCGAGGCGCGCGCCGAAGCCCGCGCGGAAGATGGGCTCCATGCGGGCGAGCACGCCCTCGCCGCGCGCCAGCACCATCCCGGTTCGTACCAGGACGACGCGGGCGCCGAGCTCGCGGGCCTTTTCCGCCTCCTGCTCCCAGCGAACGGCGAGGTCGGGGAGGAAGCCGCGCCCGGCCGGACTTTGCTCCGAGATGGGCACGTCGCCGGTATCGCCGTGGTAGTCGATGCCCGAGGCGGAGACGAGGACGCGCACGCCGGGAAATTCGCGGATGCCCGAGACGACGGATCGCGTTCCGAGCAGGCGGGAGAGCTCGATGTAGCGCTTGCGAGCTTCGGTCCAGCGCCGGTTGGCCACGGGCGCGCCGGCGAGGTGGACGACGGCGTCTACGCCTGCGAGGTCGGCGGTCTTGTAGGTCGCCTCCCAGGCGCGTTGTTCGACCTCGGCGGGAAGGCCCTCGCGGGGCGGCGACCGGACCAGCGCCACCACGCGATCGCCGCGTTCGAGCAGGGCGGGAATCAGACGACGGCCGATCGAGCCGGTCGCACCCGTCACGGCGATGGTCGCCATCAGCGCCTCCCCATCATGCCCGCCGGGAGGGAGGCCACCCGCTCGTCGAGGAGCGGGACGGTCTCGGGCTCGTTCGACTCGATTCGCACCAGGCCACCCTTGTGTACGAGCAGCTTGCCCGAAATGGCCTGGGTCTTCTCCCCGTCGAAGAGACGCGCCTCGACGGGAAAGCGGTAAAGGCGGGGCGCCTCGGCGAAGGCGAGCCTCTCGCCCGACTCGTCGAGGATGGGCACCTCCTCCACCGGGTCGTGCAGGCGGGAAAAGATCGGCGTCAGGTCGTAGCGGAAGACGAGCTTGACCCGATGCGAGCTGGGCTCCCGTAGTTCGCCTCCCACCACCCCGGTCATCTGGTAGCGGAGGCAGGTCATCGGCAGCGAGGAGGGGAGATCCGGATGGACCGGGTCGGTCTGCTTGATGCGACGGGTGGAAAAGGTCTCGCGCACCCGCGCCACGCGCTGCCCCTCCCCGGATGCGCGCGGGGGGATGGAAAGCGTGGTTCGCCGGCCCACCTTCGCCGCCCGCGAGGTCAGCCAGCCGCGCACGCCCTCCTTGATCCGCTCGCGCACCCCGTAGGCAAGCACGGCGATGAGCAGCGAGGTCGAGAGCCCGAAGCCCAGTCCGCCGAGCCCGTGGCTTCCAGTCGCGATGGCGGTCAAGGGAATGACCACCAGCGCCGCGAGGATGGCGGCCATGGTGCTGACGAAATAGCGCAGCCGCTTGTCGACGTGTTCCGAGTCGATCTGCAGAAACAGGATCTCCTGGAAGTGCTTCTTCAAGCTCGAGACGCGCGAGACATAGCGGTCGAGTTCGACCGGATCGGCCGAGCTCGGGCTCGGGAATCCCTGCTCCTTGCGATAGGCGTACTCCGCCGCGAGCTCGCGGACCAGCTTCCGCTGCAGGGCGCGCAGCGGCGCCTTCATCGATTCCTCCACGGGCCTTCGCGCGGCCACCAGGTGATCGACGGCGCGCTGGACGCGGGAGACGAGTTCGATGACCTGGTTGGAGAGGAACTCGGCGGCGAGCTTGCGCTCGCGCGCCAGGGCGAAGGATTCCTCGGCGCGCGGTTTGCCGATCCAGTCGCGCGCGCGGCGTAGCTCGGCCAGCGCCTCCTCGAGCAGTCTCTCGAAATCCCGCTCGAGTTCCTCCCAGTCCACCTCCGCGGTGGCGCGCGCCCGGTTCACCGCCGAGCGGAGGAGCTCGCGCCGCCGTACCTTGGCGCGGTGCGCGGCGGCCAGCGCCGCACGCCGGATGGCATCGGTGCTCTCCAGGAGCTCTGGCTTGACTTCCTCGTCTGGACTGCCCAGGCGGGCCAAAAGCTGCAGCCGCGACCAGGGGTCGTGGTCGGTGAAGACATGGGCCGGGATCTCCAGCGACACGCTGAGGTCCATCTTCCTCACCCCTTTTTCGGGGAGAGGAAGCTCGACCATCCACGCGATGCGCGATGCGTCATGGACTCCCAGGTGAAGCAAGCGCTCGGCCTCCGAGGACGCGGTGATGCTTTCCGTATTCTAGCGCCGGCCGATCGGCGACGCAGGGGCCAAGGCCCCTGGCGAGGAACTCGAGGCCCGCCTCGGCCTCGGCCCAGCTGGCAGGCGCCCGACGGTGGGATAACTCGCACGGGGCGCGTCGTCTTCCTCAGACCTCGGCGCCTCGCGGATGGCGGGAGGAGGAGGGGACGTTGGCGGGAAGGCCGAGCATGCCCACGTCGTGGTGGCCGTCCTTGATCTGGTTGCGGGCGCGGATCTCGGGCGAGGGCGAGCGCAGCTCCCGCACCAGGCCGAGCAGAGACATCAGCTTGAGCACGTAGTAGGTGATATCGATTTCCCACCAGTAGAAGCCCTGGCGCGTGGACACCTGATAGTAGTGGTGGTTGTTGTGCCACCCTTCGCCCAGAGTGAGAAGCGCCAGGATCATCGAGTTGCGGCTGGTATCGGTGGTGGCGTAGCGGCGCCGGCCGAAGAGGTGGGCCATGGAGTTGATGAGGAAGGTGCCGTGCCACAGAAGCACGGTCGAGGCGAAGAAGATGAAGAGCCCGCGCCAGCCGAGGGCCAGCCACAGGATCACGGCCAGGACCGTCGGCGGCACCAGGTGGTAGCGATCGAGCCACCGCAGCTCGGGGTAGCGAGCGAAGTCCTTGATCCGCTCGACCGGCGTCCGCTCGTAATCCGAAGAGAGGATCCAGCCCACGTGGCTCCACCAGAAGCCGTCCTTGGGCGAGTGAACGTCCTGGGGCTGGTCCGAGTAGCGGTGGTGGATGCGGTGGTGGCCCGCCCACCACAGCGGTCCCTTCTGGGCACAGCTGGTGCCGCCCACCGCCATCAGAAACTGCATGACGCGGCCCATCTTGTAGGAGCGGTGCGCGAAGTAGCGGTGGTAACCCGCAGTGAGGAAAAACATCCGCACGTAGTAAAGGGCCAGGATGAGCGCCACCGTGGACCAGGAAAAGGGGAAGAAGAAGATCCCCAGGGCGAGGACGTGGACCAGCAGAAAGGGGATGGACTTGGGCGAGATCGAGATTTTCTTGCTCACGCGATCTTCCGACAGAGGCTCGCTCGTACGGTGACGATCACCGTTAGGTTAGGGTTCTTCCGTGGACGTGCATCGGCCCGACCTTCCCGGGCCGACGCCCAAGGAGCCGTCGAACGCAAGCCTCGTCGAGGAAGCAGCGCGCGCCGGGCGCTTCGGCGGGATCGGCGGCAAGGCAGGAACGCAGCACACCCTACTCCGAGGGAAATCCCTCCTCCCGGCTCGATCCGGAAGGAAGGGATCCCCCGCCCGGCCGGCCCCGGGGGAGCCGACCGAGCGAGCCCCCGTCATCGCCGAAAGGCGACCGGGATTCAAGGCCCGGGCGCTCACCAGCTTTCGGAAATCACCTCGAGCCCCAGCAGGAGCAGCTGGCCGTCGGTGGTGTCGTAGGTATCGAACCAGACCACTCCGCCGCGGTGGAGCGCTTCGCGGATTCCCCAGGCGTCGATCGTCACCTCGCCGATGGACTCGTCGCCGTCCAGGTCCTCGTCGAATAGGTCGACGCCCACCCAGAGGCCCTCGTGAAGGGGTACGTCCGTCCATCCCGACGGCCTCGACCAGATCGCCGCGAAAGAGTCACGACGGGTGGGCCCGAGGTCGATGGTCAGCCGCTCGTCCCAGCGGTCGTCGATGGCCAGGTAGCCGAAGCCGAAGACATCCGGCGCGCTCACTCCAGAGCGGGCCACCCAGTCCATGAAGTCGAAGAGGGCGTCCACGCCGGACCGGCGGGCATCGCCGAGCTCGACCCAGAGGGAACGGGGCAAGTCGTAGTCGGAATCCCACTCCCGCCCGTCGGCAAGGCCCGGCGCGATCAGGGCGCCGTGCACGTAGATGCCCAGCCGCTCGGGCTCGCAACTGCCCGAGAAGCAGACGAGGCCGGCGGCGCACTGGTAATCCGCCACGCAGGCATCTCCCCAGCGACCGGGCTGTCGGGGGGTCGGGCGGTCGTAGTGGTGGCGGTGGTCGTGATCGACGTCGATCACGCAGGCCTGGGACAGAAGGGCGAAGAGAAGGAGCGGGAGAAACGTACGCGACTGCATGGTTGCCTCTCTTTCCAACGCTCGCCGGCTTGGACGAGAGGCGACCGCGGTTTCTTCAAATCGAGGAGCCTATTGGGGCGACCGGCCGTCGAGGAGGCTCGGATGCGAGGGGCGAGGTGGGAGCGCGCCCAAAGGCACGTGAGCGACGAGCAGCACGGCAGACGGGGGCCGCAACAGGCCAGGTGACGGAAGGGATCCGGAAGCGCCTTCGCTACTCCGGATCCGTCGCCGCACGAGGCTGGTGACTGCAACCGGCTCGGGGGCCCGCGGGAGGAAGCCGCGGGCCATCGTCAGGCTCAGCTCTGCTTCGGTAGGACCACGACGGAGCTCTTGCCGTGCCCCATCGGGCAGTGGAAGACGATCTCCCCTGCCTTTTCCGGCGTGAACTCGACCTCGACCGGCACGCCGACCTCGAGCTTCTTTTCGATGCCGAGTTCCGGGAAGACCACGCCATCCATGCAGGTCTTCTCCACGTCGCGGATGAAGACCAGCTTGACCGGCTTGCCCTCCTCCACCCAGATCCGGGCCGGCGTGAAACCCTTGGCGTTGGCGTGGACCTCGATCTGGCCCTTCTCGTTGGTGGGCGTGGGCCGGATCTTCATATCGAAGGGCGAAGCCGTGAGCATTTTCTCTCGCGGCTTCTCCTGGACGACCTGAGGCTGCGCCGGCTTTTCGGCGGGACGCTCCGACTTGCAGGCGGCCGCCAGGAGGAAGGGAACCAGGACGATCGCAAACCGTAGCTTCATCGCTTTCCCTCGTGGCTCGTGCGGGCGGCAGTCTACATCAATCGACGTCGGCCGCGTCCTCTTCCCGCGCCCCGACGAGTGCCGTGCGCAGGCCGCCCACGTCCAGGGCGAAGGCGATCCCGCCGCCGACCGCCCCGAGGAGCGCTCCGGTGGCGGGGTCGCAGGCGACGGTGCAGGTGCCGCCCATCCAGAGCATGAGCCGCCCCCAGGCGAGCGTGGCGAGCACGCCTCCTGTCACCATCAGCGCGAACGCCAGTGTCAGCTTGCCGATCCGCGGGACCATTTCACTCCTCCACCGGGGATCCGAACCGAAAAGGCGCCCGAAAGTTCCGTTGGCCCTCGTTTGACAGCCGCCCTGCGGGCGACTAAGAGGGACGGTCGTGGCGCCGCGCGCCGCGGCGCCAGGTCGTCGGCTCATCGTCCCATGCTGCGTCGCCTGCATCCATACGCCTTCGTCGCCGCGCTGGGCCTGCTTCTGCAGCTCGGCCTGAGCGGCGCTGCCGTCTGGTGCAAGGCGATGGGACTGCTTCCAGCGTGCTGCTGTCCCGACCAGACGGATTCGCAGCCCGCCTTGCAGGCGCCCTCGGATTGCTGCCGGCCCGTGTTGCAGACCACGGAGGTCGGTCCGGGCGAGGCGCGTTTCACCCCGGAGGCGCAGTGGGACGCCATCCCCTGGGAACGGCCGGTCACGGTCGAGGGGGAGGGCCTGGCTTTTCCCTCCGAGCCGACGCCGCAGGCCACGCCGCCACCGATCCCGCTCATCTCCACGGTCGTCCTTCTCTGCTGATTCCGCACGTCGTCGCGTCGAGGTGACGACCGCCTGGGCTTTCTCGTCCTTCGCCCGGGCGGCCGTCGGTTGCGTTCGCGATCGCGGGGGACGGGTCCGCCGTCTCGCCGCGTGCGGAGTCGTGCATGTGGCCGAGTCTTTTCGCCGCGCTGGCTCTCACCGCCGGCCCGGCACCACAACAAGAAGGCGCTCGAGTCGATCGACTGAGTTTTCCCGTGGTCCTCGCTGCGGCCCGGGCGCGGAATCCCGATCTTCTGGCCTACGAGCGTGAGGTCCAGGCCGGGCTGGAGCGCGCCGGGGCGGAGGCGGCCTTTCCCGATCCGGAGCTGGGGTTCTTCGTCCACGACCTGCCGGTCCCGTCGTTCTCTTTCCGGGAGGACATGATGACCATGGCGGGTGCGGAGCTCCGCCTGCGCCTGCCATGGTTCGGCAAGCGCGACCTCGACCGCCGCGCCGCCGAGACGGACGCGCGCGCGGTTTCCGCCCTGCAGGACGCGCACGCCCTGGGGCTGACCGATGCGGTGGCGCGGGCCTACGCCGAGCTCTGGCTCGCCCGGCGTACGCGCGACCTGGTCGCGTTGCAAATGGATGCGCTCGACCGACTGGTCCGTACTGCCCAGAGGAGCTTCGCGGTGGGAGAGGGCGCCCATGCGGAGCTCTTGCTCGTCGAGGCGGAGCGGTCGGGACTGGCGGAGATCCTCCTTCGTCTCGAAAGCCAGGAGGCGGGAGCGCGGGCGCGGCTCGGTGCCGCCGTCGCCGCGGGCGGTCCGCTGCGCGGCGAGCCGGAGGATCCCGAGCTTTTCGAACTGCCCCCGATCGGCGAGCTCTTCGATGCCTTGGAGCGCCATCCCGAGCTCGTCGCCCTCCGTCACCGAAAGGAGTCGCTCCTCCTTCGCGCACGCCGCGCGCGAAAGGAAAAGCTGCCCGACCCGAATGTCTCCTTCTCCTACGGGGTGCGGATTTCGCATCCGGACATGATCGGCGTTGGAGTGGGCTTTCCGATCCCGCTCTTCGGCGCCGGGCGAGCCGAGCGACTGGCGGCGGCCGCCGAGGCAGAGGCGCAGGCCATCGAGCGGCGCATCGCCGCGCGTCGCGATGCGCTCGCGGCCGAGATCCGCGCCGCCCACGCCGCCGCCAAGGCGGAGATCGAGCGCTACCGCCTCTATGCCGAAGAGATCCTACCGCGCGCGGAGCAGAGCGCCCGCGCCGCTGCCGTCGCCTTCACCGCGGGGCGCGGCTCTCTCTTCTCGGTCGTCGAGCGTGAGCGCGACGTGCTGGCGCGGCGCGAACAGATGCTCGCCGCACGTGCGGCCGCATTCGTCTCTCTCGTCCACTTGCTTTCCCTCGCCGGCGACGAGCGCCGGCTGGCCGGAGGCGAATCGTGATGGAGATCCGCGATACCGACCTTCTCGACGAGCTTCCCGAGGGCGAGGAGGCGCCGCCTCCGGGCACGCGGATCGCCGCGGCCGTCCGGTGGGGATTGCTCGCCCTCGTCCTTCTCGCCGCCGCAGGGACGACCGCGATGGCGCTGGGCTGGCTCGGCACCGGCGCACGAGCCGCCGCGGTCTATCACTGCCCCATGCATCCCACCGTGGTCTCCGACCGCGCCGGCGACTGCCCCATCTGCGGCATGGACCTCGTACCGGTGCGCGAGGGAGAGACCGCGACGACGCACGTCCATGGCCACGACGAGGACGAGGAGGTCCGGCGCGTGGCGTGCGCCATCGGCGCGAGGCCCGGTCAGTGGATCTGCCCGATGGAATCCTGCGCCTTCGTCCGCGACGAGGAGGGAACCTGCGAGGTCTGCGGCATGGCGCTGGTCCAAGTCCCCGAGGAGGGCGCGGCCCCGCGCCGGCCCGTCCCGGGCATGACCGACGTCACGATCTCCCGGGAGCGGCAGGAGCGAATCGGCGTGCGCACGGCTCTCGCCGAGCGCGGCGTCCTTTCCACCATCGTGCGCACGGTGGGATTCGTCGAGCCGGCCGAGGATCTCCGGCATCGCGTGCAGGCGCGATTTTCGGGCTGGGTGGAGCGACTCTTCGTGACCGAGGAGGGCGCCCACGTCAGAGCGGGGGAGCCGCTGCTCTCCGTCTACAGCCCCGAGCTCTACCAGGCGCAGCAGGACTTTCTCGACGCGCGTCGGTGGGGTGGTGAGACCGCGCGCGCAGCGCGGCGACGGCTCGAGCTCCTCGGCCTCTCGCCGCGGGAGATCGCCGCCATCGAAAAGCGAGGCAAGCCGGTGGAGGCTGTCGTCCTGCGAGCACCGGCTGCGGGCCAGGTCATCACCCGCGGCGTGAGCGCCGGCGCTCGCATCGCGCCGGAGACCCTCCTTTTCGAGATCGCCGATCTCTCCTCGGTCTGGGTCCAGGCGGAGCTCTACCCTCGCGACGTGCAGCGCATCCGCGTCGGCACCCGCGCTCGGTTCTCCGCGGCGGATGGTCAGACGTTCGAGGGCGAGGTCGCGCGGATCTCCGCCACCGTCGACCCGATCACCCGTACCACGCGCGCGCGAATCCTCGTGCCCAATCCGGACCTTCGCCTGCGGCCCGGCCTCTTCGGTGACGTCTACCTCGAGGCGGAGGCGATCGAGGGGACGCTGGTCCCGCGCGACGCCGTCATCGAGGCGGGCGAAAGCGACTACGTCATCGTGGCGCGCGGGGGAGGTCGCTTTTCGCCGAGAGCGGTGACCGTCCTCGGACGCAGCTCGGAGCGGATGGCAGTCGAGGGGGTCGAGCCCGGTGAACGGGTGGTGACGGGCGCGGGCTTCTTCGTGGACGCGGAGAGCCGGCTCCGCTCTGCCCTCGATCGGTTGAGCGCAGGCGAGAGCAGCCACGAGCACGGAGCGCATTGAGATGATCGAGCGCGTCATCGAGTTCTGCGCGAAAAACCGCCTCCTCGTGGCCCTGGCGACCGTCTTCGCCTGTATGGCCGCCTACCACGCCATCCGGACGACGCCCCTGGACGCGCTGCCCGACCTCTCCGATCCCCAGGTCATCGTCTACACCGAATGGAAGGGCCGCAGCCCGACGCTGGTCGAGGACCAGGTGACCTACCCGATCACCGCCGCGCTCCTCTCCGCTCCCAGGGTCACCGACGTCCGCGCCTACTCCATGTTCGGCATGAGCTTCGTGCACGTGCTCTTCGAGGAGGGCACGGACCTCTACTGGGCGCGAAGCCGCGTGCTCGAATACCTCTCCAGCCTTCGCGCGCGGCTGCCCGAGGGCGTGGAGCCCCGTCTCGGCCCCGACGCCACGGGAATCGGCTGGATCTTTCAGTACGCGCTCGTCGATCGCGCGGGAAGGCACGGCCTCGCCGAGCTGCGGGCCTTCCAGGACTTCACCCTGCGCTATGCGCTGAGCTCCGTGCCCGGGGTGGCCGAGGTGGCCAGCGTGGGCGGTTACGAAAAGCAGTACCAGGTCACGGTCGATCCCAACCGCCTGCGCGCCTACGGGATCACCCTCGCCCAGGTGGGCGACGCGGTCCGCCGTTCCAACGGCGACTCCGGCGGAAGGCTGCTGGAGATGAGCGGCCGCGAATACGTGATCCGAGGTCGAGGCTACCTCGGTTCGCTCGAGGACCTGGAAAAGGTGGCGGTGGGCGCCACCGAGCGGGGCACGCCGATCCTTTTGCGCGACGTCGCTCGCATCGCCTTCGGCGGCGACATCCGCCGGGGCGTCACCGATCTGGACGGACAGGGCGAGGCGGTGGGCGGCATCGTGGTCATGCGCCACGGCGAAAACGCCCTGCGCGTGATCGAGGCGGTCAAGGAAAAGCTCCGCGCGCTCGAACCCTCTTTCCCGGAGGGCGTGACCTGGGTGACGGTCTACGACCGCTCCGATCTCATCGCCCGCGCCGTCGACACGCTGAAGGGCACGCTTCTCGAGGAGGGGATCGTCGTCGCCCTCGTCATCGTCGTTTTCTTGCTGCATTTCCGCAGCGCCCTCGTGCCGATCGTGATCCTGCCGCTCTCGGTTGCGCTGGCATTCATCCCCATGTCCTGGCTCGGGATCACCTCGAACATCATGAGCCTCGGGGGGATCGCCATCGCGCTCGGGGCGCTGGTCGATGCCAGCATCGTGCTGGTGGAAAACGCCCACAAGAGGCTCGAGCGCCATCCGGCTCAAACCCGCCGGGAGCGCGTCGCCGTGGTGATCGACGCGGCCAAGGAGGTCGGCCCGGCGATCTTTTTTTCGCTGTTGGTGGTGACGGTCTCCTTCTTCCCCGTCTTTGCGCTCGAGGGCCAGGCGGGCCGGCTCTTTTCGCCCCTCGCCTACACGAAGACCTTCGCCATGTTCTTCGCCGCCGTCCTCTCCGTGACGGTGGCGCCGGTGCTGATGGTCTGGCTCGTGCGCGGGAAGATCCGCTCCGAGGCCCAGCATCCGGTGTCTCGAATTTTGGTCTCCTTGTACCGCCCCATGGTCTTCGTGGCGCTTCGCAACCCGAAGACCACGGTGGCCATCGGCGCGGCCGCCGTGGTGGCGACGATCCCGCTCGTCCCACTGCTCGGCTCCGAATTCATGCCCGCGCTCGACGAGGGCGACCTGCTGTACATGCCCACCACGCTTCCCAACGTCTCCATCGAGGAGGTCCGCGCCGCGCTCGAGCGCCAGGACGCCATCCTGCGCAGCTTTCCCGAGGTGGTCACGGTCTTCGGCAAGGCCGGGCGCGCCGAGACCGCCACCGATCCGGCTCCGCTCTCGATGATCGAGACGGTGGTGCGCCTTCGGCCGCGGGACGAATGGCGAATGGTGAAGGAGGAGCGCTTCTGGAGCGGGCTTCCGGAATTCCTCCATCCCGCCTTCCGCTGGCTCTGGCCCGACGAGCGCCGCATCACCACCGAGGAGCTCTTCGCGAAGATGAACGAGGCGCTCGACCAGCCGGGCTGGACCAACGCGCTCACCATGCCCATCAAGACGCGGGTGGACATGCTCTCCACCGGCATCCGCACGCCGGTGGGGATCAAGGTCTACGGGCAGGACCTCGGCTCGATCGAATCGGTGGGCGTACACCTCGAGCGCGTGCTCGGCGCCATTCCGGGCACCCGCTCCGCCTTCTTCGAACGGGGCCTCGGTGGGCTCTACCTGGACGTCGTGCCCGATCGCGAGGCGCTGGCGCGCCACGGCCTGCACGTCGCGGACGTCAACGAGGTGATCGAGACGGCCATCGGCGGCGAGCCGGTCACCACCACCGTGGAGGGCCGGCGCCGTTTCTCGGTCAACGTCCGCTATCCGCGCGAGCTTCGGGAGGATCCGGAGGCGCTCGAAAACGTCCTCGTCCCCATCCCGCGCGAGGGCGGGAAGGTGGCGCAGATCCCGCTGGGCGAGATCGCGCGCGTGCAGATCGTCACCGGTCCGCCGATGATCCGCAGCGAAAACGGCCACCTCGTCGGTCACGTATACGTGGACCTGGACGCTGCGACCGACGTGGGCGGTTACGTGCGCCGGGCGCGCGCCGCCGTGGACCATGCCATCGCACGGGGCGAGCTGCGCCTTCCCGCGGGGACCTTCCTGGAGTGGTCGGGCGAGTGGGAGCTGATGGAGAGGGTGGCGGAAAGGATGAGGTGGCTGCTTCCGCTCACGCTCCTCTCCGTCGTCCTGCTGCTCTACCTGCACTTCCGCAACTTCGCGCAGGTGGCGATCGTCCTGCTCACCATCCCCTTTGCCATGGTGGGGAGCATCTGGCTGCTCTGGCTTCTCGACTACCGCCTCTCCACCGCGGTCTACGTGGGGATGATCGCCTTGGTCGGCCTGGCCGCCGAGACCGGAATCGTGATGATGGTCTACCTCGATCGCGCGTACGAGCGGCGCAAGGCCGCGGGCAAGATGCGCGGCATCGAGGACGTGATCTGGGCGCACTACGAGGGCACCGTCCTGCGCGTGAGGCCCAAGGTGATGACGGTCCTGACCACGCTGATCGGACTGATGCCCATCCTCTGGTCGCAGGGGACCGGTGCGGACGTGATGAAGCGGATCGCCGCGCCCATGGTGGGCGGGCTCTTCAGCTCCGCCTTCCTCACCCTCGAGATCATCCCCGTCGTCTACACTTGGTGGAGGCAGGCCCAGCTGAAGCGAGAACGGGAAGGGAGGGGATCCCCACTCGAGCAAGCCGCGTGAGTTGCCGGACGGGCCTGCCGGTGGACAACCTTCCTTCCGCTGCGACGGGGGATGGCATGGAGACGATGCCGGGGAAGGCCCCGACCTACGGCCGCGCTCCGCAGAGCCCGAGGCGAACACCGACGGGGCGGGTGAGCGAGGCGCTTCTCGATCGCCTGGCGAGTCGAATCGCGACCCAAGGGATCCGCGATGCCTTCGAGGTGCGCATCCCCTTCACGGGCGAGACCCTCGGCCTGCTCCCGGCCTGCGCTCCGGAGGACGTCCGCCACGCCGTCCGCACCGCGCGGGAGGAGCAGCTCCGGTGGGCGCGCACGCGCTACGAGGAGCGGGCGAAGATCCTCCTGCGCTTCCACGATCTCCTCCTCGATCGCCAGGAGGAGGCGATGGACCTCATCCAGCTGGAGAGCGGCAAGGCGCGTCGCCACGCCTTCGAGGAGGTGATCGGCACGGCGAATACCGTGCGCTACTACGTCAACGTTGCCGAGCGCATCCTCCGCCCCCGCAAGCGCCAGCCGCCGCTGCCCGGCATCAGCACCACCTGGCAGTACCATCACCCGGTCGGCGTCGTGGGCTTCATCGCCCCCTGGAATTTCCCGCTGCTCCTCGCCGTCGACGACCTGGTGCCCTGCCTCCTCGCAGGCAACGGAGCGGTTCTCAAGCCGGACGAGCAGACGTCGTTTTCGGCGCTCTGGGCGCTCGACCTCCTGCTCGAGGCCGGTCTTCCTTTCGGCCTCTTCTCGATCGTCACCGGTTCCGGCCCGGCGCTGGGGCCAGCGCTCGTCGAAGAGGTCGACTACATCTGCCTGACAGGCTCCGCCGCCACGGGGCGGATCGTGGGGCGTCAGGCCGGTGAGCGGCTCATCGGCTGCTCCCTCGAGCTCGGCGGGAAGAACCCGATGATCGTCCGCGCCGATGCCGACCTCGACCGCGCGGTCAAGGGCGCGGTCTGGGGGTGCTTTACCGGCGCCGGCCAGGTCTGCATGGGCATCGAGCGCATCTACGTGCACCGCAACGTCTACGAGCCCTTCGTAGAACGCTTCGTTCGGCAGACGCGCCAGCTTCGGCTGAGCGCCAGCCTCGACTGGGGCGCGGACGTGGGCTCGCTCACCACCGAAAGGCAGCTCCGCAAGGTCGTGGAGATGGTGGACGACGCGGTGCAGAAGGGCGCGCGCGTCCTCTGTGGCGGACGGCGTCGCGAGGACATCGGCCCCTATTTCTACGAGCCCACCGTGCTCGAGGGCGTCACCCCCGAGATGCGCCTCCACTCCGAGGAGGTCTTCGGGCCGGTGGTGTGGATCGACGCCTTCCTCACGGACGAGGAGGCAGTGCAGAAGGCCAACCAGACGCCCTACGGCCTGGCGGCCGCCATTTACTCCGCCGACGTGGAGAGCGCGCGCAACCTCGCCACCTGGATCCGCGCCGGCACCGTCACCGTCAACGACGCCTACCCGCTGGGCTGGGGCGCCGTGGACGCGCCCATGGGTGGGATGAAGACCTCGGGCGTCGGTCGGCGGCACGGCGAGGAGGGCCTCCGCCGCTTCACCCAGGCGCAGACCGTGGTCGACAACCGCGGGCCCCTCTTCGCCCCGCCTGCCGGAGAGGCGGGCGCCCGTCGCTTCGCCCGGGTGATGACGGGCCTGTTGCGAACGTGGAGGAGGATCCCCTTCCTACCCTGAAGGAGGGGGACCCATGTCGGCAACGAAAGCGATCCGGGCGATGGTCTTGGGCGGTGGACTCCTTCTGGGCGGTCTGGCACTCGCCCAGGGAGACGTCCCGCCGCCCACGCGGGAGGGGCCGGCGGAGCCGATGCGCCGCGGCCCGAGCTGTCCGGGCGGATGTCCGCTCTGCGATGCGCACGCCGAGGCGACGCACGCGCTGGAGAGCGGCGCCGCGGTGACGCTGGAGGAGACGCCGAACGGCGCGGTTCTCCGCTTCGAGGCGCCGGCCGGCGATCCGGAGGCCATCGAGGCCGCGCGCGCAGCCGCCGAGGCCTACACCCGCGCCCTGCAGGCCCCCACCACCCAGCGCGGTTGTCCCTGCCCCCGGCACGAGGGCGGCGCCTGCCCCCAGGACGACACCGGAGTCGAGGAAGACATCCAGATCGACGAGGAGGAAGAGGTCTTCCCCTGACACCCGCCCGTGGCCACCGCCCCCCGCCGCGCGCGCATGTCCGCGGAATCAAAGAGCCGCACCTCTGGGCGCATGTCCGCGGAATCAACGAGCCGCCCCCCTGGCGCATGTCCGCCGAGTCAAGAGGCCGCGCCTCGGGGGCGCATGTCCGCGGAATCAAAGAGCCGCACCTCTGGGCGCATGTCCGAGATCTCCGACGGCCGTCCCCCGGCGCAAACCAATGTCCGCCGATTCAGACGGCCGCGGCTCGTACCCGCCTCGCGGCAGGGGACGAAACGGGGCGAGGAGGAGTGGCGGTCTCGCCCACGGGGATGGGAGCCGGGCGACCTCAGCCTCGATTCCCTGGGGCGGCATTCTCGCTTCCGAGGGTCGGGTCTTTGATTCGGCGGACATCGCCCGGGGGGTGGACGTCGCCCCGGGGGGACATCGCCCGGGGAGCGGACAT
>QGUN01000101.1 GCA_003242475.1 Pseudomonadota bacterium
CTGTGCCACGGGCCGCGCGCCGCCTGGAACAGAATCGACGGTTCCGAGTCGGTCGGCCGGACCACGGGCCCTCGATGCGGGGTGGGTGAGAACGACCCACCCTTAGTGCCGAGGAGGCGGGTCCGTGATCGAGTACGTGAGCGTGAAGGTGGGCTTTCCCGGCGGGCGGAAGGTCAGCGCGCGGGTGGGCGAGCACGTCGTCTTCACCGATCAGCCGCGGTCGAAGGGAGGGCGGGGCGAGGCGCCCTCGCCTTATTCGCTCTTCCTCGCCTCCATCTCCACCTGCATCGGCTACTACGCCCTGGCCTTCTGCCTGAGCCGCGACATGCCGACGGAGGGCCTGGCGGTCGAGGGCGTCTTCCGCTCGGAGAACGGTACCCTGGTCGGTGCCGAATTTCGCATCCGACCGCCCCACGGCTTTCCGGAGAAGTACCGCGACGCCCTTCTTCGCTCGGTCGATCGCTGTTCGGTGAAGAGGTCGATCCTGGCCCGGCCGGACGTTCGCATCCAGCTGGAGCCGGCGGTCGAGGAGGTGAGCTACTTCGCTTGAGAGCCGGCCCGCGCGCGGCGGTCGGACCGACGAACTCCCGATTCAGAGCGCAGGGCTGTGGGTGACGATCGACGCTTCCCGCGCCGCCCGGGCGGCCGTGGCCTCCACCTCGCAGCGACTTCGGGCCTCCTCGTCGCCGAGCTTGGCGTTCACCTCGGCCAGCAGGCTCCAGGCATCGGCGCAGTTCGGCGAGACCGTGGTCACCGCCTCGAGCAGCCTTCGGGCGCCGGCCAGGTCACCCTGCATGACCAGGTGCCGTGCCATCGCCAGGTGCGTCGACTCGTCCGCCTCGTCGTTGGCGGCCAGAAGCGCGTGCAGCCGCGGGATCGAAGGGTCTTGCGGCGCCAGCGACTCCACCCGCTCGCGTAGGCGCCGGGCCACGATCGTGAAGGAGAGGCGGTATTCCGGCGCGAGCGGGTCCTGGTCGATGGCCTCGAGCGCCATCCGGAAGGCCTCCTCCACCTCCCCCAGGTTGTCGAGCGCCACGCAAAGTCGCCACGCGATCCGCGCGTAGGGGAGGCCGAGCCGACGCGCCGTCGCCCGGCCGTTCTGCAGGCGGTCGCGCGCCTCCGCCCAATTCCCCTCACGGGCCAGATCGTCCGCCTGGGCCAGAGCGCCGACGAGATCCTTGAGCTCCCGGTCGAGTCGAACCTTCATCGCCCACCTCCCTCAGGCCTTCGCCACCCGGGGCGGAGAGAGGACGAAAGCCGGCAGCTCCGGGGCCTCGCTTTCCACTCGCTCCCGGCCTCCGAGCGCGATGTGGAGCCGCCATACCTCCGGATGCTCCGGGTGAAGCACGGTGAGCGCATCCGCCAGCTTGCGGGCCTCGTCGAGCTTCTCGGTCGCGGTCAGGTGCCGGACCATCGCCAGGTGGGTTTCCACGGTGGCCTCGCCCTCGCGCGCCAGGATGGCGTGGTAGCGCGGGATTCGCGGGTCGTCGGGCGGCAGGTCCTTCGCCTCGATCACCTCCCGCATCCTCTGCATGAGCGTCTGGTGCGCCGCGTGAAATTGCGGGTTGAGTGGGTCCTGCGACAACGACTCCAGCAAGAGGTGGAAGGCGTCCTCCAGCCGGTCCTGTCGGAAATAGACGAAGGAGAGGAGATAGGCCGGCGTGGCGGTCCCCCAGCCCTCCTTGCGCGCGCCGTCCCGGACCTCGCGGAGCAGGTCGATCGCCTCCTCGAAATTTTCGGCCTCCAGCAGCGAATCGGCGCGGCGCTGCAGCTCGAGTAGTTCCTGTGCCTTCGCGGGGAGGTTCTTACGCATGTGCGTCCCTCGGGATGGGCGAGAGATCGACGCGCCCTCGCGGCAGCCTCTTGCAGCTTGGGCCGCGGGGCTCCGCCGGCGGACGCCGCATTCTTAGCAGGTTTGCCGGGGCCGCGCCGGTCGGCGGCGCCAACGTAAGGCGGAACTCGCTGCTTGCAACGGCCGCGCCCACCTTCCATCCGGCGATCGACCGATGGGGCGCGCTTTCGCCTCGTGATGGCTTCCAGTCGCACGGTCGCCGCATCGGCGTTCCCCGGTGCCCCCGGAATTTCTCGGCCTCGTCCCCTTGGGCTATCCTCGCTTTAACGAGCCGAATATCGCTCTGGGGACCGAGACCTTCGGCGTGGAGGGCAACATGACGAGGCGATTCGGTCATCGAATTCTGCTCGCGTTCGCGACCGCGTGGCTCGCGAACTGCGGGCGATCCGCGGAAGGGGGAAACGAGTGTCGGACCGACGAGGACTGTCCCGCCCGGCACGTCTGTCTCGCCCTCGAGTACGGGAGCTATTGCGTCCGCGAGGTCGACGGCGAGCCCGGCGCGGGAGGCCAAGGCGGCGACGGCTCCGACCTCTACCCGGTCTCCACCACGGTGGAGCTCCAGCTCCTCGCCGATGCCGAGCTGATCGCCTATCTCGAGCGTCATGACCGCAGGATCGCCTCCATCGTCATCCGGCATGCGAATACCGATGGCGAGCGGGAAGTCTTGTTTCCACTCGCTCAGGACGAAACGTTTCCGCTGGGACCCTTGGAGATTCGCCTGCCGCTGAAATCCCGACAGGAGGAGCGCAGGCTGGAAGTGGCGGCGCGCGGCTACCGCCGCGACGGAAGCCTCGCGCCCCTGGGCGAGGGCGAGATCGTCGTGAAACTCTTTGCTCATCAGCGCCTGACGGCCGTCGCCACGCTTTCCCTCGTTCGCGATTTCGACTGGGACCTCGACGGCGACCCCGACCTCACCGACTGCGCACCCGCGGATCCGGAGGTCCATCACGGCGCCTACGACGTCTGCGACGGCGTGCGCCAGGCCTGTGGCTCGTCCTTTTGCTTCCTCCCCCTGGGAGAGGACGAGACCGTCGCGGATCTCTACTGCCGGGCCGAGGACCGCAAGTGCGTGGTCGCCATCGAGCGGCCAGGGGTGAACACGATTCGGCTCTACGAAACCGCCTTTCCTTTCTCCTGGAGGGACCTTTACAATCGAGACGCCAACGCGTTTGCCGTCGTTTCGGGGAGCGAAGACCCTCGCTATGTACGCGTAGGGGATAAAGCCATTTATCTGGTCGAAGTCCAGAACGATCAGTTGCGAGATGCTCGCACCAGCTCGAAGTACTTCCGTGGATCCGTGGCGGCCATGCAGAACGGGCCCATGACCACGGTGGTTGCGCCGCTTCGCGACGACTTCGGCGTCGCCGTGTGGGAAAGGAGCCAGGATTACCCGCCACCTTCACCCTTCGACTTCTCCCTCTTTCCCCGCTGCGATGCCGAGGGGAGCGAATGCACCTACGTCCTTCTGGACGAACTGCTGGGTGATCCGTCGTGGCGGGTCGGTCATTTGAGCATCGACCGATCCGAACCCTTTGGTATCCTCGACATCCTCTTCACGATCGAGGGCGATCCGAGGATCGGATCGCTCCAGGTAAAATGGGATGGGACCCGAGTTGCGTCCCTTCTCGAGCCCCCTCCAGGCGCGGCGGTGAACCGCTTCTTCGCACCGCTTCGCAACGCCGGATACCTGTTCCTGAGCTATTTCGACCAGTCCTCGTCACCGCGGGCGACCGTGCTGCGGCGGACCGGCAGCTTCGCGAGCGACGTCTTCGTCCGGGATGTGCCGCTTCCGCCCGGTGCCTGCCCCTCCGCGATCGATCCGTTCCGCAGCGCCTACTCGCTCTGGATGGCCGACGACTGCACCGGCTCGCTGTGGGAGCTTCCTCTCGACCCGGAAGGCCTCCCCTCGCTCCAGGAGCCTGTGCAGCATCGGCTCGATCGCTGCGCCGAGCCCTTCGTCCTCTCGTCCCTTCCGCTCTCGGAGTACAGTCTCGCGGTCACCTTCGTGGGCTGCCGTGGCGAGAATCACATCCTCGTCTTCGGTCGTCTGTAGGATGCGGGCTCGGAGGCCCTCGACGTGCTCCTCGACTCGGCGCCGATCGAGTCGCTGCCGAGGGTACGCGTTCCCCGCAGCGGCGGGCAGGGTGCAGGGGGCCGATCGGCCCTGGTGACGCCGAACTCCGGGCGTGCTAGCTCTGCGCCGCGTCGGACCGGCGGGCGGAAATTTGGTTCCCGTCCGACCTGGGCTAAGCTTTTTGCTTCTCGTTTGGAGCTGGAGGGCACCCGGATGCGGCGTACCCCGTACCCCTGGCTGCTGGCCACGGCCCTGCTGTGCCTCGGTGGTGTGGGCTGCCTGAAGGATCTCGAGGACCTGTGCCAGACCGATGCCGACTGCCCGGAGGGAAAGCGCTGCGCCGACGTCGACGGCGTCAGGTACTGCGTCGGCGATTCGACCGGCGAGGCGGGGTCCGGCGGCACGGGAGGCTCCGGGGGGAGCGGAGGCACCGGAGGGGCCGGAGGGACCGGAGGGTCCGGCGGTCTCGAGCCCCACGAGGCCGTCGTCGACATCACCCTCGAGCCCTCCCCCGAGCTCGTCGAGTACCAGGAAAACTTCAACCGAGAGCTCGACAAGGTCGCCTTCATCTATATGACCGGCGGCGAGCAACGCCGTGTCGAGGTCGACCTCGCCAAGTCGACGAGCCTTCCCGCTCACCCGGTGGAGGCGCGCCTCCCCCTCGCCTCCGTGACCGAGACCTTGAACCTGGGCGTCGAAGTCCTGGCCCAGCGCCTCGAGGGCGGTCCCGCCGTGCTCGCCACCGGCCAGACCACCGCCGAGGTCTCCGCCCAGGCGAAGAAGACGGAGCTAACCATCTCCCTCTCCCTCAACCCCGACTTCGACTGGGACCTCGACGGGGATCCCGACCTGCACGACTGCGAGCCCGACGACCCCAACGTCTTCCACGGCGCCGTGGACGTCTGCGACGGCGTGCGCACAGCCTGCGAGGACTTCTGCTTCATCCCCCTCGAGGATGCCCACTTCGTCCGCGACCTCGCCTGCTCCACCGTCGAGCGCAAGTGCGCCGCCGT
>QGUN01000044.1 GCA_003242475.1 Pseudomonadota bacterium
TTTTTCGAGGAGCTCCTCGGATCCGCGCCCGCGAGACCCGGAAAGCGATCGCCTTCGGGCGCCGAAAGCGCAGGTCGGACCCGGGCCGAAGCGAGGACCGAGAACGCCGGCCGGCCAGCGGCGAGGATGACGCGAGCGACGCCCTGCCTGGAAAAAGCGCCGGGCAGAGAGCCCGGCGCGCCGTGCGCGACGAATCGAGGAAAGCCTCACGAGGAGGCCTGGGCCCGTCGGGCTTCCTTGAGGCGCTTCATTCGCTTGCGGATGCGCTCGCGTTTGAGGCTGGAGATGCGCTCCACGTAGACCTTGCCGTCGAGGTGGTCGCATTCGTGCTGGATGGCCACGGCGGAAAGGCCCGTCGCCTCCATCTCCACCAGGTTCCAGTCGAGGTCGCGGAAGCGGAAGCGCACCTTCTCCGCGCGGATCACCTCCTCGGCCTCGCCGGGGATGGAGAGGCAGCCTTCGCGGAAGCGGATGCTCCCCTCCATGGAGAGGATCTCGGGGTTGATGAGCACCATGGGGCCGATCCCTCCCTCCTCGGACTGGGAGGTGTCGACCACGGCGAGGCGGAGGCTCACGCCGATCTGGTTGGCGGCGAGGCCCACTCCCTCGGCGTGATACATGGTCTCGAACATGTCGTCCACGAGCAGGCGCAGCTCGTCGTCCACCGCCTCCACCAGGCGGGTCTTCTCCTTGAGGATGGGGTCGGGCCAGATGAGGATCTCGCGAACCATGGCCAGCGCAAAGCTAATCGGCGGCCCCCTTACGGTCAATTCGAGCTAGAGCGTGGACGCGGGATCCATGTCGAGGGCGACGCGGACCCCCCGGGCCGTGGGGAGGGCGCCGAGCAGCCTCCGGCCGATCGATTGGAGCGTGGAGGCACGATCCGCCAGGACCAGGATCTGGAACCGGCTTCTTCCCCTGAGCCTGGCGATCGGTGCGGGGGCGGGGCCGAGCACGGTGACCCTTTCCGTCGCCAGGCGGCGGACGAGTTCGCCGAGCGCCCGCGCCTGTCGCTGGACCTCGGCGGCATCCTTGCCGTCGAGGTGAACGGCGAGCATGCGGCGAAAGGGCGGGTACCCGTGGTCCTGGCGCCGAACGAGCTCCGCGCGGGCGAATCCCTCGGGGTCGTGGCGGCAGGCGTAGGCGATCGCGTCGGCTGTCGGTCGAAAGGTCTGCACGATCACCTTGCCCGCGGCCTCTCCCCGACCGGCCCGTCCCGCCACCTGGGTGAGGAGCTGGAAGGTCCGTTCGCTGGCGCGGAAGTCGGGGAGCCCGAGGCCCACGTCGGCGAGGACGACACCGACCAGGGTGACGCCGGGGAAGTCGTGGCCCTTGGCGATCATCTGCGTGCCCACCAGCACGTCGATCTCGCGCGCGGCGAAGGCCGAGAGGATCCGGTGGAGGCGGCGGGCGCTGGAAGCCGCATCGCGGTCGAGTCGGGCCACGCGTGCCCGGGGCAATCGCTCCCGCAGGCATTGCTCGAGCCGCTCGGTCCCCGCGCCCAGGATCAGGAGCTCCTCGTCGCAGCTCGGGCAACGCTCCCACCGCCGCACGCGCAGGTCGCAGTAGTGGCAGCGCAGGCTCTCGGTGGAGCGATGGTAGGTCAGGCCCACGTCGCAGTTGGGGCAGGAGGCGCGCTCGCCACAGGTGGGGCAGAGGACGAGGGGGGAGTGCCCCCGGCGGTTGAGGAAGAGGATCGCCTGCTCACCCCGCTCGAGGGTGGCAAAGAGCTCCTCGAGGAGGCGAGTCGAAAGGATCTCGGGCTCCTGTGCGTCGCCCGTTTCCGCAGGCTGGCGGAGGTCGACGACCTCCACCTCCGGCAGGCTGCGGCCGTCGAGGCGCCGGGAGAGGACGAGGCGCGCGTACTTACCCCGCCGCGCGTTCTCCATGCTTTCGAGCGAGGGCGTCGCCGAACCGAGGACGCAGGGGATCTCCGCCAGCCGCGCCCGCATCACCGCCAGGTCGCGGGCGTGGTAGCGGAAGCGGTCCTCCTGCTTGTAGGAAGGGTCGTGCTCCTCGTCGACGATGACGATCCCGAGGTCGCGGACGGGAGCGAAGACGGCGGAACGTGCACCCAGAGCGATGTGCGCCTCGCCCCTGAGCAGCCGACGGTGCTCGCGAACCCGCTCGGCGTCGCCCAGCCCGCTGTGGAGGACCGCGACCTCGTCGCCGAAGCGCGAGCGGAAGCGCGCGGCGAGCTGCGGCGTCAGCGCGATCTCCGGCACGAGAACCAGGGCGCCCTGGCCCCGCGCGCGCACCGCGCGGATGGCCTGCAGGTAGACCTCGGTCTTGCCGGAGCCGGTGATCCCCTGGAGCAGGAAGGTCTGGTATCGACCGAGGGAGGCCTCGACCGCGCGGAGGGCCTCCGCCTGCTCCGGGGTCGGTTCGGGCGGGGGGCCGCCGCCGAAGTTCTCCGGCTCCCGTCTCGGGTGCGACGAAAGCCGCACCACGCCCTTGGCCTCGAGCGCCCGCAGAAGTGGGGCGACCTCTCCCAGCTCGCGGCGGAGGTTTTCCACGTCCAGGGCGCCTCCCGCCTCCACCAGCCGCTCGACGATCGCCGCCTGCCGCGGCGCCCGCCGCACCGCCTCTCGGGCTGCCTCGGGCGGGAGTGCGAGCGCGGCGCGGTCGGGGAAAGAGGCGCGTTCGCCGACCGTCTTCCCCTCGAGGAGCTGCGGGGGGAGGGCGGCCCGCATCGCCTCCCCGAGGGGGTGGAGGTAGTAGTCGGCGGCGAAGCGCAGGAGGGAGAGGAGTTCGGGGGAAAAGACGGGCTCCTCGTCGAGGACGGCACGGACCTCCCGCAGCTCGCCCGGCGGCGCCTCGCGCGCCGCTCCCAGGGAGAAGGCGACCGTCTCGCGCCGACCGAAGGGGACGAGGAGGCGGCGGCCCGGCTCGAGCGCGCGCGGATCCTTCGCCGCATAGGTGAAGGTGCGGTGGACGGGAGCGGGGACGGCGACCTCGACGAGCACCGGCTCACCATACCAGCCGCCGCGGCGTTGCGCCCCGGGGGCGAAGGCTCTAGGCTGCCCCGGCCATGGTCAAGAGAGTCCGCAAGTGTGTCGTGCCTGCGGCGGGGCTGGGCACTCGATTCCTCCCCGCGACGAAGTCGGTCCCCAAGGAGCTTCTGCCGATCGTCGATACGCCGACCCTCCAGTACATCGTGGCGGAAGCGGCGCACGCCGGCATCGAGGACGTGATCCTGATCACGGCGCGCGGCAAGACCTCGATGGTCGACCACTTCGACCTCTCGCCGGAGCTGGAGGAGACGCTGCTTTCGCGGGGGAAGGTCGCCGAGCGCGACGCGCTGCGCGCCATCTCGAACATGGCGAGGCTCGCCTCGATCCGCCAGCACGAGCCGCTGGGTCTCGGCCACGCGGTGCTGCAGGCGGCCAACCTCGTCGGCGACGAGCCCTTCGCGGTCATCCTCGGCGACGACGTGATCGACGCCGAGACGCCGGCCATCGCCCAGCTGGTCGAGTGTTACCAGCGCACCGGGATGGGTGTGGTGGCGCTGATGGAGGTACCGGTCGAAGAGACACCCATGTACGGGATCGCGGCGGGGACGATGCTCGACGACCGCACCATGCGGATCGAGCGCATGGTGGAAAAGCCGCAGAGCGACCCTCCCTCCAACCTGGCGGTGATCGGTCGCTACGTGCTTCCGCCGCGCGTCTTCGACTATCTTCGGGAGGTGCAGCCGGGGGTCGGGGGCGAGATTCAGCTCACCGACGCGCTGGCCCTGCTTGCCGAGCGGGAAGGGCTGGTGGGCTATCGCTTCGAGGGCAAGCGCTACGATGCGGGCGACCGTCTCGGTTACCTCAAGGCCAACGTCGCCTTCGCTCTCAAGCGCCCGGACCTCCGCCAGGGGCTCCTCGAATGGCTCCGCGAGATCGTGGCGGAGGCGGACGCTCGCTAGCCTATTTGCTTCGATTTCCGTTTTTCGTTACGACGCGGAAAGGCTAGAGTGCGACCGATGAGTCGGCTTCTTCGTGCCGCAGTCCTGGGCATCGCTCTGGTCGCGCTTCCGGCGACGGGAGGCGCCGACGAGCCGTCGCAGGTCCCTGCGGTCCAGCTCCGCAACGTCCGCAAGACGCCTCCGAAGCCGGGCCTCTTCAGCTACAGCGAATCCAAGGCCAACGTGCTGAAGCTCGCCTCGGCGGTGGCGCTGGCGGGGCTGCTGGTCTGGAGCTGGCACCTGGAGGAGACGGGACAGAAAGGGAGGTACCGGCGCGCGCGCCGCTTCGCCATCGGTCTGCTCGGCGTCCTCGGGGTCGCCGGTTGGTTCAACTTCGGCGGCTTTCACGGCGGGACCAACTTCATCCACGTCTGGGAGCACTACCCCCTCTTCACGGGCTCGAACTACTTTCCCCAGCTGCCGGCACCCCCCCCCTACGGCGGCTCCGCCCTCTCGGAGGCCGAGCGTTACGGGCGCGAGCGCGTCCTCCGCCGGAAGATGCGCGACATCGCCTCCACCAACCTCATCGGCTCCACCGCGGACATCCTCGCCAACCCCGAGCGCTGTACGGCGCACTTCACGCCGGCGCGCTGGGAGGCCTTCAAGCAGGATACCGCCTACTTCATTCGGCGGCTGGGCAACCGCTGGGAGGGTTCGCAAAAGGACCACGGCTTCAACGGCACGCCGTGGTGGACCATCGTCCCCTCCATCCTCACCAACCTGGCGGGGCCGGCTACCGACCGCACGCTGCTTCTGTTGGGCCTTCTGGATCCCGTCCTGATCCTGTCGATGTTCGCGGGGATCTGGTGGGCGTTCGGCCTGGAGATCTTCGCGGTGGCCGCGAATTTCTTCGCGGTGAACTTCCCGTCCCGCTTCTACTGGAACGGCGGCGCCTTCCTCCGCTACGACTACCTGGCGCTCTCCGTCCTCGGCATCTGCATGCTGCGCAAGGCCCGGCCCGCCGCGGGCGGCGCCATGCTGGCCGCGGGCGCGGCCTTCCGCATCTTCCCCGTCTTTTTCGCCCTCGGGCCCGCGATGCAGGGGATCTGGCGCTGGATCAAGGAGAAGGCGATGCCGCCGCGGCACCGGCGCATCGCCCTGGGCGCCCTCCTCGCCACCGCGGTGATGGTGCCCGGCTCGCTTCTCGTGGCGAAGGGCGGGCTCGAGGTCTACGGCGAGTTCGCGACCAATACGCTCAAGCATTCGGACACGCCGCTGACCAACCACATGGGCCTGCGCACGGTGCTTTCGTGGCGGCCCTGGAGCAACGCCAAGCACCTCAAGGACGAGAGGCTCGAGGATCCCTTCAAGGTCTGGAAGGAGACGCGGCTGGCCAACTTCGAAAAGCTCAAGCCGCTCTTCTACCTGCTCAACCTCGCCCTGCTCTGGCTCGTCTTTCGCCGGTCGCGCGACGAGGAGCCGTGGTTCGCCGCCGCGCTCTGCGGAATCGTGATGATCCCGGCGGCGACCGAGCTGACCTGCTACTACTACGCCTTCATGATCCCGGCCGCCTTCCTCATGGAGCGGCGGCGGGAGATCGGTCTGTGGCTCATCGTCCTCGCCCTGGCCACCCACGCCATCACCAAGATGCCGATCTGGAGCGACGACCAGTACATGTGGATGGGCCTGGCCACCGTCGCCTACGGCATGCTCGTGCTCTGGATGCTGGCGCGTCCGGAGGCCGCTTCGGCGGCGCAGCCGGTTCCCGCTCCGGCGGTGGCCAAGCGCGCGGGTGCTCCGAAGCGCGCGGCCGCGGGCAAGCAGCGCTAGATTCCGCGCGAATCCGGCCCGACGGGATGCGGGATCGCCGGAGCGGGAACTTTTCGTCCGCCCGGCGTGTCCACGGAAGGCGAGCGAGGGCCGTCGCGTGTCTCCAGAGGAATTCGCCGAAAGAGTCGAGCCCCACCTGGGCATCCTCCACCGCCTGGCGCGACGCCTGACCCGCAGCCGAGCCGATGCCGAGGATCTCGCCCAGGAGGGGCTGCTCAGGGCCTTCGAGCGGCGTAACAGCCTGCGCGACCCGAAGAAGATCCGAAGCTGGCTTCTGGCGCTGCTGCGCAACCTGCACCTGAACCGGGTTCGCGACGAGCGGCCGCAACTGGTCATGCTCTCGGGCGGAGCTTCCTTCGCGCACCCGACGGCCGACTTGGAGGAGGAGATCCAGTCCAGGGCGCTCTCGGACGAGGTCCTGCTCGCGCTGAGGGCCCTTCCCGAGGAGCAGGCCACGGCGTTGTGGCTGCGCGCGGTGGAGGGATTGTCGTACCAGGAGATCGCCGAGGTCATGGGCACGCCCGTGGGCACCGTCCGCTCCCGCCTCGCCCGCGCCCGGGAGGCGATGTCGGCGAGGCTGGGCAAGGAGGTCCCCGCGGCGTCGGGAGGTCGGAGATGAGCTGCCTGTCGCCCGAGGTCCTCTCTGCGGTGGTCGACGGCGAGGCCAGCGCCGAGGAGATGGCGCACGCCCGGGCCTGCGCGCGTTGCGCGGCGCGGGCGGAGGAGCTTCGCGCCGTCGACGCCGCGCTCGCCCGCCTTCCCCATGCGCGGGAGGAGGCGAGCCCGCTGCTTTTCGCCACGCTCCGGGGGCTGGCCGCTCGCCGCGAGCGCCCGCGCGCCCGGGCCTGGGCCGCGCTGGGCGGGGCGGTGGCGGCGGCGGTCCTCGCCGTGCTCGCGGTCGCGCCCCGCGAAGTCGATTTTGCGGAGGCATTGGCAGAGCAGGCCATCGCCAGCCACCTGCGCGCCTTCACCACCGGCGCCGGGACTGGCTGCGAGGTGGAAAGCGACGATCCCGGGATCCTCGCCGAATGGCTCGGTCGCGGCTTCGGCATCCCGGTGGAGGTCCCCGCTCCCGCCTCCGGGCGGCTGGTCGGGGCGCGAAGCTGCCAGCTCTTCGGCGAAGCCACTCCGGCGGTGGTCTACCGCACGGAGGCGGCACCCGTGAGCGTCTTTTTGCCTCGCCCGGGGACGGAGGCCTTCGCCGCCTGCCAGCAGGCCCTGGGCAGCTGCATCGAGGGCCGGGACGGGCAGACCGTCTGCGTCCTGCCCGGCAATTCCGGCGAGCCCATGGTGATCGTGGGCGCGATGTCCGCCACCGAGCTCTGCGAGGTGGTCCGGACCTGAACTGCCAGCGTCGGCGGGGCCGGCGACCCGCTCCTTTCGTCGATGGGGAACCGCCGGACCCCGTCTCGGTGTCCAGAAGAGCGAGATGAATTCGATCACCGTCGTCGGAGCCCTGGCGGCCGGAAGCCTCTCCTTTCTCTCCCCCTGCGTCTTCCCGCTGGTGCCGGGCTACCTCTCCTTTCTCGGGGGCGCGGCGGCGGGCGAGGCCGCGCGGGGGAGGGTGGTCCGCCGGGCCATCGCCTTCGCCCTCGGCTTCGGTCTCGTTTTCGTGGCCATGGGCGCGACCGCCACCTCGCTGGGGAGGCTTCTCGGCGAGCATCGGCGCCTCTTCGAGCTATCCGGCGGGCTCGTCCTCGTGGCCTTCGGCCTGCACATGCTCGGGGTGCTGCGGATCCCCTTCCTCTTGCGCGAGGCGCGCTTTCACGCCGCCTCCCCGCCGCGCAGCTTCTTCGGCGCGCTGCTCGTGGGCGCCGCCTTCGGCTTCGGCTGGAGCCCCTGTGTCGGCCCGCTCCTCGGCGGAGTGCTGACCCTCGCCGCCTCGGAGGAGACGGTGGGGCAGGGCGTCCTGCTTCTCTTCGCCTACGCGTTGGGGCTGGCCCTGCCCTTCGTCCTCTCGGCCCTTCTCCTGGAGCGATTTCTCGCCCTCTCGCAGCGGCTTCGCCCCCACCTCGGGAAGGTGGAGAAGGCGGGCGGCGCGCTGCTTCTGGTCTTCGGCCTGCTGCTCGCCCTCGGCCGCATGCACTGGGTGGCCGCTCTCCTGCCTGGCCTCGAAGCCCTCGCGCTCTGATAGACTGCGCGGGATGCGAATCCGGCTCTCTTCGTTGCTCGGGCTCGCGACGGCGCTCTGGGCGATCCCCGCCCTCGCTCTGGACCCTCCCGTGGCCGGCGATCTCTTCGGCACCCGCTCGCTCGCCACGGGCAACGCCTTTCGCGCCGTCGGCACCTCCAACGACACGATCTTCTTCAACCCGGCAGGCGTGGTGATCGCCCGCCGCTACGAGATCGACGGGCACTACGGCTTTTCCCCCGGCGACCGCCTCCAGCTCTGGCACGCCTCCATCGTCGACTCGAGGACGGCCAACGTGGGGGTGGGGATCGGATACAGCCACATCTCGGGCTCGGGGGTGCCGGGCGACTCCAGCGGCTCGGTGGTGAACCTCGCCCTCGGCCTGCCCCTGTCCAGTCGCGTCGCTTTCGGGCTGGGGCTGAAGTACCTGGGCTTTTCCCGCCCCGAGGACACCAATTCCGTCACGGCGGACGCCGGCCTGCTGATTCGGCCTCTGCCGCTTCTGAGCCTGGGGGTGGTGGGCTACAACCTGATCGACGTGGCCAGCCGCCAGGCGCCGATGCGGGTCGGCGGCGGCGTCTCGCTGGGGCACGACGCCACCTTCCGCCTCTCCGTGGACGCCGTCTTCGCCCTGGAGGAGAGCGACCCCTTCGGCAACACCTACCACGTGGGAGCCGAGGTCTTCTTCGACGACGTCCTTCCCATCCGCATCGGGGCGGAGCGGCGCGAGGGGGAGGACCGCAACTTCGTCACCGCGGGGCTCGGGCTGGTCTCCGAGGTGGCGGCGCTCGACCTCTCCTTCGCCCAGGGGGTGGGGTCGGGGCGCTCGGACGAGCGGATCTTCGCCTTCGCCCTCAAGCTCTTCCTCTGAGGGCGGGGGCGTTTCGAGGGGCCGAGACGATGTCGCTGGTGGCACAGGCCACGGGCGAGTCCCGCCTCGCACCCGAGGGAGAGGAGGCCACGCTCCGCGCGCTGCTGACGCGGCTCCTCGAGGTCAACCGGCTCGCCGCCCAGAGCCTGGTGGCCGCGCGCATCGGCCTGCCGAGCGGCGAGCCCATGCCCGGGGTGCTTCGAGCCATGGGGATCCGGCGGATCCCGATTTTCTGGGAGCGGCGCGAGAATCCGCGCGTGGAGATCCACGTCCGTCTCCGCCGGCGCCGCCGCCTGCGCTCGCTCGCCATGGAGGACGCATGAACGCCACGCTTCCCCCTCCGCCCTATGCCGTCATCGGCCTGGGGCGAATCGGCACTGCGCTCACGCGGGCGCTGTCGAGGACCTTCCCCGAGAACTCCGTCCTGGCGGTGGAGCCGGATCCCCGCCTGCGGGCCAGAGCGCTCCTCGACCGCCTGGTGATGGACGCTCAGGAGGCGCCCACGCCGGCGCTGGCCAAGTGCGGACTGATCTTCCTCTGCGTCCCGCTGGGGCAGCTCGAGTCGATCCTGGAGGGCCTCGCTCCCCACCTGGGCGAGAAGACGATCCTCACCGACACGCTGATCGTGAAGGGAGCCGTGCGCGAGATCGTCGATCGCGTGCTGCCGAACGCGACCTTCGTCGGCGGCCATCCGATGGTGGGAGCCGACGGAAGCGACGCCGGCGAGCGCGGCGATCTCTTCGCGGGGAAGCGGGTGATCCTCTGCCCGAAGGAAGGGGAGGAGGAGGTGGCGGCCCGCGTGGGCGCCGTCTGGGCCGCCATGGGCGCGCGGCCGGTCGTCCTCTCCGCGCGCGACCACGATCGCCTGGTGGCGGCCACGACGCATGCGCCCTATCTCGCGGCGCTGGCGCTCGCCCGGGTGGCGGGCAGCCTCGAGGAGGCGGAGCGGGTGGTGGGCCGGGCCTTCGCGGATGCCTCGCGGCTGGCCACGCTCGCGCCCGAGGTCGCGGCCGCCAGCGTGGCCGCCAATCCCTTCGCCGCGGCCGCGGCCCGCGTCCTCGCCGACGAGCTGCGAAGGCTCGCCGACCTGGCGGAATCGAGCCCCGAGGAGCTATCGGCGGCCGCCGCCGAGGCGCGTGCCCACCGCGAGCGGCTCGTCCCCGAGGGCGCATGAAAAAAGCCGCCGGCGCGGAAACCGGCGGCTCTCGAATCTCGAACGAGATCGGCGATCGGAAGGCTCAGATGTCGTAGTCGCGGAGCGTGGCGCGGCCATTCTTCTGGGCGCGCTGGATGGCCTTCTCGATGGCCTCGTGGACGAGGTCGTTGAGGCCGTTGATGAAGTCCTCGCTCGTCCTCACGCCATCGCCCTTGCTCTTGATCGCGTCCCGAACCTTCGACTGGACGAGGAGCATCTCGCGCTCTGCCATTGGCTTTCCTCCTGGAATCGGCGCTTGGCGCCTACGTTCGCGGAGAGCAAGGGATAGACGCCATCTTGCCCCCGATTCAAGAAAAAACCGGCCTGCGACCTCTCAAAGTTTGCGCCGAAGCGCCCGGACGATGCGGTCCTTGGTCTCCGACGGCCGTGGCCGCGGACGGTCGAGGTGCGCCCGGTAGCGCTTCAAGAGCTCGACCTCCATCCGCCGAAGCGATTCGAGCACCTCGCCGGAAGCCTTGGCCTCGAGGGGGAGGCCCGGCTCGGCACCCACCCCGTGGAGGATGCGGAGAACTCGTTCCTCCTCGGATTCGAGTTCCCTGGCTCCCCCCGCCAGGGCATCGCGGACCGATGCCTCCTTGACTGCGACCCGGCGTCCGTCGTTGCGCTGCGAACCGCTCATCGCCACCTCGCCTGGCTAGTGCCCGAACAACGCTACTTACCGCAAAACCGGGGTCAACTTTTTATCCTACCTTGGCGCCGATCCCCCTTCGTTCGCCCCGGAATCCGGCTCGGTTTCGGCCTCCGGCTCCGTCTCCTTGCCTCGCCACAGCCCGTACGCCTCGAGCGTGGCCACCGGGCCAGGAGGCCGGGGGGCGTCCTCCAGGTGGTCGGGAACCTCGATCCCCAGCGACTCGCCGATCTTACTGGTCGTGAGGCGAAGGGAGAAGTCGAGGCGAGCCGGCTCCTCTTCGTCCGGCACCTCGACGGTCGCCGAAAGCTCCGCCCGAAGGGGGACGGACGAGCCCCGGTCCACCCACAGTCGGCCCGAGACGGCCTTGGCCCGCCCCTCCTCCGCGGCGCGCAGGCGCAGCCGGGTATCCTCGTCCGGCCCATCCTTGGGGAAAAGTACCGGGGGCAACGATTCGTCCTTGGGGGACCGGATGGGGTCGCCCAGCGCCACGTCGTAGCGGTAGACCTCGCGGTCGCCGAGCTTCTCCGCCACCGGCTCGGAGAACTTCAGCGCCCCGTGCACCAGGTTCCAGAAGGTGGGAAGGGCGCGGTAAGCCTCCTCCAGTACGTGCTCCGAGGAGCCGCGATCGCGCCGGCGCTCCCGGAAGGGCGCGTAGCGCGAGCGCGCGTACGAGATCCCCCCGAGGCGGATCCACTCCATGCCCTGGAGCTGGTCGTTTTCCACCCGCACGTGGAAATCGCCTCCCGGATCGACCGCGACCATCCGGGTCTCCTCCAGGGTGATCTTCCGCTCGCCCCGCTTCCAGGTGAAGCGGACGGTGACGTCCTGCCGGTGCGGCCCCACGCGAAAGGCCGCCTCCCGCGCCGAGATGGAGAGGATGCGCTCCGCCATGGCCGGCCGGCGGTGGAGGGCCTCGGGCTCGAGGACCTCCTGGGCCGCGAGGAGGACCCGGGGAGGATCTTCGGGGGAGAAGATCCGCTGCTTGGCCGCCCGGTCCTCCGCGCTGGTGCAGGCGAGAAGAAAGGCAAGGGGAAGCAGGTATCGGAATCGCAAGGGAAACCTCGAAACGGGCTTAACTAACCGCCCGTCGCCCGTGGGGGCAAGGGCGGCAGGGAAAGCGCGCCCGTCTCAAGGCTTCCAAAGCAGGTGGACGATCGCCACCGAGGCCGCGAAGCCGGCGAGATCCGCCGCGAGCGCCGCCGGGACGGCATGCCGGTAGCGGCGGATCCCCACCGCCCCGAAGTAGACCGCAAGCACGTAGAAGGTCGTCTCGGTGGAGCCGGCCATCACCGCGCCGATGCGCGCGGCCAGGCTGTCCGGCCCCTCGGCCTCCATCAGGTCCGCCAAGAGCCCCGTGCTCCCGCTGCCCGAAAGCGGGCGGACCAGGGCGACGGGGAGGACCTCCGGGGGGATCCCCAGCGGCGAAAGCACCGGCGCGAGCCAGCCCGAGAGGCGGTCCATGCCACCGGCGCCGCGAAAGGCGCCCACCGCCGCGAGGATCGCCACCAGGTAGGGCGCGATGCGCAGCGCCACCTGCAGCCCTTCCTTGGCCCCCTCCACGAAGGCGCCGTAGACGTCCACCCGGCGCGCGAAGGCGTAGGCGGGAATCCCCGCGAGCAGCAGCGGGATCGCCCAGGTCGAGATCGCCCCGACCGCCTTGGCCAGAAATTCCATCAGCGCTCCTCCGTCGGCGTGCCCTTCGGCCAGATCCGCGCGAGCAGCTTGGCGGCGGCGATGCCGACCAGCGTGGAGAGGGTGGTGGCGAGCAAGGTGGGCCCGATCACGTCGGTCGGCGCCTCCGAGCCGCTGGCCGCGCGCAGCGCGATCACCGTGGCGGGGACGAGCTGCACCGAGCTCGTGTTGATCGCGAGGAAGAGGACCATCGCGTCGGTGGCCACCCGCGGGTTTGGATTCAGCGTCTGCAGTTGCTCCATGGCGCGCAGGCCGAGGGGAGTGGCGGCGTTGCCCAGGCCGAGCATGTTCGCCGAGACGTTGAGCGCCATCGAGTCGAGCGCGGCGTGGTCCTTCGGCACCTCGGGGAAGAGCCGCGACAGCACGGGGCGGAGGAGCGCCGCCAGCTTTCGCGTCAACCCCGCCTCGTCGGCCACGCGCAGAAGGCCCATCCACAGCGCGAGGATCCCGGCGAGGGAGATGGCGAGGCGGATCGCGTTTTCTGCGCCCTCGAGCGCGCCCTGCGTCAGTCCATCCATGCGGCCGTCGATCGCCGCCGAGGCGAAGGCGAGCACGAGAAGCAGCATCCAGACGAGCGCCATCCGGCGCATCCTAGATGGCTACCCGAAAGCCGTCCAAGAAAGCGAAGCCGCCCACGGATCCCGTTGCAGTCACCCGCCTGCTGCGGCCGCTTCTCCGGGGCTGCGGCCGGCGTGTTCGCTCCTCGCTCCTCGACGCCGCGACGGCTCCGCCTGCGTCGCTCGGCGCTGCGCCTGCCAACTCGCCGACCGGCTCCGCCGCCTCGCGACGGCCCGTGACGACGACAGGCGCCGTCGGCCGAGGGGATGGCCGAGGGCGGTCTCGTTGACAGCCGAGCGGAGCGGTTGGTACGACCCCGCGTGCACGGTCGTGGGAGCGCGACGCGGTCAGTGGCCTACCGCAGCGGGCTCCCAGGCCCCGGAGGGCTCCATGCTCCATCGATTCGCTGCGTTCGCGGCTGCTGCCACCGTCCTCGCCGGGGCTGCTGCGACAGCCCAGACTTCCGCTCCCCCTCCTGCTTCTCGCGCGGCCGGTCTCTCCGCGGAGGAGAAGGAGAGGATCCGCGAGGAGATCCGTGCGGAGCTCGAGCGAGAGCTGGAGGAGCGGCTCGAGGCCGCGCGGGAGGAGATGCGCGACGAGATCCGCGCGGCCTTGATCACCCAGGAGGCGAGCCGCGCGTGGGACGATTGGGACGAGGAATGGGAGGAGGTGACGCCGCGCCTCGACCTCTTCGAGGTCGATGGCTACTTCCGCACCCGCATGGACCTCTTCCACCAGTTCGACCTGCGGACCGGCAACGATCCGAGCGGTCATCCCATCTTCCCCGTCGACCCGCAGGACCCCGATCGGAAGACCATCGCCGGGGCCAACATGCGGCTGCGGATCGACCCCACGCTCAACGTCAGCGAGGAGGTGCGGATCCGCGCCCAGATCGACGTCTTCGACAACCTCGTCTTCGGGTCCACGCCGCGGGGCGGCTTCGCTCTCGGCCAGGGAAACCAGCGCTATCCCTGGGTCTTCTTCTCGAAGACGCAGGAGCCGCCGCGCTTCGGCTGGAACGATTTTCGCGACTCCATCGTGGTCAAGCGGGCGTGGGCGGAGGTGCGCACGCCCGTCGGCGAGCTGCGCTTCGGCCGCATGGGTGACAACTTCGGCCTGGGGATGAACGTCAACGACGGCAACTGCCTCGACTGCGACCACGGCGATACGGTCGACCGCTTCATGTTCGCGATGAAGATCGCCGACCACCTGGTGGCGCCGGCGCTCGACTTCGTCTCGGAGGGCCCGACCAGCGCCGATCCCTACACCTTCATCCCCAACGCGCAGCCCTTCGATCGCACCCAGAGCGACGATGCTCGCGCCTGGGTGCTGACCGTCCTCCGCCGCGATACCGACGAGGAGATCCGCAGGATGCGCGTGGCGGGGCGAGAGACCTTCGTCAACTACGGCCTCCATTTCTCGTACCGGACCCAGCGCTGGGATGCGCCCACGCTTCACGTGCCGAACATCGACCTGCAGGGTAGCGACCAGCCGCTCTTCGTCCCCCGCGACGCCTGGGCGGTGATCCCCGACGTCTGGTTCCGCCTCTTGCACAAGAAGTGGAGGCTGGAGGTGGAGGGCGTCTTCGTCGCAGGCGCCATTCGCAACCGCCCCTCGCTCTGGGATCTCAACCTCGACTCGGATCAGAACCAGGAGCTCACGCTGACCCAGTGGGGATTCGTGGTCCAAAACGAGTTCTTGCTCGCCGACGACCGGCTGGCGCTGGGCCTGGAGGTCGGCTTCGCCTCGGGCGATTCCGCGCCGGGCTTCGGCAATTTCCCGGGCCGCGCGGATGCGGAGTCCGATCAGGCTCCCTTCCCGCAGCAGGGCGACTGGGAAGGCGCGCAGTTCAACTGCTTCTTCCGCGGCGAGTGCAGCGACAAGACCATCAACAATTTCTCGTTCAATCGGGATTATCGGATCGACCTGATCCTCTTCCGCGAGATCCTCGGCGCGATCACCGACGTCACCTACTTCCGCCCCAGTCTGCGCTACGAGATCCTCGACGGACTCGACGCCAACCTCGCCATCATCTACTCGCAGGTCAACGCGATCGGCACCACGCCCACTCGCAAGCGGCCCCTGGGCATCGAGCTCGACGCCATCATCAACTACATCTCGCCCGACGGCTTCATCGCCTCGCTCGGCTACGGGGTGCTCTTCCCGCTGGCCGGCCTGAACGGGCTTCGGGTCGACGGCACCGAGGTGGATGCGAAGACCGCCCAGGCCGTCCGTGCCTACTTCGGCGTCGTCTACTGAGGCCGTCGTGCGGCGGGCGCTCGTCCTGCTCCTCCTGCTGGTCGGCTGCGGGGTGAAGGCCCCGCCGCAGCCGCCGGGCGTGCCGCCCGCGCGCCGCGGCGGTCCCATCCGCCTCTGCCCCGGCTGCGAGATCCCCCGGCCCGATTCTCTCCCTTCTCCCTCCACCGAGGGCGATGTCGGCGAGGGCCCTGGCGACGAGCCAGCCGGCGAAGAGGAGGGCGTCGAGGAGGGCGCCGCCCCGGAGGGCCCCGAGACCCACGAGATCCCCCCGCCCGACGCCGAGGGCTGAGTCCCGGGTGGGTTGGATCGCCACCCGGTCGACGAGCCCTAGGAGCCCGTCGTAGTAACCAACTGTCGCAAGCCGGCGGAGGCGGTCGGCGAGGCGCTCCGCGCGCGCCGGGGCCGCGCCCACAGGTTGCGTTACCGCAACGGGCCCCTAAGATGGGCCCATGCTCGCCGACAAGAAGAAGTGGGAGGGCACCTTCGTCGCGCTGGCCACGCCCTTTTCCGGCGGCAAGCTCGACGAGGAGGCCTACGCGCGACTCTGCGAGGAGGTCCTCGACCAGGGCTGCGAGGGGCTGGTCCCCTGCGGCACCACGGGTGAGACGCCGACCCTGAGCGTCGAGGAGCAGGAGCGCTGCGTCCGCATCGCGGTGGAGGCCGCCCGGAAGAAGGGCGCGACGGTGATCGCGGGCGCGGGCTCGAATTCCACCGCCGCCACGATCGAGGCCGTACGCCGGGTGAAGGCCGCGGGCGCGGATGCGGCCCTGGTGGTCACGCCTTACTACAACAAGCCCACCCAGGCCGGCATCGTGGCCCACTACCGCGCCATCGCCGAGGCGGTGCCGGGCTTTCCCATCGTCGCCTACGTGGTGCCGGGGCGAACCGCCTCGGACATCCTCCCCGATACTTACCCGGCACTCGCCCAGATCGAGGAGGTGGTGGCGGTCAAGGAGGCCACGGCGAGCATGCAGCGGGTGATCGACATCCGCGAGCGGGTCGGCGATCGCTTCGTCCTCCTCTCGGGCGACGACTTCACCGTCCTTCCCTTCATCGCCTGCGGTGGCCGCGGCGTGATCAGCGTATCGGCCAACGTGGCGCCGCGGCTTCTCTCCGACCTGGTGCGGGCGGCGATGCAGGGCGAACTCGAGCGGGCCCGGGAGCTGCAAGTGCGGCTGAACCCCCTGCACCGCGCCCTCTTCCTCGAATCCAACCCCATTCCGGTGAAGGCGGCTCTCCACCTCATGGGGCGTTTCGATGACGAGGTGCGCTTGCCGCTGACGCCGGCGACGGAGACCACTCGGCAGGCGCTGCGCGCGGGGCTTTCCGCCCTGGGGATCGAGATCCGATGACGCGCGCGGTCCTGGTGGGCATCGGCGGGCGCATGGGAGAGGAGATCCTCCGCCTCGCGCCGGAGATGCAGGTGCAGGTGGTGGCGGGGACCGGCACCGGCCGGCGCGTGCCCGAGTCGGCCGCCCGGCTCGGAATCCCCGTGGAGACCGACCTCGGCCGCGCGCTCGACCGCGGCGCAGACGTGGTGATCGACTTTTCCTCGCCCGAGGGCTGCGCCGTCGCGGCGCGGATCTGCGCCGAGCGCGGCGTCCCACTCGTCAGCGGAACCACCGGTCTCGACGAGGCGGGATTCGCTTTGCTCCGCGAGACGGCGCAGCGGGTTCCGGTCCTGCACGCGCCCAACATGTCGGTGGGGATCCAGCTCCTCCTCCGCCTCGTCGAGGAGACGGCGCGGGCGCTGGGCGAGGGCTTCGACGTGGAGATCCTCGAGGCGCATCACCGCCACAAGAAGGACGCGCCCTCGGGGACGGCGCTCCGGCTCGCCGAAACCGTGGCCGCCGCCCTCGGGCGCGATCTGCGCGAGGACGGCCGCTTCGGACGCGAGGGCCTGGTCGGCCCACGCCCTGCGCGCGAGATCGGGGTGCTGGCCCTGCGGGGCGGCGACGTGGTCGGCGAGCACACGGTCTACTTCTTCGGCGAGGGCGAGCGGCTGGAGCTCACCCACCGCGCCTCCAGCCGGAGCGCCTTTGCCCGCGGGGCGCTGCGCGCCGCGCGCTGGATCGTCGGCCGGCCTCCCGGCCTCTACGGCATGCGGGACGTTTTGGGATGAGCGAGCTACGGGGCGTCCTCGCCTACGTCGCGCTCGGCTCGAACCTGGGCGATCGACTCTCCATGCTCCAGGAGGCCGCGCGGCGGATCGACACCGCCTTCGGCCTGCGCGTGCGGCGCGCCTCGCGGGTCTACGAGACCGCGCCGGTCGGCCCGCCCCAGCCCGACTACCTCAACGCCGTGCTGGAGGTGGATTGCTGCCGCAGCCCCCGCAGTCATCTGCAGGAGCTTCTGCGCATCGAGCGCGAGCTCGGCCGCGACCGCAGCCGCGAGGTGCGCTGGGGTCCGCGCCCCATCGACCTCGACCTGCTCTGGCAGGGCGGCCTTAGCCTTTCGCTGCCGGGCCTCGAGCTACCTCATCCGCGCCTCGTGGAGCGCTCTTTCGTACTCACTCCCCTCTGCGACCTCGCGCCGGACCTCGTGATCGAAGGCCGAAAAGCCCGCGACTGGCTCGCCTCGCGCCCCGCCGAGGAGCGCGCCGGTGTCCGCCCCGTGGGTTCCCTCGACCTTTCCCATGCCTGAACCCGGATCCGCCGGTCCGGTCCCGCCACCATCGTGCGTACGCCGAATCCCCCGCCCTCCGTCGCCACCGCCCGGATGTCCGCCGCAATCCGGGATGGCATGCCGAGACCGATGGAAGAGGAAATCGTGGCCGAGACGGCTCGGCTGGCGATCCGGTGGTGGCGGAAGGAGGATGCGGAGGCTCTCTTTCGAATCTTCGGCGATCCCGCCGTGCACCGGTATTCCGGCGCCGTGCCCTACGCAAACGTCGACCAGGCGCGTGCCTGGCTGGAGCGGGAAGTCGAGCTCGCCCCGGCGCGCGGCTTCGGCCTGGGGACTCCCGGATGAAACGGCGGACATCCGGGAGGGGTGACGTGGAGGCACCTCGGGGTGGGGCCTAGGGCGCCCACCAGGGTTCAGAGGACGCGGAGTTCGAGCAGGTCCTGGACGTCGAGGAGGCCGACGAGGCGGCCGCGCGCGTCGAGGACGGGCGCCTGGTCGACGCGCCGATCGCGCAGGACCCGAGCGGCCTCGGGCACGAGCATGGTTTCCTGCACGGTGGTCGGATCGCGACCCATGACCTCTCCCACCGGGCGGTTGGGATCGGCCTCGCCCCTCTCGAAGAGGCGGCGCAGGTCGCCGTCGGTGAAGATGCCGACGAGCTTTCCGCGCCGGTCGATCACGCTCGTGGCGCCCGGCCGCCCGGGCGTTTGCGTCATCACCGCCACGGCGCGGGCGAGGGGCTCGTCCTCGCGCACCACGGGATTGGCCTCGCCGCTGCGCATCACCTCGCGGACGCGCATGACGCGGGCCCCAAGCGCACCGGCGGGGTGGTAGAGGGCCCAGTCCTCCGGGCCGAAATCACGGCATTCCATCACCGCCATGGCCAGGGCGTCGCCGAGCACGAGCAGCACCGTGGACGAGGCCGTCGGCGCCAGCCCCAGGGGGCAGGCTTCCTCGACCTTGCCGATGTCGAGGACGAGGTCGGCCCGCTCGGCCAGGGGCGAGTCGATGTCGCCGGTCATGAGGATCGTCTTCGCGCCGATGCGCGCGATCGGATCCATCAGCCGGATCATCTCCTCGGTGCGGCCGCTGTTGGAAAGCAGCAGGACGACGTCGCGACGGGTGATCCGCCCCAGGTCGCCGTGAAGGGCCTCGGCGGGATGGAGATAGAGGGAGGGCGTGCCGGTGGAGGCGAAGGTGGCGGAGATCTTCTGCGCCACGAAGCCCGGCTTGCCCATCCCGCTCACGACCAGCCGGCCCTTGCAGGCGAGGATCATCTCCACCGCCTTGGCGAAGTTCAGGTCGATGCGGGAAACCAGCGCCTGCAGCGCCGCGATCTCCGCCTCGACCACCCGGCGGCCGGCGGCGACGCGGTCGTTGAGGGTGGGGCCGAAGTCGAGGACCGCTCGGCGCGGTTGGGGAGGGGGAGGATTCTGTTCTTCAGCGGCGACGTCGCGTCGGGTAGCCATGGCGGCGCCCTAACTACCCGAAAGGCGGCCGCGCGTCGATAGGGCGGGATTCAGTCGTCGCGCAGGCGGTAGCCCACGCCCCGGATCGTCTCGATCCGGGATGCGGCGGGGCCGAGGGCGTGGCGGAGCCTCCGCACCAGCGTGTCGACGGCGCGATCCGAGATCTCCGCCTCCTCGCTCCAGACCCGGTCGAGAAACTCCTCGCGGCGGACGACTCGCCCCTTTCGCTCCATGAGCAGCCCGAGGGCGCGAATCTCCATGCGGCTCGGCGTGAGGGGGCGGCCGTCGACGAGGACGCGGTGGCCCTCCTCGTAGAGCCGGAGCGATCCGGCGCAGAGCTCTCCCGGCGGAGGCCGGGCGGCGCGGAGGATCGCGCGGATGGGCAGTTCCAGCTCCCGGAGGGAAAAGGGCTTGACCACGTAGTCGTCGGCGCCCAGCTCCAGCCCCCGGACACGGTCGGGCTCCGAGTCGAGGGCGGTGAGGATGAGGACGGGGAGGTGGGCGGTGCGCGGCTCTTGCCGGATCAGCCGGCAGACCTCGGTGCCGGAGAGGTCGGGAAGGAGGAGGTCGAGGACGACGAGATCGGGAGGCGATGCGTGCACGAGGCCGAGCGCCTCCGCGCCGCTGGCGGCGGTGCGAACCGCGTGGCCCTGCTGGCCGAGGTAGTAGGCGAGCGCCTCCCGCAGGCCCGCCTCGTCCTCCACGATGAGCAGGGAGGCCATGCCGAAAGTCTCGTCCTTCCGCGTGGCGATCCGAAAACGGCGGCGTGACAAAGACGCGACGGGCATGGACGAGGGATGGAGGCTGTTGTCGGGGCGGCTTGGCTCCGGCCGCCGTTGTGGTAAGAGGGCCGCGAACCCCGATTCAGGAGCGAATCATGAAGTTCTTCATCGACAGCGCGGATATCGAGGAGATCCGCAAGGCCCAGTCGATGGGTGTCCTCGACGGCGTCACCACCAACCCTTCCCTCGTGGCCAAGACGGGCAAGCCCTTCCGCCAGGTCCTCGAGGAGATCTGCGAGGTGGTGGATGGGCCCATCTCCGCCGAGGTGGTCGCCACCGACTACGAGGGCATTCTGAAGGAGGGCCGCGAGCTGGCGCAGATCCACAAGAACATCGTGATCAAGGTCCCGATGCTGGTGGACGGCCTGCGCGCGGTGAAGACCTTCGCCGATGAGGGCATCCGCACCAACGTGACCCTCGTCTTCTCCGCCACCCAGGCGCTCTTGGCGGCCAAGGCCGGTGCCACCTACGTCTCCCCCTTCGTGGGCCGGCTCGACGACATCGGCCACGAGGGAATGGAGCTCATCGCGCAGGTCCGCGAGATCTACGACAACTATGGCTTCGGCACCGAGATCCTCGTGGCCAGCGTGCGCTCGCCCATGCACGTGCTGGAGGCCGCCCGCCTCGGCGCAGACGTCGCCACCTGCCCCTACGCCGTCATCGAGCAGCTGGTGAAGCACCCGCTCACCGACATCGGCCTGGCCAAGTTCCTCAAGGACTGGGAGAAGGTGCCCAAATGACCTCGAAGGCTATATCGCGCTAAAATCCCCAGCGAGGCGGGGCCGAAGGGCCCCGCCTTCTTTTTTGCGAATGATCTGCCTTCCATTCTGCTCCGGGCCGACTTGGATTCGTAGCCGAAATTTCGCCGCCAGCTTCGGACGGCTGAATCTGAGGTCCTAAACCTTCCCATGCCCATCGTAATCCTTGGCGAGCCTGGAGCTGGGAAGACACACCTAGCTCGAAAGCTGGCCGCAAAGGATGATGCCGTATTCCTAGCCGCGGGCACGCTGACTCGTGGGAACTTCGACCGGAACGAATTGAGGCGGGCCTCAGTGGTTATTGTGGATGGCCTTGATAGGCTGACGAACCTCGCGGCGCGCCGCCTCAGCCTCTTCCGCATCCAGCTCGTCACGCTGCTTCAGCCCCTCCTCGTGATCGCCATCGGCATGAGCCTCCTCGATCTCCCGGCGGGAGCGCCGCACCTCCTGGCCGGCGCTCTCCTCGTGGTCGCCGTGGCCGTGGGCCTCTGGGGCACCCGCGACGCCCCCGTCGCGCCCACCTGATGCGAAAGCGGTCTTCAGCGAACCCGAAAGATGGAGCAAGCGGCCCACCGGCTTTCGCTGCAGACCTCCCCACCTCTGACGCTGAAGAAGCAATCGACCGCTTCTTGTGGGATCTCCCCGGAGGCGCATCCCACGCCGCAAGAGGTCTCGGTGTATCGAGTTCCTGCGATCTTGATGTTGATAGGCATGGCGCCGCTCCTTCCTTTTTCACGAGCGGACAGTCCGCAGTATTGTTCAAGGAAGACGTGGTCACATAAGTCAAGACACTTCTCGATAGGGGAGGGGTCTTCACTGCCATCGGACGTCTCATCGCCGCACGCCAAGAGTCCGAAAACACCAAGTAGGACGATGGTCCCGGCCGTCCAGGTTCGAATCTTCATGCTCCACCTTCACAAGGGCTCCGACGCTCAGGAGGAGCATCGCAGGCCCTCCTGAACAACAGCTAGAGCCAATGAACGGAGGATAGAGGGGCTGGCGGGTGTTTGCCAGTTCCCATGCCCGTGGCAACTGGCTGGGTTCACGAGAGGCTCCCGACATCCGGGAGGAGCGGTCGGTGGGAGGCGTGCGCATCGAAGGCCGAGGAATTGGGAGTCGGCGGCGGAGGGGGCGCTCCGCGGAATCGAGTTCACCTGAAGAAGTGGCGCAGCGGCACGCTAAAAGCGCCGCGATTGAGCGCTCGCTCCCCCGCCGCATAGGATCCCGGCCTTCACCGGGAGAACCTTCGATGAAACCGCTTCGCGGAGAGGTGGCCTGGATCACGGGCGCCAGCAGGGGCATCGGCCGCGCCTGCGCCGAGACCCTCGCGCGCGCCGGCGCCAAGGTGGCCCTCAGCGCCCGCAAGGCCAATGAGCTGGAGGCGGTCGCGGCGGCGATCCGCGAAGAGGGCGGCGAGGCCCTCGCGGTCCCCCTGGACGTGGGCGATCGCCCGGCCATCGAGGCCGCGGCGGAGCGCATCGCCGATGCCCTTGGCCCCATCTCCGTGGTGGTGA
>QGUN01000045.1 GCA_003242475.1 Pseudomonadota bacterium
CGCATCCGCCCGGAGGGCGCCGAGGGGCCCTACCTCCTCGGGCGGGTCCTGGAGCACCAGGGACAGCGAGGCGCGGCCGCTCTGCAGTACCGCCGGGCCGCCGAGCGCGACCCGCGCAATGCGGCCGCGTGGGCGCGGCTCGGTCGGCTCTCGCTGGAACTGCGCGATTACGAGACGGCGGTGCAATCCTTCGAGCGGCTGGTGCAGCTCGACCCCGAGTCCTTCGAATCGTGGCTGAATCTGGGCATGGCGCTCCTCGGGAAGAGCCAGATCCCGGAGGCCCGCGAGGCGCTGGACCGGGCCCAGGCCATCCGGCCCGAGGACGCCCGGCCCTCCTACCCGCTGGCGGTGATTCTGCACCGCTACGAGAACGATCCCGAGGCGGCGCTGCAGCACTACCGCCGTTACGTGGCCAACGCGCCCATCCACCTGCCGCCCGAGCACCCGGTCTTCGCGCAGCTTCGCGAGTGCGAGCAGCTTGTGCAGCTGCTGGCGCAGGCGCGCGCCGAGGAGGAGGCGAGACGGCGCCGGGAGGCGATGGCGCAGGAGGCCGCGGCGCGAGGGGCAGAGTCGCCAGATACCGCCGCGCCGCAGGAGGGCGAGACGGTGCCGGCCTCGCACCAGGAGGAAAGCGACCCCGATCTCCTTCCTCCTCCCGATTTCGATCCAGACGAGCCCGCCCCGGTGGAGGGCTACTAGGAGGCCTGGATGAGGACGCTTCTGGCAATCGTCATGATCGTCGCCTGGGGCGCGGCGACGGCCGCCCTCGGCCAGGAAGCGGCCGAGGACAGGGTCACCGAGATCAACTTCGACGACGACACGATCACGGGTGACCTGCAGAGGCCCGACGGCGAGCTGGTGGAGGCTCGGCGTCGGGTGCAGCACCAAAACCTCATTCGCGAGCGGGAGACGTTCCGCGACCGCATTCTGGAATCGGTGGGCGACCTCTAGGAGGAACGATGGCCAAGCAGATCACGCTCAGAGTCCTTCGCAACGGAGAGGTCGTCGCGACGCATACGGTCGAGGGCGAGCTCGTCAAGATCGGCCGCATGGCCACGGCGCACCTCCGGCTCGACGATCCGAAGGTCTCGCGCATCCACGCGATGATCGAGGTGGGCGCCGACGGGACCGTCTCCCTCATCGACATGGGGTCGGCGCAGGGGACGCTCCTCGGGGGCAAGCCGATCAGCAAGGCGGCGCTCTCGTCGGGCGACCGCTTCGTCGTCGGCGACACCACGGTGGAGGTGATCATCGGCGAAGGCGCCGCCCAGCCGGCCGCGCCGGCGGCACGGCAACCCGCGGAGGCCGCGCAGGCGGAGGTGGCTGCGGCGTCGGCTCCGGTGCAGGCCTCCGTGGAGACTCCGACCCAGGCTCCAACCCAGGTTTCGGCGGCCGCCCCCGCACAGACGGAGGAGGCCCGGTCCGCACCCGCGCAACCGGCGGAGGCGCGACCCGAGCCGGCGCGCGCCAAGTCTCCGGCGTCCGCAGCGCGCCCTGCGGCGGCATCCACGGCGGCGGTGGCCCGGACGCCTGGGGCCGCGCCGCTCCCGGCTCCCTGGCCGAAGGAGGCGATGGGTGGGGCGATGGCCCTGCAGGTGGGCGTCTACTGGGGCGATCAGGCGCTCGATACGGGGAGTTTCTACGACGAAACTCAGGTGACGCTGGGCGGTGAGGGCGCGACCTTCGCTGTCGATCCCGGAAACCTCCCGCGCGATCCGCTTCCGATCGCGCGTCAGGAGGGCGGCAGCTGGATGATCGCCGTGCCGGAGGGTGGGACCGGCGGCGTGATCCGCGACGGCGAGCTCGTCCCCTTCGAACGGCTGCGCGCGCAGATGCAGCCGGGGGAAAATGGGCTGGAGTTTCCCCTGAGCATCGCCGAGTCCGCCTACGTCGACCTGGGCAAGATCCGGCTGACCTACTGCTACCGGCCGCGGCGCAGGCCGGTCGCAGCCGATTGGCTGCAGACGCTCGATTACGATTACCTCAACGTGCTGGCGGTCTCCTTCTTCGTCATCGCCGCCACGGTGGTCGGCTTGCTGCACACCGAGCCCGCGCCGCCGGCCGACAACGACTACCTCTTCGCCAACCAGGCGCGGTTCACGCGGCTACTTTTGCAGGAACCGGAGCGGGTGCAAAACAACCCCTTTCTGCAGCGCCTGGAGAAGCTCAAGCCGGAGAAGGCGGCCAAGACCGTGCGTGCGCCCGGAGAGGAGGGGAAGATGGGCCGGCGCGACGCTCCGGAGGTGGCGCGGAGGTCTGCGCCGCAGGGCAACCCCAACGACCGGGAGATGGTGGCCAACCAGGGCATCCTCGCCATCCTGGGGAAGGGGAGCGGCGGGCTTTCCACCGTCCTGGGTTCCACGGGCCTGGGTGGCGAGCTGCGCGGTGCGATCGGCGGGCTGAGCGGCTCGGCGGTGGGCGATGCCCATGGCTTCGGCGGTCTCGGTCTGCGGGGGACCGGGACCGGCGGTGGCGCCGTCGGTGAGACGGTCTCCGTCGGCGCGATCGGAACCCGCGGCCGCGGCGGTGGCGCCGCCAGCTTCGGCTCGGGCGTCGGTGGCCTGGGCAAGAAGGGGAGCGCCGAGGTCCGCATCGATACCTCCGCGGTTTCCATCACCGGAACCATCGACCGCGAGCTCATCCGCCGCGTGATCCAGGCCAACCACGGCAAGTTCAAGTACTGCTACGAGAACGAGCTGGTGCGGAACCCGAAGCTGGCGGGACGCATCGCCGTGCGCTTCCAGATCAACCCGCAGGGCAGCGTCACCTTCGCCGCGGTGGACAACTCCACCATGAACAACGCTGCGGTGGAGAACTGCGTGGTCGCCCGGATTCGCGGCCTGAAGTTCCCGATGCCGCAGGGCGGTGGTGCGGCGCTGGTGACCTATCCCTTCGTCTTCAGCCCGCCGGGGGATTGAGAGAAGGCGCGCGGGCGTTGTTTCTCCCGAGCCAATCGGCGGGGAAGCGGATATCCTTCGTGCGACGAGCGAGCCCGTCGCGGCCCGGTCCAGGCCGGCGCCGCGCCGGGCTCGCCGATCTTTCGAGGTGGAGATGACGATGCCTGCCAGCCTCGCGCGCACGCTCGACTCGACGCGTTTTCCGGTCATCGAGCGGAGGCTCGACAACGGTCTGCAGATCCTTCTGTTGCCTCGGCGGAGCGTACCTGCGGTCAACTACACCACCTTCTTTCGGGTGGGCTCGCGCAACGAGGAGCCGGGCCGCACGGGCCTGGCCCATTTCCTCGAGCACATGATGTTCAACGGGGCGGAAAAGTACGGCCCCAAGGAATTCGATCGCACGCTCGAGAGCGTGGGCGGCACCTCGAACGCCTACACCTCCCACGATCTCACGGTCTATTTCGAGGACTTCCCCTCGGAGGCGCTGGAGACGGTGATCGACCTCGAGTCCGACCGCATGCGCGCGTTGGCGCTGGCCGAGGACCTCTTCGAGAGCGAGCGCGAGGTGGTCAAGGAGGAGCGCCGCTACCGGGTGGACAACGACCTCTTCGGCACCATGGAGGAGGCGCTGGCCTCGCTGATGTTTTCCACGCACCCCTACCGGTGGCCGGTGATCGGCTGGATGGAGGACCTGGACGCGAGCACGCGCCAGGATGCGCTGCGCTTCTTCCGCACCTTCTACGCGCCCAACAACGCGGTTCTGGTGGTGGTGGGCGACGTGGATCCCGAGCGCGCGCTCGGCGCCATCGAGGCGGCGTATCGCGACATCCCGCCGGGGCCGCCCGTGCCCGCGGTCGAGGCGGTGGAGCCCGAGCCCACGGCCGAGCGCCGAACCCGCGTGGATTTCCCCAGCCACGCGCCCGCACTGCTCCTCGGCTACCGGGCGCTTCCCGCCACGCATCCCGACACGCCGGTCGTGGAGATCATCGAGACGGCGCTCGGCGCCGGCGACTCGTCGATCCTGATGGAGCGGCTGGTCTACGAGACGGAGCTCGCCTCCGACGTGCACGTCAGCCACGACCTGCGCATCGACGGCAGTGTCTTCATGGTCTTCGCCGACCTGCCGCCGGGCGGTGACGTGTCGAGGGTGGAAGGGGCCATTTACGAAGAGCTTTCGCGGATCGCCGACGAGGGTCTGCCCGCGGAGGCGCTGAGTCGGGCGCGCTCGATCGTTCGCGCCTCGCTTCTGCAGTCGCTCGCCGCGAACGGAGGGATCGCGCACGCGCTGGGCGAGCACCAGGTGGTCTTCGGCGACTGGAGGGAGGCCTTCCGCGTCATCGACCGCTATCAGGCCATCACGCCGGAGGACGTCCGCCGCGTGGCGCGCGAGCTCTTCCGCGACGCCAACCGGTCGGTGGTCACGGTCGTCCCGGAGGCGGCGTGATGCGGCCGGTCGAGCTTCCGCCGCGCGTCGAGTTCACCCTCGAGAACGGCTTGCGGGTGGTCGCGGCCCAACGGCGCGAGTTGCCGCTCGTCAGCCTTCTCTTCGTGACGGACGCCGGCTCCTCGCGCGATCCGTTTGGCAAGGCGGGGCTGGCCTCCCTCGCTTCCGAACTGCTTCTGCGGGGAACGAAGAAGCGGGCCCCTGGGGAGGTCACGCGGGCGATCGAGGCGGTCGGCGGCCGCATCGACGCCGCGGCGGACCGCGACCGCGCCTACGTCAGCGTGCAGGCCCTGGCCGAGCACCTTCCCCTCGCGCTGGAGATCGTGGCGGACGTGGTGAGTTCGCCGCTCTTCGACCCGCGCGAGACGGAGGCGGCGCGACGGCGCCAGGTGGCGGAGCTCGAGCAGAGCAAGGACGACCCCGCGGCGGTGGCGCGGCGCAACCTGCTGGCCGCCTACCTGCCTCCGGACCATCCCTACGCCGCGCCGGTGCCCGGGTGGACCTCTTCCGTTTCGCGCATCGGACGCGCGGACCTCGTCGACTTCCACCGCACCTCGGTCGCGCCGCAGACCTCCTTCTTGGTGGTGGTGGGCGACGTGGACGCCGACGAGGTTCGAAGGCTCGCCGAAAATTGCTTCGGTGATTGGAAGGGGCCGGGGCACGGCGGCCACCTTCCGCCTTTTCCGCGGCGGACGCGCCCCAAGGTCCGGGCCATCCACAAGGAGGAGTCCACCCAGACGCAGGTTCGCATGGTGGGGCCCGCCGAGCTGCGGTGGAAGGACCCGATCTTCTTCCCGGCGATGGTGGCCAACGTCGCCTTCGGCGGGGGCTTCACCAGCCGGCTGGTCAACGAGATCCGCGTCAACCGCGGCCTGACATACTCGGTGGGAACGGCCTTCGCCTTGTTGCGCGGGGGCGGCTTCTTTTCGTTCTCCTCCTTCACCAAGAACGAGACGGTGGGCGAGCTTCTCTCCGTTCTCCTCCAAGAGAGTCGGCGGGCGCGCGAGAACGGCTTCGAGCCCGACGAGATCGAGCGCGCCAAGCGCTACCTCGCCGGGCTCTACCCGCTCGGTCTGGAGACCAACGAGCAGGTCGCCGCGGCCATCGCGGAGACGATCCTTTTCGACCTCGGCGAGGACTGGGTGCCGCGCTACCGCGAGCGGGTGATGGCGGTCACGCCCATGCAGGCCGCGGAGGCAGCCGCGCGCTTCTTCTTCGCCGATCCCTTCGCCCTCGTCCTGGTCGGCGATCGCGACGCCATCCGGCGCGGCATCGAAGATGCCGGAATCGACGCCGAGATCGAAGACCTGCCTCTCGACGAGGCGGCCTAGCGGGGCCGAGGCCGTCCGGCGCGGCTCCCATGCGCCGAAGGGGCCGTCCTCACGAGGGAGGAGGCCCCTTTCCAGGGAGATACGGGCTTACGGGCGGACGTCAGCGCCGCGCCTCGCCCCGGGCCTTGCGGCGAGGGGAGCCGAGCGCCACGGCGAGGGGACCGAGGAGCCAGGCCAGCGCCGGCGAGGGGCCGGAGGCGGTGGCGCAGCCTCCCTCGTCAGTACCGCCGCCGGTCCAGGTGGGCTTGCCCAGACCGGGGATGGGGAGGGGAGAGCGGGAGGGATTTCCGCCGCCCGCACCGGCGATCCGGTTCGCGATGGCGCGCCGCGTTTCGAGGAGCTGCTCGGGCGTGAGCGCCTCGGCACTCCAGGCGTTGGGGAAAAGGCGAGTGGCGAATTCGCGCGCCGCCTTCGGATCGACGGCTTCGAGGATCTTCAGGTACTCGTAGTCCTCGACGCCGTCGCGGACGTGCTTGAGGCGAACCGATTCCACGGGGATGTCGGTTTGGCCGCCGATGCGGTCGACCCGCCCGGGGTAGAAGAGGGTGCCGTCGCCGTTGCCGGTGAAGTCCCACTGGCTCCGCCAGGGATCGCTCTGGGTGGTATAGGCCCAGACGGTCTCCCAGTAGAGCTCGCCGGTAAAGCCGAAGCGGTAGGCAACCCAGGGCATGGCGCGGTTGCGCAGGGCGCTGTGATCGATGACGAGGCTCGGCCAGCCGGAAAGGTCGTGGTCCACCTCGTACTCGCCGCCCACGGTGCCGCCGCACCCGTGGCTCATGCACGACGAGTAGATCCAGGTGGTCTTCCCCTCCTTGCGCGCCTGCGCGTAGAGCGCGCTGTGGTCGCCGGCGTAGTCGCCGCTCTTGCCGTTCACGAAGTTGACCACCGGCACGATGAGGTCGGTGCTCTCGTAGACGCCGTGCTCCTGTAGTCGCTGGACGCTCGAGGTCACCAGCGAGGGGATGGCAGAGCTTCCGGCGTGGAGATTCGCCTGGCGCTGGGCGATCTCGTCGAAGCCGCAGCCGAGCGGCGGCTCGTCGCAGGTGTAATCGAAGGTGCGGTCGAGCCAGCCTCGCTCGCGGAAATGCGCCTCCCAGGCGGCGTAATTTTCCGGGCTGCGCTCGGCCATCCAGGTCTGGACCGAGGTCAGGCGCGCGCCCGAAAGCCGAGTGGAGGCGGTGCCGTCGAGCAAGGGGCCGACCACGCGGTCGAAGCGGGAGAAATCGAGATTTCCGCCCGAGCCCTGGACACCCGGGCCGGCCACCGAGGAGAGGCTCACGCGGTTGTCGAGTGCGGCGATGGCGTAGAGCTGCCGCAGCCGGTCGTAGCGCTCCTCGTCGCCGTGGCACCAGGCCTCGCCGCAATGAGCGATGCCGGTGGCGGACCAGCCGAAGCCGAAGGCGGTGGTGTAGGTGGGGGTCGAGGGAAGCTCGAAGGGGAAGACCTCCACCTCGATCGGCAGCGCCTCGGCAAAGCCCTCGGCCTCGACCTGGAGCACGCCCTCGTAGACACCCGGCGCCGTCCCGGGCGGGATGTGCAGATCCACCCAGAGCAGGCGGTTCTCGCCGGGCGGTACGTCGAAGGGGAAGGCGTTTCGCTTTTCCCCGACGAGCGGGTCGACGTCGGGAATGAGAGCGTCGGGGACCCGCCCCTGCATGGCGTTGGCGTCGGAGCGCTCGCGGATCTCCATGTACTCCTGTCGGTAGAGCACGAAATTCGAGTCGTCGATCGTCGTCGGGCCGACGAGCTCCGTCACATGCGCCGTCACGTTGCGCAGGCCCGAATCGCCTCCCCGGATCACCACCTGGAATCCCTCCATCTCGTTGGCCGCGCCGGCGATGCGGGCAACGGGTTCGGTCGGGGGATCGTCCTCCGGGCGGATCTTGAGGAGGGTGTGCAGCGCCGAGACCTGCGACCCCGTGGCGAGGGCCGGAAGGGCGAGCAGGGCCGCGCTCGCAGCGACGATCGAGGAGAAGAAGGCTTTTCGCATCGTGGCTCCGATCGGGGGTGTCGGGTTCGCGGCCCTACCAACCCGACCGGGCCCGAGGCTCTTCCCGCGAACTGTGACCTACCTTGCGGAAGGAGGAAGCGCGAGACGGGATGAGCGGGGCCCGGGCGGCCAGGATTTCGGGTTTCTCCGACCGGGGGACGCAGTTCGCGACGCAGGTGGGCGTTCTGGGGCTCGCCAGCTTCGCGGTGACGCTCTACGCGTTGCCGCACCACCTCTTCCCGGTCCTCGAACCCTTTCGCGTCGGCGTGGTGACGGCCGCGGTGGCGGGCGCCGGCATGCTCGGACGCTGGTTTCTCGGAGGTCCCTTTCCGACCGCGGGTGGCCTGCGCGCGCTCGGTCTCCTCGTCTTCGTGGCGATGGCCGCGCTCTCGCCCCTGTGGAGCGTGGATCCCGAGGCGAGCCGGTGGGCCTCGGGAGAGGCCATGAAGATGGCGCTGATCTACGTGGCCGCCTCCACGCTTCTGACCACGCCTGGGCGGATCCGGGTCGTCGCATGGACCATCGCCCTCTCGGCCTGCGTGCCCGCCTGGTACGGCCTGCAGAACTACCTGGAGGGGACGGACCTGCTGGAGGGCTACCGGACCCGCTGGGAGGGGAGTTTCTACGACCCCAACCGCCTGGCGATGGCTCTGGTGATCTCCATTCTGCTGCTTCTCGGCCTGCGATCGCGGCTGAAGAGTCCGATGGCGCGGCTCGCGGCGCTGGCGGCGATCGCTCTGCAGGCGACGACGATCGTCCTCACCTACAGCCGCGGCGCAGTTCTCGGGCTCGGACTCGGGGCGCTCTTTCTGGTGCTGGCGGCGGGCCGAAGCCGCGGCCGCGCCCTCGTCGTGGTGGCGTCGCTCGCGCTCGGCGTGGCGATCCTGGCGCCGGACCGATTCTGGAACCGGACGGAGACGATCCTCACCTACGAGGAGGACGCCTCCGCCATGGGGCGGATCTACGCCTGGCGTACGGCGGAGAACATCATTCACCGGCGCCCGCTGACCGGCGTGGGGGCGTCGGCCTTCATCACCGCCTGGGCGAGCTATGCGCCGGGCGAGGCAGGGCCGACGCCATACGTGGCGCACAACCTTTTTCTCGAGGTGGCGGCGGAGCTCGGGCTGCTTGCGCTCGCGGGCTTCTGTTTCCTGATCTGCGCCTGCATGCGGGGCCTGCTGCGCGTGGCGCGCGTGGGTGGGAACTCCGCCATCTCGGACGAGGCGAAGGCGCTCTTCGCGGCGATCGGCGGCTACCTGGTCTGCCAGCAGTTCGCCGGCTTCATGCTCTCGTTCTTCCTCTTTCTGCTCTTGGGCATGGCCACGGCGGTGGAGCGCTACGCGCGGGCCGAGGCTGCCTGGAAGGAACGGACTCTATGAGTCGACGACCCGGAATCTTGCACCTTGTGAACATCCTTGGCATCGGGGGGGCCGAGGGACAGTTCGTGGAGCGCCTGCGCTGGCTCGATCCGCGACGCCACCGCTCCGTGGTCGCCACCCTCCGCTGTCAGGGACCCAATCTGAACACGCTCACCGCGATCGGGCTTCGGCCGCACGAGATCCCCCTCGGCCCCAGCCTCGCCCATCCGGCGACGCTCCGGGCGGTCCGCGACATCGCCGAGCTGGTGGAAAAAGAAAACATCGCGCTCATCCACGCGCAGGACTTCTACACCAACCTGGTGGCGGCGCCGGCGGCGATGCTCTCCGGGCGCAAGCTCGTGGTCAGCCGCCTCGATCTGGCGCACTGGCACGGACCGCGGCGGCGCGCCGCCCTGCGCTGGGTCTGCCACGTGGCCGACCGGATCTGGGTCAACGCCTGGGCCATCGAGCGAAAGCTCGTCGAGGAGGAGCACATCGCCCCGGAGAAGATCCGGGTGATCGAGAACGGCATCGATCTGCAGCGCTTCGACCGCCGGCGAAAGGAGCCCCTGGAGAGGGAACTTCCCGTGCCGCCCGGCGCGCGTGTCGCGGTGATCGTGGCCAACTTCCACCCGGTCAAGGGGCAGGAAGACGCCATCGATGCGCTCGGCTACCTCGGCTCCCGTGCCACGGACCTCCATCTCCTTCTCGTCGGCGAAGGAGAGCGCCGCGAGGCGCTCGAGGCCCGGGTGCGCGCGCGGCGCTTGCAGAATCGCGTGCACTTTCTCGGGCATCGCCTGGACGTTCCGGCCATCCTCGACCGGGCCGACATCCTGATCTCGTCGAGCCGCGCCGAGGGGCTCTCCAATTCGATCATCGAGGGCATGGCGGCGGGCCTGGGGATCGTGGCAACCGCGGTCGGTGGAACACCGGAGCTGATCTGCGACGGCGAAAGTGGCTACCTGGTCCCGCCGCACGCGCCGCAGGCGATGGCTGTGCGGTTGGGGGCGCTCCTCGACGATCCGGAGCGGCTCCGAGCCTTCGGCCGGGCGGCGCGGGAGATGGTCGAGTCCCGGCTGGCCATCGAGCTGATGGCCCGGAGGTTCGAGCGCCTATACGACGAGGTGCTCGAGGAGGATCGCCGACCTTGGCGGCGACCTGTCCGCAGCCTTCGCCTCTGGCTCGAGCGCTCGAACCTTGACGTCGGCCCGAAGCTGCGGGAGGTTCGGAGCTGAAGAGGTGAACATGGCCTTCCCGGAACCCGCGGCCCCCTCCGAGTCCATCCTCGCTTCATGGGATGGATCTCCGATTCGTCCGACGGTGGTGCACATCGACCTCGGCGCGATCCGGGACAATTTCCTCGAGCTTCGCGCTTTCGCCGGTCCGGCCGAGCTCTTGCCCATCGTCAAGGCGGATGCCTACGGGCACGGCGCCGTCCCCTGCGCCCGTGTCCTGGAGGCGGCGGGAGCCCGCTTTTTCGGCGTGGCGTTGACCGAGGAGGGCGTGGAGCTGCGCCGCGCGGGGATCCGCAGCCGAATCTTGGTTCTCGGCGGCGCCTACGGCGACCGCTACGACCTGCTGGTCGCAGAGGATCTGACGCCGCTCGTCTTCCGGCGCGAGCACCTCGAGGGACTGGCGACGGCGGCGCGGGCGCAGGGGAAGGCGGCGGTCGCTCACCTCAAGGTGGATACCGGGATGGGGCGGATCGGCATCGCCCCTTCGGAGGTCGGCGCCTTCGTCGACGCGGCGCGGACCTTCGGCGTGCAGCTCGAGGGGGTGGCCACCCACTTCGCCAACGCCGATCTGGCCGACAGCGAGCTCACCGAGCGGCAGATCGGCTCGATGGAGGGAGTGGTCCGGACCTTGTCGAGCCGCGGGTTGAAACCGCGATGGATCCACCTGGCCAACAGCGCGGCCACCGTGACTCGGCCCGACGCACACGGCACCCTGGTGCGGCCGGGCATCATGCTCTACGGCGCGTACCCCTCCGAGGCGTATCGCGAAAAGATCCGGCTTCGTCCGGCGCTGCGCTGGTCGACGCGGATCACCCACGTCAAGCGCGTGCCCGCGGGAACGCCGGTGAGCTACGGAGCGCGCTGGGTGGCCAAGAGGCCATCCGTCATCGCCACGTTGCCGGTCGGTTACGCCGACGGCTATCCACGTTGCCTCACCAACGTCGGTCAGGTGCTGGTCCGCGGCCGGCGGGTGCCGATCACCGGCACCGTGTGCATGGATCAGTGCATGATCGACGTCACCGACATCGACGAGCCGAGCGTGGGCGAGGAGGCGGTGCTCTTGGGACCGCAGGGCGAGGCCGAGATCCGCGCCGACGAATTGGCCGCCTGGGCTGGTACCATTCACTACGAGATCTTCTGCGGGATCGGTCCGCGTGTCCCGCGGATCTTCGTCGACCCCTGAGCTGCCGGCATCCGTGGGCGATCTCGGCCGAGGTGCGCTCCGCCTGGTCGGAACGCTGGGGGACATCGTCCTCCAGGTCGTCGCGGATCTGGGGGGCATGGCCCGCATGGGGGCGCGTCTGCTCGTGCTCACCATCCGGCCACCGTATCGCCTCCGCAATCTGCTCTCGGCCATGGAGGCGATCGGCTTCGGATCGCTCTCCGTGGTGGTGCTGACGGCCTTCTTCGCGGGTGCCGTCTTTTCCCTGCAGGTCTCGCTGGCCTTCTCCCTCTTCAACGCCGAGACGCTGGTGGGAGCCACGATCGCGCTCTCCATGGCGCGCGAGTTGGCTCCCGTGCTCACGGCGCTGATGGTGACGGGACGCGCCGGCTCCGCGATCGCCACCGAGCTGGGGACCATGCGGGTCTCCGAGCAAATCGACGCGCTGGCCACCATGGCGGTGGAACCGGAGCACTATCTGCTGGTGCCGCGGGTCTGGGCGGGCGTGCTGACGCTGCCCCTCCTTACCGCCATCTTCAACCTCGTCGCCATTCTCGCGGCGTCATTCGTGGCCATCACGGTCGAAAACCTCAGCGTGGCGGCGTTCTGGGCGCGCATTCCCTCCTGGGTGGATCCGAAGGACGTCATCGGCGGCCTGATCAAGTCCGCCGTCTTCGGCCTCATCCTGTCTCTTGCTGGATGTTATAAAGGATATAACGCAACGGGTGGAGCGCGCGGCGTGGGTCTGGCCACGACCCAGGCGGTGGTCCTCGGCTCGGTGCTCATCCTGGTCTCGGATTATCTTCTGACCACCGTGATGCTGCCCTGGTGGCGCTCCTCGTGATCCCATGCGCCGCACCGTCATCGAGGTCGTCGGTCTGCACAAGTCCTTCGGACCGAATCACGTGCTTCGCGGCCTCGACCTGACGGTGGAAAAGGGAGCCATCCAGGTGATCATCGGCGCCTCCGGCTCCGGCAAGTCCGTGCTTCTCAAGCACATCATCGGCCTCCTTTCGCCCGACGCCGGACGGATCTACGTGGACGGCGAGGAGATCACCCGGATGAGCCCGCGCGAGATCATGCGCGTGCGAAAGAAGTTCGGGATGGTCTTTCAGACCTCCGCGCTTTTCGACTCGCTCACGGTGGCGGAGAACGTCGCCTTTCCTCTGCGGGTGGGCGACCGCCAATACGGCGAGGAAGAGATCCGCCGAATCGTCCGGGAAAAGCTCGCTCTGGTGCATCTGGAGGGGGTAGAGCACCTGATGCCTGCGGAGCTTTCCGGCGGCATGAAAAAGCGCGTCGCCCTCGCCCGGGCGGTGGCGCACGATCCCGAGATCGTGCTCTACGACGAGCCGACCACGGGTCTCGATCCGATCACCGTGGAATCGGTCAACGACCTCATCCTGGAGACGCGCGATCGCTTGCAGGTCACGTCGGTGGTGATCAGCCACGACATGGCCAGCGCGCTCTACATCGCCGACGACATCGCCGTGCTCAAGGAAGGTCGGATCATCTTCCGGGGCACCCCGGAGGAGATCCAGCGCGCCGACCACCCATACGTACGGCGCTTCTTGCACCCCCGCGCGGCGAGACCCTAATTTGCCGTCCGTTGTCGGCGATCGGAACGAACGTGAAGGTGGGGTTCCTGCTTCTGGCAGGGATCGTCGCCTTCATCGTCATCTACAATTTCGTCCAGGATCGCCAGGGCGGGGGGCGCGCCAACGAGTACTGGGCGCTCTTCGGCGACGCTTCCGGCCTGTCGCCGCGGAGCGACGTGCGGGTGGCAGGGGTGAAGGTGGGGGAGATCTCCGCCATCACCTTGCAGGGCGGGCGCGCGCGCGTCGAGATCGCGGTACGGTCCGACGTTCCGGTCTATCCCAACGCAGTGCTGATGAAGAGGAGGACCTCCATCCTGGGGGATGCGCTCCTGGAGCTCGATCCCGGATTCCCCGAGCCGCGGAACGGAGGTGATGCCCCTCTCCCTCCGGGGAGCCAGATCCGCAACGTGCAGGAAGGCATCTCCGTGGAGCAGATCCTCGAGCTGCTCGGCGACGTGACGCGGGACGTGCGCAGGATCACCGCCAACCTCGACCGCATCATCGCCGACGAGTCGGGCTCCATCCAGCAGATCCTCCGGAGCGTGGAAGACCTCACCGGGCGCCTGGACCGGCTGGTGGAGCGCTCCACCGACGAGATCGCCGTCATCCTGGAGAACGCCGAGGTGATCTCCTACAACCTGCGCGAGCTCACCTCGGGCAAGAACGACGACGTCGAGGAGATCCTCGCCAACGCGCGCGAGATCACCCGCGAGGCGCGCGATGCGCTCGCGGGCCTGCGCGCAAGCCTCGGCGAAGGCGAGGAAGGGATGGGTCCCACGGTCGCCCGTCTATCGCGGACGCTCGAGCACTTGGAGTCCATCGTCCGCCGCATCGATCGAGGCGAAGGGGCGCTGGGCAGGCTGATCTCCGACGAGGAGCTGGGCGAGCGCGTGGGGGCCGCGTTGGAAGGCGTCAGCAACTACGTGACGCGGCTCGACTCCTTGCAGACCGAGATCAGCCTGCGCACCGAGTATCTCTTCCGGGCGGAGTCGGCGAAGAACTACGTGACGCTGCGGCTGATCCCCTCGCCGGACCAGTTTTTCCTCCTCCAGATCGTGGACGATCCGCTGGGCTTCGTGCGGCGGGAGTCGGTGCTGCGCAGCCCGCCCGGAGAGGACGAGGCGGCCCACCAGGAGATCCGGACCACCACGGACATCCTCAAGTTCTCGGTCGAGCTGGCCAAACGCTATTCGTTTCTGGCCATCCGCTTCGGCTTGATCGAATCGACCGGCGGCTTCGGCTTCGACCTCAACTTCCTCGACGACCGCCTCACCTTCACGCTGGACGCCTTCGACTTTGCGCGGCCCGAGGCGAGCTTCCCCCGCATTCGCACCTACACCAACCTCACGGTCATTCCTCACTTCTACCTGACCGTCGGGCTCGACGACGCCTTCGCCCGGGCGCGGTGGGACCCGGTCACGGGCCGCTTTCGCATGGGCCGCGACTTCTTCGTCGGGGCCGGGCTGAGCTTCTCGGACGAGGACCTGAAGGTTCTTTTCGGCACGATCTCCGGCGGCTTGCCTTGACAGGGGGCCTTCCGGCGGATAAGAGGGCCGGCTTCCGAGGGGCATCTCGTTTCTCGACGCCCCCGAGGTGAGGAATCTCGAATGGCGGTTCACATTCGTTTGACCCGGGCCGGTGCCAAGAAGGCTCCCTACTACCGCATCATCGCCGCGGATTCGCGGAGCCGGCGGGATGGACGCTTCCTCGAGACGCTGGGGTCGTACCAGCCTTCCACCGGCGAGGTGCGAATCGACGAGGCGGCGCTCGACAAGTGGATCAAGAACGGCGCTCAGCTGACGGAGACGGTTCGCTCGCTTCTGCGCAAGCGGGCGCGCCTCGCGCAGAGCGCGGAGGGCTGAGCCCGGTGCGCGACCTCGTCGAATACGTCGCCAGAGCGCTGGCGGACGCCCCCGACGAGGTGCAGGTCGACGAGCGCGTCGGGGCCACCACGGCCATCACCCTCCGCGTCGCCCCGGAGGATCTGGGGCGGGTGATCGGGCGGCAGGGCAAGACGGTCAAGGCGCTGCGCACCCTGGTCGCGGCCAAGGCCCGCGTGGAAGGACGGCGGGTCATGCTGGAGATCCTGGATTGAGGGTGCGGCGCCATGATCCGGGTCGGACGAGTCGCCAGGCCCCACGGTGTGCGGGGCGCCGTCGCGGTCACCTTGGACAACCCGGATAGCGAGTCCCTTTTCGGAGCCGAGTACGTGCACCTGGGCCCCGAGCGGCGGCGTCACGAGGTGGTCGGCGTTTCACGGGGGCGCAAGGGTCAGGTCATCCTCCAGCTCCAGGGCGTGGAGCGGATCGAGCAGGCGGAGAAGCTGCGAGGCTTCGAGGTCTGGCTCATGGAGGAGCAGCTCCCTCCGCTCGGCGAGGAAGAGTACTGGCAGCGCGACCTTCTGGGCCTCGAGGCCGTGGACGAGGAGGGAAGGAGCCTCGGCCGCGTGACCGAGATCGTCGATACGGCCGAGGTGGCGGTGCTGGTGGTTTCCCGGGGCGGACGCGAGCGCTTCGTCCCCTTCACGCGGGAGTACGTTCCCGAGGTGCGGCTCTCCGAAGGACGGGTGGTGGTGCGGCCGCTGGAGGAGGCGGAGGAATGATCTTCGAGATCATCACGCTGTTCCCCCGGCTGCTCGAAAGCCCGCTCCAGGAGAGCATCCTCGGCAAGGCGGTGGCCCGCGGCCTGGTCGAGGTGCGGATCCGCGACCTGCGGGCCCACGCCCACGACAAGCACCAGGTCACCGACGACACGCCCTATGGCGGCGGCGCGGGCATGGTGATGAAGCCCGAGCCCCTCGTGGAGGCCATCGAGGCGGCGCGCGAGTCGGTTCCGGGCGCGCGGGTGGTCCTGCTCGACCCGGCCGGGCGACGCTTCGACCAGGCGGTGGCGCGCGAGTACGCCGCGCTTGGCCGGCTCGTCCTCGTGTGCGGGCGCTACGAGGGCGTGGACGAAAGGGTGCGGGCCTTCGTGGACGAGGAGCTCTCCCTCGGCGATTTCGTGCTGACGGGGGGAGAACTCGCGGCCCTTTGTGTGGTAGATGCATGTGCCCGGCTCGTGCCCGGGGTTTTGGGCAACGAGCAGTCGGCGGGTAGCGAGAGCTTCGAGCAGGGGCTTCTGGACTACCCGCAATATACGAGGCCCCCGGAGTTTCGGGGGATGCGGGTCCCGGAGGTCCTTCTGTCGGGCGATCACGCGCGGATCGCTCGGTGGAGGCGGAAGCAGGCGCTCTTGCGGACCCGCGATCGGCGTCCGGACCTCTTCGCCCGGCTGAAGCTGGGCGAGGAGGACCGGAAGCTTCTGGGAGACGCGTGAGCCGCTGCGGCAGGGAGTCCCGCATGCTCACGTCGATGCGGGCCCTGGGGCCCGAGAGGGAAGGAAGATGCGCAACCCCATCATCGAATCCGTGGAGCGCAACCAGCTCCGCAACGACATTCCCAACTTCGACGCCGGCGACACGGTCCGGGTGCACACCCGGATCCGCGAGGGCGACAAGGAGCGCGTGCAGGTCTTCGAAGGCGTGGTGCTCCGCGTGAAGAAGGCCGGCCTTCGGACCACGTTCACCGTGCGGAAGATCTCCTACGGGATCGGCGTGGAGCGGATCTTCCCGCTGCACTCGCCCCGCATCGAGAAGATCGAGGTGGTGACGGGTGGCCGGGTCCGCCGCGCTCGCATCTACTACCTGCGCAACCTGCGCGGGCGGGCGGCGCGCCTCAAGGAGGAGGAGGTTCGCCCGGCCGAGAATCGGTGAAACACTCCATTTCCGGATGCGCATTGGTGTAAAGTCATGACACCATGCGCATCCGCGAGGTCGTCTTCGAGGGCCCCGACGGGCTCGGCGAGCCCGTCCGCTATGCGCTCGGCGCGGGGCATGCCGTCGTTGGCCCGAACGAGCCCCTTCTCGGCTGGCTCTCCATCCTGCTATTCGGCGGCGATGGGGGGGCCGGCTGGGAAGGCCTGCTCCGGGTCGAGGTCGAGGAGGACGGCGAGCGCCGCGCGATCGAACGTCATCTCGGTCCCTTTCAGGCGATCGAGCCACTCATGGATCCGGCGCAGGCCGCGGCGCGGTGGCTTCGGCCCCTGCCGCGGCCCGTCGTGCTCTCTCCCCAGGAGCGGGAGCGCCTCTCGGCGCTGCTTCCCCAGCTCGAGGCCGAGCTTTCGGCGCAGAGCGAGCTCGAGCGCCTCGACGAGGAGCTGCGCGCTCTTCAGCACGAGATCTTCACCGTCGACACGCGCATCGAGGAGCTCGAGCGGGCGCGAGCCGCCGAGCGCGAGGCGCTGGACCGCGCCGCGCCCTTCCGAGCGGTCGAGCTTCCTGCCGACCTCGATGCGCGCCTGGAGGCCTTCGACCGGGCCCTGGCGCGCCGCAGCGAGAAGGAGGCCCGCCTGCGCAAGGAGCTCGATGCGGTGCAGCAGTGGGAGAGGGAGAGTCCCGTCGATCCTCTTCGCGACGTGCGGCTCTGGAGCGGCGTCGGCGTCGGCCTCGGCTCCATGGCGCTGGGGCTTCTGACGGCGTGGAAGGGACTGGCCATCCTCGCCATCCCCGCCTTCGGCATCCCGGCCGCGATCCTTCTCGGCGCGATCTCCGCGAGTCAGCAGCGCGAGCAGGCCGCGCGTCGCCGGGGCTTTCTCGAGGAACGGCTGGCAGAGCTCGAGCGGAGCTTCGCCAGCGAGAGTCGGGGGGTACAGGAGCTCTTCGCCGCCACCGGGACGGAATCGGTGGAGCAGTTCCGCGCCTGGCTGCAGGCGGCGCGCGAAGCCGACGAGGCGGCTCGGCGTGCGACGGCGGCGCGGGAGGCGGTCGAAGCGCGGGACGACATCCGCCAGGCGGCCGAGACGAAGGCCCGGCTCGCCCGCGAGGTCGAGACGCGGGAGAAGAAGATGGCCGGCCTCGCCGCGGGCAGCTTCCGCAGCGCCGGTGAAATTCAGCGAGAGATCAACGAGATCCGGAGCCGGCTGAGCGGCGAGGAGGAGCGGGCGGATGCCTCCTCCGAGTTCGTCGACGCCGCGGCGGGCTTCGCGGGCTGCGATCGTGCGACCTTGCTCCGGACGCTGGGCAAGCGCGCCTCGCAGCTCCTCTCCGCCCTGACCGACGGAAAGTGGAAGTCCGTCGGCTGGGGCGCCTCCGGGGGGCTTGCGGTCAAGGGCGATTCCGGGGTGGCGCGATTTCCGGAGCTTTCGCACGAGGACCGCGAGGCGGCGCGTGCAGCGCTCGTCTTTGCCGTGGCCGAGGCCCGCGGAGGTCCGCTGCTTCTCGACCGCCCCTTCGACGATCTTCCAGCGGCCTTCCAGGCGCGGCTGGCTCGCGCGCTGAAGTGGCTGGCCGGCCAGGGCGTGCAGATCGTGCACCGGACCGAAGTCGCCGGGTTCCGCCGCGATGCCGCCGTCGTGGAGGCGGCGTGAGTCGTCGCTCCGCCCGGCCCGAGGAGAGGCGGGAGAGCGGGATGCGGGCCGAGTCCCTCGCCGCCGCATGGTTGGAGGAGAGGGGCTGGACCATCCTGGCGCGCAACCACCGTTGCCGGGGCGGCGAGGTCGACCTCGTCGCCGCGCGAGAGCGCACCATCGCCTTCGTCGAAGTGCGCAGCCGCAGCCGAGACGACTTCGGACATCCCGTGGAGAGCGTGTCGCAAAGCAAGCGGCGGCGCATCGTCCGGGCCGCTGTCGACTGGGCTCGCCGAGCCGGCGTGATCGAATCCCACTTCCTCCGCTTCGACGTGATCGGCATTCTCTACCGGGACGACGGCTCGCCCGAGATCCGCCACATCGAGGGCGCCTTCGACGCGGAAGGAAGGGTGGATTGAAGCCGAAGCGCGGAACGCTCTACCTGGTGGGCACGCCCATCGGGAACCTGGACGACATCTCCTCGCGAGCCATCGAGACGCTGCGCCAGGTGCGGCTCGTGGCGTGCGAGGACACGCGCAGGACGCGGATCCTCCTCGATCGCTTCGGAATCGAGACCCCCACCACCGCGCTACCCGCCTTCGACGAGGAGAGACGAGCGCCGAGGATCCTGGAGCGACTGCGCGCTGGCGACGACGTGGCCCTCGTCACCGACGCCGGCATGCCGGGGATCTCCGACCCGGGAGAGGCGCTCGTTCGGCTGGCGGTGGAGGAGGGCGTCCAGGTCGTGCCCATCCCCGGCCCCAGCGCCGCCCTCGCTGCCCTCGCGGCCAGCGGCCTTCCCACCTCGCGCTTCGCCTTCTTCGGCTTTCTGCCGCGCAAGGGGAAGGCGCGACGGGAGACGATCGCGCAGATCGCCGCCTTCCCCGGAACCTGCATCCTCTACGAGTCGCCGAGGCGCCTCGCCGAGACGCTCAGGGACCTGCAGGAGACGCTTGGCGACCGGCGCGCCTGCGTGGCCCGCGAGCTGACCAAGATGCACGAGGAGATCGTGCGCGGCCGCTTCTCCGAGCTCGCCTCGCGCTTTTCCGGCGAGGTCCTCGGCGAGGTGACCATCGTGGTGGAGGGCGGCTCCGCGGTCCAATCCGGCTCGAAACCGGAAGGCGAGGCCGATCTGGACACGCTGCTCCGCTCCCGCCTGGCCGCGGGCATCTCGGTCAAGGACGCCGCCCGCGAGGTGGCCGAGGCCCTCGGCCTTCCCCGCAAGGACGTCTATCGCCGCGCCCTCGACCTCGCCGGCGATGCCTGCCGGACTTGCGGTGAATAGGGGCTTGTTCCACCAACCAGACGTGCTCCAACCCCGTCCCGTCGGCTGAAACTCGACTCGAAAGGCTGAACGCGTCGTCACATGTATGACTTTGTCTTGCATGTAGTATATCTGCCTTCTTCGTGGCGTTGATCAATCAGCACATTGTATCGTCGCTTGTCGCGTATCAGGCGCGTTTGCTAGCATTGAAACGCACCACGGCAGGAGGTCGCCAATGAGACTACTCGCGTTAGGCGTGGCGATGGTCGTCTCGGTCGCGGCGCCAGTTGCGTTGGCACAGAACCAGATCGTCGAAGTGGGGGCGCAACATCACCCCGTTGTGAACTTCCAGGGCCATATCCTTTACCGAGACATTCCGGCGCCAGAGAGTTCAGGCTTCATTGTCTGGCGGGAAAACTGGAGCCTTCCGCCCATCGTGGTGGACGGCGGCATTCCAATCGGGCCTCCTCTCGTAATCTTCGGCGACTCTGATCGTGACGCGATACTCGGCGTTGACCGAGAGTGGAGCCTACTATCTCAACAACATCGCTTTTGGTTCGGCGTCACCCCGCGTCGGTCGTGGTTCTCAGGGGCTCTTCGTTCGTCTTGTGGGCTCGCCACTTCCACCTGGTGGTGCCGCAACGGAGCTGGGCTTTGCCAGGCGGGAGGCATCGATGGGCCGACGCCAGCATTTCGCCGCGGTCGACGGCTCCGACTGGCGCCTTCCAACGATGGCGTGGTCCGAGTACCGAATGGGACAGTGGGACGTCGTCGTTGTGCGAGAAGGTGTCGGCCGAATCTTCGATAGCGGCCACGACGATCTCCAGCCCACCTTGGTGAACAGCGGAACCCATGCCTTCGTCGCGTGGACCACGCGAAACAACCTCGTCGATCTCGGAGCGGGACGATATGGCGTCAAGGTCATCCTTCACGACGGTTTGGTGAGCTACCCGATCTTCGAGAAGGAGGGCGCAATTCATCCTCGGTTCGCCAAGAGCCTGGGTGGGGATCCACCAGTGCTCGTTTTCGAGAAGGACGAAGGTTGGTTGGAATTCGTCCTCTTCGATCCCAATGGCGTCGTCGTGCAGGAGGAGCGACTCTACCTCGGATGTAGTACCCCTCGACGACCAGTGGCGACATGGCATGCCGGTTCGCTTTATGTGCTGTACGCTTGCCATGACTTGGGGGGACCCAATACGGAGCTCCGACTCTTTCGGCCGGACGGGGCGTGCGACGTGGCCGTCGATCTGCTCGACAACATTCCGCTGGACCGGCTGCAGGCCGAGTACGACATCGCGGGAGAGCACATCGTCTACTCCCGGTACGTAGGGCCAGAGTTTGTCGACTTCGACCTATTTTACACCGACGTATCGTCTCATTGTCCCTGAGGAGGTGGCAGATGGTGCGACGAATCTTTTCTCGCGCGGCATCCGCGCTATTCGTCCTTTTGGTGCTCCCGGGGAAGGCACATGCATTGGTCCCGGGCTCGGTTCCTGCCCCGGGGACGATGAGAGTTTTCGGCGAGGGGATTCAAATGAATCCGGTAGTCACGGCATCCGGCGGAATAGCGTATAGCAACTGGCACGGGGAGCCTTGGCTCAAGCTCGAAGGCCGGTATCAAGGCGTTTTCTGGAGAGACGACTATCGAGCTCCCGAAAAGGATGCATACTCGCTGGTCCCCGGGGATTCTGCCAACTGCGTGCAGCTCACCGGCTCGGTGGATTCTCTTGCGTGTCTCTTCGACCAATTCGATAGCATGGCATACGGCTCGAAGGTTTGGTTTAAGCCGACGGTCACCCAGACGCTAATGTCGACCGCCTTCCAGTGGGGTCGCCATGCCAAGCCCTCGATCTGGGACGATGGGGCACCGAACCATCGTGTTCGGCTTGCCGTTTCGAAATTCGAGGGTGGAAACTGGTACATCCACTTGATGGGGAAACAGGGCATCTCCTCACAGTATTGGCAGATCGTGACCGGCGGAAATCAGGAGGAACCGGCGATGGGCCGGGACTTCGTGGCGTGGGAGGATCACCGGCCCTGGGAACCCGGGCTGAACAACCGCTACATCACCTTCGCCCACGAGGCGAACGGGTACGGCACGTCCCATACGATCGGGCGAGGGCGGCATCCCTCGGCAGGAGCCCTCGGAATCGCGGGCCCTTCGCTGGTCGCCTTTGAGGATTGCGATCAACCAGGACAGCCGATCGTCGTCTACGAGATTTTGGGACCCGGTGCGTTCAGAAGGTCGTCGTGGAGGCCCGCATGTGATGTCGCCCGTCGCCCGGTGCTCGATCGCTCGGGACACATCCTGTATCTGTGCTGGAACGAGGATCGGGAAAGCTGGGACCTCTACTACGAACGTGTGGAGGGTGACGTGTGCCGAGTCTACCTTGATTCGCTCGGGCACTTCCCGGAGGAGGACCTGCCGCAGCAATATCACACCGTGGACGGCCGCATCGTCTACTCGAAACTGGACAATCGCGCGTCCATGCAGTTCGGAGTCTGGTACAACGAGCCCCAGGCGCTGCGAGCCGCCTACGAGTGTGCGCTTTTCGACGAAGAGTTC
>QGUN01000102.1 GCA_003242475.1 Pseudomonadota bacterium
GTCCCGAAACCTCCCCTCGAAACGATCTCCGTCGAGCAGGGCGAGAAAGAGCTGAAAGTCCTCCTCCTTCCCGTTGTGCGGCGTGGCCGTCATCAGCAAGAAGTGGCGCGTGATGCTGGAGACGAGCTGCCCGAGACGGTAGCGCTTGGTGTACTTGATCTCGCCGCCGAAGTAGGTGGCGGAGAGCTTGTGGGCCTCGTCACAGACGACCAGGTCGTAGCGGTTATCCGGGGCGGTGAGCTTTTGCTGCACGCTCTCGTCGCGCGCCAGCTTGTCCAGGCGGGCGATGACGAGGTCATGCTCGAGAAACCAGTTGCCGGTGCGGGCCGCTTCCAGCTTGTCGTTGGTCAAGATCTCGAAGGGCAGGTGGAAACGCCGGGAAAGCTCGTCCTGCCACTGCTCGACGAGGTTGCCAGGACAGATGATGAGGCACCGCTTGAGGTCCCCGCGGGCCATCAGCTCCTTGATGAGGAGCCCGGCCATGATCGTCTTGCCGGCGCCCGGGTCGTCGGCGAGCAAGAAGCGCAGCGGCTGGCGGGGAAGCATGACCTCGTAGACCGCGGTGATCTGGTGGGGCAGCGGATCCACGAGCGAGGTATGAACCGCGAGCAGTGGGTCGAAGAGGTGCGCGAGGCGGATCCGATGGGCCTCGGCGGCGAGGCGAAAGGTCGCGCCGTCCCCGTCGAAGCTCCACGGGCGGCCCTGGTCGACGACCTCGAGCCGAGGCTCGTCGTGGCGGTAGAGGATCTGCTCGCTCACCTTCCCGGCCGGATCGCGGTAGGTCAACGTGAGCGCATGGGATCCATGCCACTCCACGCTGACCACCGTCACCGCCCCGTCGGGCCGGATGCCACGGACAGTCGTTCCCGGTGTAAGGTCCTCGAGTCTCATGCTGGCGGAGCCTGTCCGATGCTTGCGTCCAGATTCCGAGGCGTCCGGGTCGCCTCTTCGTCTCGCGCTGTTCGTTAGCGTCCCTCTCCCCAAGATCCGGCCATGAGGAGGCGCCGCTCGAGCAAGCGCTCGAGGTCGATTTCCGTCCTCGCCGGCTCCTCCCACGCGGGCATCTTCCGTGGGCAGCGGCACGGCCGCACCCACGCGCTGACGACCGAAACGGGGAGCAGCTTAGGCGAACCACACTCCGCCCACAAGAACGGGAGGAAGGCGAAGAAGCCAGCCGCGCTGGTCATTCTGGCACCTCGACCACGACCTGCACCTCTTCCTCCTGACGAGGACGCCGGCAACGGGCATTTCCTTGCACTGCAAGACGACGACCGGGCGCGCGCGGGACGGCACGAAGAAGGGTCGAACCGCTCCGGCGGTCGCTCTCCCCTTCAGCGCGGGTTCAGACGGCGCCCGATGGCGTCTTCCTGCCCAGCACCGGCTGGAGCAGCAGGGAGAGGACGACCACGGCGGCGCAGCCGATGAGGTTGAACCAGAGGAAGCCGAGGTCGGTGGTGAAGAAGAGGGCCAGGACCAGGGTCTCGGCGAGGAGGGCGGCGAGGAAGACGGGGGTGGCGGTGACGCGCCGGAGGAAGAAGGCGACGACGAAGAGGCCGAGGACGGTGCCGTAAAAGAGCGAGCCGATGATGTTGACGGCCTGGATCAGGTTGTCGAGGAGGGTGGCGAAGCTGGCGAAGGCGATGGCGAAGAGGCCCCAGAAGACGGTGAAGGCCTTGGAGGCCAGCAGGTCGTGGCGATCGTCGGCGGGGCGGCGGCGCAGGCGGCGGTACAGATCCACGGTGGTGGTGGCGCCCAGCGCGGAGAGCTCGCTGGCGGTGGAGCTCATGGCGGCGGCGAAGATCACGGCGATGAGAAGGCCCACCAGGCCCGCGGGTAGCTGGCCGAGGACGAAGGAGATGAAGACGAAGTCGGACTCCTTGGCGTCGACCTCGGGGGCGATCTCGCTCGCCAGGGCGCGGGCGTCTGCTCGCACCGCCTCCACCGCGGCGTGGGCCTCGCGCAGCCTTGCGCGCGCGGCCTGCTCGAGCTCGGTCCCTCGCGCGGAGACGAAGGCCAGGGCGGCCTCGCTGCGGGCGGCGAAGGCCTGGTCGAAGCGCGCCTCCAGCGCCTTCCACTCCTCCGCTCGCTCCGCCGCGACGCGGGAGGCGACCTCGGGATTGAAGTGAAGGGGCGGCCGCACGAAGAGGTGGAAGACGAAGACGGCGATGCCGATGAAGAGGATGCAGAACTGCATCGGCACCTTGAAGATGCCGTTGAAGACCAGGCCGAGGCGGCTCTCGGTGACGGAGCGGCCGGTGAGGTAGCGCTGCACCTGGGACTGGTCGGTGCCGAAGTAGGAGAGCGCGAGGAAGAAGCCCCCGGTGATCCCCGACCAGAAGTTGTAGCGGCTCGACCAGTCGAGGTCGAAGCTCACGACATTCATGCGGCCGAGCGCGCCGGCGAGCTGCACCACCTCGGGAAGGGCCACGCCCTTCGGCAATCGCCACAGGGCCACGATCGCGGCCACCGCCATCCCGGCGAGGATGACGATCATCTGCTGCTTCTGGGTGCGGCTGACGGCGTTGCTGCCTCCGGTCACCGTGTAGACGATGACCAGGCTGCCCAGCCCGAGCACGAGAAGATCCATCCTCCAGCCGAGGATGGCGCTCAGGACGATCGCGGGCGCGTAGAGGGTGATGCCGGCGCCGAGGCCCCGCTGGATCAAGAAGAGAATGGCGCCGAGGAAGCGCACCTTCCCGTCGAAGCGGTGCTCCAGGTACTCGTAAGCGGTGTAGACCTTCAGCCGGTAGTAGATGGGCACGAAGACGGCGGCGACGACGATCATCGCCAGCGGCAGTCCGAAGTAGAACTGCACGAAGCGCATGCCGTCCTCGAAGGCCTGCCCGGGCACGGAGAGGAAGGTGATGGCGCTGGCCTGGGTGGCCATGATGCTCAGGCCGATGGTCGGCCAGCGCACGGTGCCGTCGCCGCGCAAATAGCTCGCCATGTCCCGCACGTGGCGGGACTGCCAGACGCCGGCGACGACGATCCCCAGCGTGGTGGCGCCGAGGACGAGCCAGTCGAGCCAGCTCACGACGCCCACCTCGTCAGCGCCCAGAAGAGCGCGGTGAGGACGAGGAGCTCTCCGACGAGGAAGAGGTAGACGTTTCGCCAGCTTCCCAGAAAGGGAGGCGGCTCGTTTTCGGCGGAGATCTCCGGGGCGCGCTCCCGTTCGCGCGCCTCGAGCTCAGCGGGCTGCCTGATCATCGCTGCGTCCATCTTCCTCGCGTGCGAGCAGGTTCAGAAAGAGGCGATAGGCGCCAGGGACTCCGGCCGGGAGCTGCCGGAAGAAGGAAAGGCCGGTGTAGACGAAGCGGCCCTTGCCATGCCGCGCCACCAGCGTCGATCCCAGAAGCGGCTCCTCGCCCGGATCGCGGCAGGAAAAGAGCGGCTGGTACTCCGGACTCCACTTCGAAGCGAAGTAGAGGCCGCGCTCCTGCACCCAGCCCTCGAAATCGGCCTCGGTGATGCGGTGGGGGCGGTGGAGGGCCGGATGCGCCGGGTCGACGAATTCCATCCGCGCCGTCTCGTCGGTGACGCGGTCGGGACCGATGCGCAGCTCGGAGGGACCGATGGACTCGTCGAAGGGCGTCCAGCGGTTGGAGACGATGTACTGCACGAGGAGCGTCCCGCCGCGCCGCACGTACTCCATCAGCCGCTCGTGCGCGCCCCGCAGGTCGTCGCGGGTGTTGTAGGCGCGCACGCCGACGACGATGGCGTCGTAGCGGTCGAGGTCGCCGCTGCGCAGCGCCTGGGCGTCGAGGGTCTCCACCCGGATGCCGAGGTGCGCCAGGTCCTCGGCGATGGTATCGCCGGCTCCGGGCACGTAGCCCACCAGGCCCACGGGGATCTCGAGCTCTGCCGGGACGAGCCGCACGGTAGCGGGCCGGTACAGCGTCTGCGGCGGGATGTGGGGGTGATCGATGCGGTCCTGGCGGTAGGCGTAGCTCCTCCCTTCCACCTCGATCCGCGGACGCAGCTCGAAGGCGCTCGCGCCCGGCCGGGCCGCGACCTGGAAGTGGACGAGCCGCTCCGCCCCCACGCCCTCCAGCTCCACGTGCAGCTCCCGCGGCGCGATCTCCCATCCCTCGGGCGCTTCCAGCCGGATCGTCGCTCGCAGCCGCTCGACCGCCGAGCGCACCGCCAGGGTGAGGGTGCGGGGCTCGCCGTACGAGACGAGGATGGCCTCGCGGGTCGGCGTGAGCGTGGCCGGCGGCGCGATGCGGACCTCCTCGATCCGCTCGCCGTGCACGCGGTCGACGAAGGAAAAGACCACCGGCCGAACGAGCTCGACGCGCCGCCCCTCGATCGAGAAGACCGCCCGCACCGCCAGCGCCGGCGCGTCCTTCGGCCGCCCGATCTCGCGCAGGGTCGAACCGAGGAAGCGCCCCTCGGTCGGCGCCTCGCGCAGCCAGGAGGGAACGGTGATCGCCGCGCCCGGCGCCACCGGCACCACCGCCTCGAAGGTGCGCTTGTGGTTTTCCGCCAGCGTCTCCTCGATCTCGAGGACCTCGCCTCCGGGGAAGTCGATCTCCTCGAGGACCGCGCGGGCCGGCCGGCGCAGGACGACCTCGACCTCGACCTTCACCTTCTCCCCCGGCGCCACCGCAGGCCGCTCGGCGGTGGCGCGGACGAAGAGGCCGGCGGCGGCGGCCATCACCTCCTCCAGGCGCACCCGCGCCTCGCGCACGCGCACGTCGTCGGGGAGCTTGGCCAGGGCCGCGCGCGCCTCGGCGAGGGCGACGAGCGCGCGCTCGGGGTGGTCGCGGTCGAGCGCGGCCCGGGCGTGGTCGAGCGCCTCCACATAAGGCCGGGCCGCCCTCTTATCACCATCCCCAACCCC
>QGUN01000103.1 GCA_003242475.1 Pseudomonadota bacterium
CCGAGGAGTGCGGTGGATGAGGCCTAGAAGGGGCGGAATCGGCTTGACGCCCGACCCGCGGCCCGGATATCTGGGTGAATGGTCATTCAGTTTTCGGGCTGGAGGCGATGAGGGAAACGGGCCGGGCGGAGAAGCGTGCGCGAATCCTGGAGGCGGCTTCGCGGGTCTTCGCCTCCAAGGGCTTTTTCGCCGCCACGGTCGCGGAAGTGGCCCGCGAGGCGAAGGTCGCCGACGGCACCATCTACCTCTACTTCCGCAGCAAGGACGACCTTCTCCTCCGCCTGGTCGAGGCGCGGATGAACGCCCTCTGCCGCGCCATGCAGGAGGTCCTCGCGCCGATCGAGGACCCGGTCGAGAAGCTCTCGGCGTTCATCCGCTACCACCTCGAGATGGTCGAAAGGAGCCCGGAGGAGGCGCAGGTCCTCATCGTGGAGCTGCGCCAGTCGGGTCCGGACCTCAAGCGCGAGCTCGCCGAGCTGATGCGCCCCTACCTGGCCATGCTCCAGCGCATCCTCGAGGAGGGGATCGCCCGGGGCGTGATGCGGCCGCTCGACCCGCGGGCGGTTCGGCACGCCATCTTCGGCGCGCTCGACGAGGTGGCGCTGGCCTGGCTTCTTCGGGGGCGCCGCTTCGACCTCGCCCAGAACGCCGAGCAGCTCGCCGAACTCTTCGTCGGAGGACTCGCCCAGACCTCACCAAGGAGCACGCCATGAATTTCGAGCTCACCGAAGAACAGATCGCACTGCGGGACGCCGCCCGGAAATTCGCCCGCGAGGTCATCGCGCCGGTGGCGGCGAAGTACGACCGCACTGGTGAATTCCCCTACGAGGTGATCTCGAAGGGCTTCGAGCTGGGGTTGATGAACCTCACCGTCCCCGCGGAGTACGGCGGACTCGGCCTCTCGAAGGTCGACCAGGTCCTGGTGGTGGAAGAGCTCGCGGCTGGCTGCGTGGGGATCGCCACCTCGATGGGGGCCAACGACCTGGCGCTCTTGCCCATCCTGATCGGGGGTACGCCGGAGCAGAAGGAGCGATTCGTCCGGCCCTTCACCGAGAAGCTGCGCTTCGCCTCCTTCTGCCTCACCGAGCCGGGGGCGGGCTCCGACGCCGCGGGCCTCTCCACCACCGCGGTTCGCGACGGCGACCACTACGTGCTCAACGGCACGAAGATGTGGATCACCAACGGGGGCGTGGCCGAGCAGTACACGGTCTTCGCCACCGTCGACAAGGCGAGGGGCCACAAAGGCATCACCTGCTTCGTGGTCGAGGGGCGGCCGGAGGGGCTCGGCGTGGGCAAGCCCGAGGACAAGCTGGGCCAGCGCGCCTCCAATACGGTGCAGCTCACCTTCGACAACGTTCGCGTCCCGGTGGAAAACCGCATCGGCGAGGAGGGCGACGGCTGGCGGATCGCCATGGCCACGCTCGATCAGTCCCGGCCCATGACCGCGGCCTTCGCGGTCGGGGTGGGACGCGCGGCGATGGAGCACGCCATCGCCTACGCCAAGGAGCGCAAGCAGTTCGGCCAGCCCATCGCCAACTTCCAGGCGATCCAGTTCATGCTGGCGGACATGGCCACCGAGCTGCACGCGGCGCGGCTGCTCACGCTCGAGGCGGCGTGGCTGACGGACGCGGGCAAGCGCAGCACCTTGGTCTCGTCGCACGCCAAGCGCTTCGCGGCGGATACGGCGATGAAGGTCTGCACCGACGCGGTGCAGATCTTCGGCGGCTACGGTTACTCGAAGGAGTATCCGGTGGAGAAGCTCTTCCGCGACGCCAAGCTCATCCAGATCTACGAGGGTACCTCGCAGATCCAGAGGCTGGTCATCGCCCGGGAGCTTCTGCGCGGCTGAGGGGAGGTCGGTTGAAGACGGGGCCCGAGGCGTCTATTCCTTGGGCCAATCGCCTGAAAGGCGATGGAGGAAATCGTGAAGATTCTCTGTGGCGTCAAGCGGGTGGAGGACCCGGACCAGAAGATCAAGGTCAACCCCGACGGGAGCTGGATCGCTCTCGACGGCATCAACTACAAGCCGAACCCCTACGACGAGATCGCGGTGGAGGAGGCGCTCCGCCTCAAGGAGGCGCACGGCTCCGGCGAGGTGGTGGTCGTCTCCATCGGCGGCGAGGAGAGCGTGACCGAGATGCGCCACGCCATGGCGATGGGCGCCGACCGGGGCATCCTCGTCAAGGTCTCCGAGCGGGTGGATTCCGACGCCGCGGCGCGCCTTTTGGCGAAGGTCGTCGAGCGGGAAAAGCCCGACCTGGTCATCCTCGGTCGCCAGGCGGTGGACTCTGACCAGGGCCAGACGGGGCAGCTCCTCGCCGAGTACCTCGGCTGGGGACAGGCCACCTTCGCCGCGAAGTTCGAGAGCCTCGAGTCGGAGGAGGAGAAGGCGAAGAAGCCGGGCCTGCAGGTGCAGGACGGCAAGGTCCGGGTGATCCGCGAGATCGACGGCGGTCTCGAGGTGCTGGACGTGGAGCTTCCCGCGGTGGTGACCACCGAGCTTCGCCTCAACCACCCGCGCTATGCGTCGCTGCCGGGGATCATGAAGGCGAAGAAGAAGCCGGTGGAGGAGCTGACCCCGGCCGACCTCGGCGTGGACGTCACCCCCAAGGTGAAGATCCGCAAGCTCTCGTCTCCGCCGGAGCGGAAGGCGGGCATCAAGGTTCCGGACGTGGCCACGCTCGTGGAGAAGCTCCGCAACGAGGCCAAGGTGATCTGAAAGGAGAGACTTCCATGTCCAACGTTCTTCTCGTCGCCGAGCATCTGAACCAGTCGCTCAAGAAGTCCTCCTTGCACGCTCTCGAAGCCGCCCGGCAGATCGCTTCGCGCAGCGGGGGCAAGGTCTTCGGCCTCGTGGTGGGCAAGGGCGTGGGGGAGGTCGCCAACGAGCTGGCGCGCCATGGCGTGGAAGTCCTGGTCGCGGACGACGCGCGCGTCGAGCATCCCCTCGCCGAGGCGTGGTCGAAGGTGGTGGAGAAGGCCGCAAAGGAGGTCTCGGCCACCTACGTCGTCGCCGCCTCGGGCTCGCAGTCCAAGGACGTCCTCCCCCGGGTGGCCGCGCGCCTGGGCGCGGGCATGGCCTCCGACGTGATCGGCTTCGGGGGCGAGGGCGCCGAGATCACCTTCAAGCGGCCCATGTGGGCCGGCTCGGTGATCGCCGAGGTGGAGATCACCACGCCGGTGAAGGTGCTGACGGTCCGGCCCACGGACTTTTCGGCAGCGCAGCCGGGCGAGGCGGGCCAGGTCCGCTCCCTCGAGCTGCCTGACCTCGGCACCATCCGCACGCATTTCGTGGAGTTCCGCCAGGTCAAGAGCGAGCGGCCTCCGCTCACCGAGGCGCGGATCGTGGTCTCCGGCGGCCGCGGCACGCGCGGCGATTTCTCGCCGGTGGAGGCCCTCGCCGACCAGCTCGGTGCGGCCGTCGGCGCCACCCGCGCGGCGGTGGACGCGGGCTGGGTGCCCAACGACCTGCAGGTGGGCCAGACGGGCAAGACCGTCGCTCCCGACCTCTACATCGCCCTGGGCATCTCCGGCGCCATCCAGCACGTGGCGGGCATGAAGGGCTCCAAGGTGATCGTGGCGATCAACAAGGACCCCGACGCGCCGATCTTCCAGATCGCCGACTACGGCCTGGTGGGCGATCTCTTCCAGGTCGTCCCCGAGCTGCAGAAGGCGCTGACCGGCAAGTGAGCGGCGCGCGCCGCCGTCGGCCAGGCAGAGCCATGAAGGCGAGGTGTGGCAGCACCTCGCCTTTTTCATTGCGAGCTGGGGCTGGCGCCGAAAAGCGGGCACCCAGACGCAAGCGCCACGAGGCGAGGGGCCGAAAGCCTGCGGCGCGTCGGGGATGTCGGCGGACGATGCGCACCTCGGTGGTGGGATAAATCCACCGGATGACGCGCACAAAACAGCCTCCTTTCGCTGCCGCGCTGTTCTCTCCCCTCATGTCGTTTGCTAGTTACGGCGCACGCTCGGAGGGGAGAGCATGCTGTACAAAAGACACTTCTATGTTCTGGGTGTGCTATTTGTGTTTTTCGCCTGCGCAAATGAAGGCGATGCAGGCGGGCAGATCCAGATTCCTGTTATCGGGGAGTTCTTCGCGGATCCCGAGGCGATGAGCGCGCCGGGCGGTACGGTTCACCTGCACTGGAAGGGCGTCCGGCTCGCGTCGGGGTGAACGAGCCCTTCGTCCTCGGCTGGAGGACGGAGGGGGCGACGCGGATCGAGCTTTTCACGGAGGCGGGACCGGTCCCGAGCGCGAGCGAGACGATACTCGCGGGGGAGCTTTCAGATCTGCGGATCGCAGAGGATACGGAGTTTGTCCTGCGCGCCCACGACGGGTTGGGCGGATATGTCGAAGAGCGGCTCACGGTGAGCGTGGAAGCGCCCGAGATCGAGGCGCTGGAGTTTGCACCGGCTTTCGTGGCGCCGGGCGGGACAGTGGAGTTGTCCTGGGCAGTGCTGGGCGATCCGCAAGGGGCCGAGGTCAGCCTGAGCCTGACGGACGGCGAGGGGGGCGAGTACGACCTGTCGGGCAAGAGCGTTGTGGAGGACCGCCTCACGCTGACGCTGGAGAGGCCGGGCATCCACTCGTTCACGCTGAAGGCTTGGAGCGAGATCGGCGAGGACGAGAGGACGGCGGAGGTCGTGGTGGACGACACTCCGTCGGTGACGCTGACGGCGTCGACGGCCGAGTACGATGGACGGGAGCCGGTGACGCTGAGCTGGACGGTGACGCCGAACGTGGAGTGGACTCCCACGGTCTACCTGCCGATGCGAGAGGTCGATTCGCCCTTCGTCGACATCTCCACCCGTCCGAACGTCGTGGACCTGT
>QGUN01000046.1 GCA_003242475.1 Pseudomonadota bacterium
GTGGAGGTCGCGCGTCTCGAGGAAGGCGCGCAGCTGGTGCGCGGCGGCGACCGCCTTCCCGCGGACCGTCAGGGCGCGGGCGCTGCCGACGCGCGCAAAGCTCCAGTTTCGCCAGGCGCGCGCCGCCCTCTCGAAGGCCGCGGCGGCGCCGGCGGCGTCTCCGATCTCGAGACGAAGGTTGCCGAGTTCCAACCAGAGAAGACCGTCGGAGGGCCGCCGGGCAGCGGCCTCGGACAGGAGACGCTCGGCCTGGGCCGGTCGCCCCGCCTCGAAGTGCATGCGGGCGCGGATGATTCGCGGGAAAGGATCGGCTCCCGCATCCGCGAGCGCAGCCTCCGCCAGCTTCTCCGCCTTCCCGCGGTCGCCGATCTTCCACTCGACGAGCGCCAGGCCGGCGCGGGCCTCGGCGCTTTCGGGTCGGCGAGCCAGGAGCCGCTCCCAGGCCGCCTTCGCCTCCTCGTACGCCTTCGACTCGAATCGAAGGCGCGCCAGGGCGCCGAGGGCACGCAGGTGGTCGGGGTTGCGCTCGAGCGCCGCCGCCATGGCCTGCGTAGCCTCCTCGATCGCGCCGCGGCGCCAGAGCAGCAGGCCGTGGGCGAAATGCAGGCTGGCCGCGTGGGGGTCTTGCTCCATCGCCCGGGCGAGGACGCGAAATGCCTTCTCGGTCTCGCCGCGATCCCAGAGGGCCTCGGCGTAGGCGATGGCTCCCGAGGTGCGCGCGCGGTCGCCGGTGCCGAAGCGCTCGAGCGTCGGCAGCGCCTTCTTCCGCTCCCCGTCGCGCCAGTCCATCCAGGCGAGGTGAACGATGGCCTCGGTCGGGAGCTTTCCGTCGCGGCGCGCGGAGCGGAAGCGCTCGCGCGCCCGGCGGTGGTCGCCGAGCTCGAAAAATGCGATGCCCTGCAGGACGCGAAGCTCGCGCTCGTGAGGTGCCGTCGGCACTTCGGCTGCCTGGGCAAACTCGTGGCGCGCGAGCAGGACCCGCAGGAGCGCCTCCCGCAGCCTGGGGTCGGTGTCGAGCGCGAGGTCGACGCGTGCCAGCCGGCGAGCGGCGCTCTCGGCGGCGCCGGCGCGGATGAAGGCCTGGGCGATGGGGACGGCGAGTTCCGGCGAAAGTGCGTCCGGAAGAGCCTCCAGGCGCCCGCGAGCCGCATGCCGATCTCCGAGGGCGAGGTGCAGCTCGGCCTCGACCCAGATCCGCCGCAGCCGGGACCTCGAAGGCACGAGGGCCTCGTCGCGGATGCGGGAAAGGTCCGCCAGGGCTCCCTGGAGCCGCTGCGGCTCCGAGCGCAGCGCCAGATGCGATTCCGCAGCTCCGAGCAGGGCATTGACGTGGTCCTCGGCCACGGCAAGCGCCAGGTCGTAGTAGCGAAGGGCCTCGGCGTACTCGCGGCGCGAGCGGTAGTAGTCGGCGATGCGCACCAGGGTGGGCACGTGGCCGGGGGCGGCCCGCATGGCAGCGTTGAAGCGGTCGATGGCCAGCTCGGGAGCGCCGCGTCGCAAGAGGATCTCGCCGGCGAGGCTCTGGATGGAGGCGGAAGGATCGACCTCGGCGCGCCGCACGATGGCCTCCTCGACCTCGGCGCGCTCCTCGTCGCTGGGGGCAAGGAGGTGGCGCGCTTCGAGGATGGCCGCGTGCTCGGTGCCCACCTCGGCTGCGAGCCGGAGCGCCTCCTCGCGATCCGCCTCGCCGCTGCCGTAGTCGACGGCGAGCCGCGCGAGGGCGAGGGCGAGCAGGGCCTTCGCCTCGTCCCGACCGGGGTCGAGGGCGAGGGCGGCGCGGAGGGCATCGGCGCTGGCGGCGTAGGCGGCCCTCGTGTCGCGGGCGATGCCGTTGCGGGCCGCCTCCACGTAGCGCGCGGCCTCCGCCTTCCGCTCCTCCTCGCGGTCTCCGCCGCGCTGCAAGAGGTAGAGGGCTCCCGCCAGCAGGGCGAGCCCGACCAGGATCGCTCCGCGCCGCCGCCGGCTGCGCACCTCGGCTGCCGGCGGCCTCGCGGAGAGCCGCTCGCGCAGCTCGCGCTCGTAGGCATCCACCGCCGAGACCAGCTCGCGCTCCGCGTCCGGGCGCTTCCCTTCCGTCGGCTCCTCGCTGCTGCTACGGTTGTCAGCCATGGTCCGCTGGCTCATCCTGGCCCTCCTCCCCCTGGCGTTCGGTTGCGCCGGCTCCACGGCGAGTCGGGGCGAGAGGCTCGCCGACGCGTATCGGGTACTCCAGGCGTCCCTGCTCGTCCGCGACTACCGGAGCGCGGCGACGCTTTTCGACGCAAGGCTCCGGGCCACCTTCATCGCCGAGGCCGAGCGAGCGGAGAGGAACCTCTCCATCTCGGAGCTCGAGCTCCTCTCCATGACGATGTCGGCGGATGGCGAGCGGGCGGAGACGGTCAGCCGGATCACCTACTTCGAGTTGCCCTCGACCGTTCTCCGCACCGAGACGCTCCGCGTCTTCTGGGTCTTCACGGAAAAGGAATGGATCATCGAGGGGGTGGAAGGAGGCCCCCTGTCCCTCTCCTTTCCGCCTCAGAACGGAATCTCGTCGTCTCCGTCACCGAATCCTCCGACGTCGTCCTGGTAGAAGTCGGAGGCCGGAGGCTCACTGGGCCCCGCGGCGGAAGCAGGGGCTCCCTCGCCGCGGCCGCCGAGGAAGATCACCTGGCTGGCCACGATCTCCGTGGTGTAGCGCTTCTGACCGTCCCGGTCCTGCCACTCCCGGGTCTGTAGCCGCCCCTCGACGTAGCACTGCCGACCTTTGCGGAGGTACTCGCCGCAGAGCTCGCCGAGCTTTCCCCAGACGACGACGCGGTGCCACTCGGTGCGCTCCTGACGCTGCCCGGTGGCGCGATCGGTCCACGCCTCGCTGGTGGCCATGCGGAAATTGGCCACCGCCTGGCCGCTGGGCGTGAAGCGAACCTCGGGGTCGGCGCCGAGATGGCCCACCAGAATCACCTTGTTCACGCTTGCCATGCTCCACTCCTCGTCACGTGAGCGCGTCGGAGCCTAACACGGACCCCCGACACTCGCGCCCGAAAGCCCGACCGACGGCCGGCCTACAAATAAAAACGGTCGGTGATCCCCGCCGTGATGGAGAGGATGGCCGACCAGCCCACCACGCGGTCGACCTTTTCGGCCACGCGGTCCGGACGGACACCCAGCAAGCCCGCCGAGGCCGAACAGGCATAGACGGTGCACCGGCCGGAGGTTCGCACGGCATCGAGGAGCGCGGCGGCCGTCGGATAGCCGGACGCGAAGGCATCCTCGGCGGCGTCGCGCGCGGCTTCCGGGGCCTCGGCATCGGAGAAATCCGGCTCTCCCAGGTCGTCACGGAGCAGGCGGTCGAGCGCCCACCAGAAGAAGAAGAGATGGACCTCCCGCCCCGCGGCGACGGCCGCCGCGGCGATGGCCAGCCCCTGATGGATCCGGTCGTAGGCGCCGCTGTGGAGGAAGATGGCGACGCGGGGATCCAGTGGCATCGCACGCCCCATGGTCGAAAGGGAACCGCGCCGCGCGGCGGCGCGCAGCCGGGCCGAGCCTCAGCCGATGCCGGCGATCTTGGCCCGCTCCTCCTCCGCATAGCTCTCGGTCTCGGCAGAGGCAGCGGGCGGGGCCTCCTCTGCCGCCTCGACCGGGAGCTCGCCAGCCGGAGTGCCGGCCTCCGGCGCGACTGCAGCGGGTGCGGGCGCGTCCTGGGCGGGCTTGCGGCGTCGGCGCGAGCGGCGCTTCCTCGCGCGCTCCGCTGTCGCCTCGGCCTCTCCCTCCTCGGCCTGGCGGGGCTTCCACCCGATGCCCTCCAGCTCGCGCCAGAGCTCGTTCCACTTCGCCTCGAGGGTGGCGTACTTCGTCTTCCAGACGTCGGCCTCGCCCTTGGCGACGAGGTAGACGCGGTGATTGGCCTCCGCCCGGCCTCGGACGCGCTTGAGCTCCTCCTCCAGCGCCTCGGCCTTCTTGCGCGCTTCGGCGGCCTGGCGCCGGGCCAGCGCCACGGTCGTCTCCGCCTCGGCCCGGATGCGCTCCGCCTCCTCGACCTTGCGCGCCATCTCGCGGAGCCGCGCGTCCACGAAGGCCTCGGGATCCGCGGGCCGCCGCGCTTGGAAGGAAGCCTCCCGCAGCCGACGAAGCTCCTCCTCGAGGCGAGCGTTCTCGTCCCGGAGGCGGGCGACCTGCTCGTCGAAAAGGCGCAGCTCCTCCAGCCGCGCCTGTCCGATCTCGCGCGCCTTGCGCGCCTCCTCCTGCGCCTCGTGGAGCCTGCGCCGGGCCTCCTGGAGGCGCACCCGGCTCTCCTGGAGCTCCTCGGCCCGCTCGCGCGCCGCCTGGGCGCGGGCCTCCGCCTCCCGCCTCGCCTCGGCGACCTCGGCGCGAGCCGCCTCGAGCGCGCGCTCGAGGTTCTCGTTGGCCTGGGCGAGCCTGTTGCGGGAGAGCCAGCCTGCGAGGCCGATGGCTCCCACGACCACTGCGACGACAAAGCCGATCGCTTCCATCACGCTGCCACTCTCGCCGACGGTTCAGTTGGCCCGGCCCGTCTCCGCCTTCACGAAGTAGAGGAGGGCCACGTTCGATACGTTGTGGTTCTCGTCGAAACCGCCGGTGACCAGGACTCCATTCTGGCCGAGGGGCGTGCAGGTGAGGTGCTTGAGCGCCATCATCCGACCCGCCGATTCCCCGGCCTGGCTGATGCTGACGGTGCCGGCGGCGAGGCGAACCAGGTCGCCGATCCCCAGCGGGCCGACGTTGCGCCGCCAGCCGCCGAGGACGAGGCCGCGGGAGCTGTCGAGCGCGACGCCGCACGCCTCCATGACCGCGGTCCCGGCATGAAGCTCGGAGCTCCCCTGACCGGTTCCCGACATCGCGTCCATGTGCTGCACGAGCGGCGTCTCGTCCGAGGGGCTGCCGGCTCCGGGCTTGCCGGGTTCCGCGCTGTAGGACCTGGCACCGCCGGCAACGATGAGCCGCGGCCCCGCGGCCGAGCCCAGCACCATGGTCGCCGGGTGCATCACGGGTGTCGCCAGCTGAAAGGAACGCGACAGGACGTAGGTCTTCTGCAGGTTGTCCCACTGCAGCTGGCTGACCAGGCCAGTGACCCGACCCTCGCCGTCGATGCCCCCGACGACTGCCACCGTGCTGCCCCGGAACTCCACGGCGCCATGGAAGGCGCGCGCGAGGCTGGCGCCGCTCTCTCCGAGCTCGAGCTCCGAGAAGGTCTCGGTTTCGGGATCGAAGATCTCGACTGTGGAGACGATCTCGTCGTTCTCGTCGACGCCGCCGACGACCACGACGTGCCCGGTCGTCGGAACGAGCGTGGCGGTATGGCCGCGGCGTGCCACCGACGCGGAAATGGTCTTCCACGTCTTGCCGTCGTAGAGGAAGGCGTTCTTCTGCGGGAGAAGGGAGCCGCCCTCCTCCCGAACACCGCCCACCACCAGCACCCGGCCGTCACCCAGGCCGACCGCCCGGGCGAAGGCGCGGGGCTCCGGAAGGCGAGGTCCGAGCTGGAACGTGCCGGCGCGGGCGTCGAAGATCTCCACCGAGTCGAGGATGCCGTCGGGGGTCTGGCCATCATCCCGCAGGCCGGTGTAGCCGCCGGCGATGAGGACCCGGTGGTCCGAGAGCGGAGCGGCGGCGTGGCCCGCGCGCGCCTGCCTCATCGCGGAGCACTTGCCGTCGGGCCCGACGACCCGGCTGAAGTAGTTGGTCCGGTAAAGCACGACCCGCACCGCCTCGGTGCCGTCCTCCTTGACCTCGAAGGCGGCGGACTCGCCGCGCGCGTACAGGTCGCCGTTGGGCTCCCGGACCTCCACGGCCACCACCCGGTCCTTGCCCGCGGGGATGTCGGGGATCTCCAGGCCACCGGACGCGCCGTCGGCCTCGACGACGATGGGCGCCATGCCCGGGCCGGAGACCGTCAGCTTCACCCGGTGACCCGGCGGGACGAGGTCCACCAGGTTGTTGCAGTTGTCGACGGTGGCGAGCTCGATCGAGAAGGTCTCGGGGCCACCGCAGGCCATCCAACCGGCGGCCGCGAGGGCCAGCACGCAGAGCTTGGAGTCGATCCGCATAGGGCCTTCGGATACCGGGGGAGCAGTCCTTACCATTTCACCTGACCGGTGACGCCGTCACCGCCGCCGCTCATGGCGAGCCCCGCCGAGACGGCGCCGCCGACGACGATCGCCGCGCCGGTCCAGAACCACCACTGGGAGAGCAGCCCTCCCTTCTTCCGAACCTGGGGCTCCTCGGCGATCGGCATCTCGTCCTCGATGCTGACGCCGCCCGAGAAGGTGTAGGTCGGCGTCTCCTGCACGACCGGCTCGGGCTCGGTCGGCTCGACTCGGAAGTCGAGGAAGTCCTCGGCGGGCGCTGGCTTCGCCTCGGGCGCGCGCGCGATCTCGTCGCCCTGGAGGCCGGCGTCGGCATCCGAGAGCTCCGGCCGAGCACCGCCGCCCGAGGGGGGCTGCACCGGCGCACCGATCGGAACCCGCGGGCCGCCGACGGGCCGACGAGGGCCGGCGCGATGCCGCGTGGTGTCGACCGGGGTGACCGTACGCCCGGGGCGATCGTCCTTGAACGCGGCGTAGTCGACCGTCATGTCGACCTCGTTGATCTTCTCCGCGCCGGGCCGCGCCTCGGCCGCCACCGGAGCCGGCAGGGAGATCGGCTCGCCGATGGAAGGCAGGCGCTCCAAGAACTCGCTGGAAACCTTGTTGATCTCGATGGTGGCGCCGAGCATCTCGCGGTCGAGCGTGATCCGCTGCAGCCGCGAGATGGCGTTCTCGGAGGGCGAGTAGAGCATGGAAACGATCACCATCTCCGCGCCCTCGGCGAAGGCGGCGCCGAAGACGACCACGTCCGCGCCGGCCTTGCGCGCCAGTTCACCGAGCTGCGCGAGGGTCGAGTCGTCCATCCGGTTCTGGGAGAGGTGCGTGACGAACTTCGTCACGGGGCCCTCCGCCGCGGGCGCGTTCTCGTCGGGGGAGATGCGGACGAGCTCGTCCTTCCGAATCTGGACCACCTCGGTGTAGGCATCCTGGCTGGGCAGCTTGATGGTGACGTAGTGCGTGCCCGGGACCAGGCCCAGAACCCGCACCGGGCTGGTCAAGGCCTCGCGGCCGTCCACCCAGACCAGCGCGCCCGGCGGCGTGGTGTCCACGCGAAGCTCGCCCCAGCCGCGACCGGCGATCTCCTCCTGGCGCACCTTGTCGACCAGCTCGATGAAGGGACGACCGTAGCCGTCGCTCTCGTCCAGGCGAAGCGCGGGATTGAGGACCAGCGCCTCGGGAATGGGGCCCTTGGCGGCCTCGTCCTCGCGTCCCATGAGGAAGAGCGCCGCGGCCTTGCGCAGGTAGGCCTCCTCCAGCGTGGAGGTATTCTCCAGCGCGATGGCGTTGTCCCTGAGCTTCTGGATGACCGCCTCGAAGGCATCGAGAGCGGGCTTGACCCTTCGCCGTTCCAGAAGCGACTTGCCCCGGTCCAGCTCCGCCTTCGCCTCCGCCACTGCGGCCCGCTGCGCGTCGGAGACGGCCTTGGCCGAGCTACCGGCGGACTCGGACGGAAGGGTGCGAAGCTCGATGGCGGACTTCCCCTTCAGCCCGTTTTCGAAGGTCTTGCCGATCTGTTCGCCGGTCGCGCGCGGAATGCTGTCGTAAAGTGGCGCGTAGGGAAGGACCAGAACCTTCGTCGCCTGAGCGAAGGCCGCGAAGGGCGCCATGGCCAACGCGGCTGCGCTCAGAAATCCGAGGGACGAAAAGAGACGATGCGGCCTCACCTTCGATCGCTCCTTGCCGGCGTCGCCGGTTCCTGGATGGTATCGAACCGAGGGAGTCTATGATTGCAAAAGCGCGCAAGTCAAACGCGCCATGTCCCCGAAACCCCTTGGATTCACGGGTGACGCGCCCTTCCATGCCCGCATCGAGGGCCGGCCGCCCGAGCCCCTGACGATGGCCGAGGAGATCCAGAAGCGCCCCGACGCCCCCGAAGCCGGCCCCAGGCTCTCCATCGCCACGCGGATCTTCCTCGCGTTCGCCGCGGTGATCAGCGTCTTCGGCGCCGTCAGCGCCTTCTCCGTGTGGCGGCTGCAGGCGATCGGCAACGACATCCGCCTGGTCTCGGACGGATACCTGCCGCTCGCCAAGGTCGCCACCCAGCTCGAGACCATCCACAAGAACAAGCAGCGAGACACCGACCGCCTGCTCGAAGAGCGAGAGCCGCGAGCCCAGCGGATCCTCATCAAGCTGGCACGGCTCTACTTTCCCCGCATCGTCCGCGAGCGGCTGGACGAGGGCAAGGAGCTGGTGGCGCGGGCACGTTCCCTCTCCGGCGCCCGGGAGCAGGTCTACCTGCAGGAGATCGAGGCGAGGCTTCTGGAGATCGAGGCGGAGTTCGAGCGCTACGATCGCGCCTCCAGCGAGTTCTTCGACGCGCTGGAGGCCATGCCCGCGCTCGCCTCCGACTCCGCCCTCCCGCTCGACGAGCGCGGCCGCGAGATCAAGCGAATCGAGCGAAAGATCGACCGGCTCATCCGCCAGCTCGGCTTCGCGCTCGACCAGCGGGTGCAGGAGCTGGTGCAGCAAACGCAGCGCGAGGAGCGGCGCGCCTCGCTGGCCATCGTCGGCTCCTCTCTGGTGGCGATCGCTCTGGGCGTGCTCGCGAGCATCCTCGCGGTCCGGTTGCTCCGCCCGATCCGCACCCTCACCGAGGCGGCCGTCCGCATCGGCCGCGGCGACTACTCCAAGGAAGTCCCCACCGATGCCAAGGACGAGGTGGGCGTGCTCGCGCGCGAGTTCAACCGGATGAGCGCCTCGCTGCGCGCGCGGGAGCGCGAGCTGCGGGAGAAGCAGGAGGCGCTTCTGCGCGCGGACAAGCTGGCCACGGTGGGGCGGATGGCCACCCAGATCGCGCACGAGATTCGCAACCCGCTCTCGGCGATCGGGCTCAACACCGAGCTCTTGGCCGAGGAGATCGCGGAAGGCGGCAGCGAGGGAGCGCGGAGGCTCTGCGAGGCGATCGCGCGGGAGGTCGATCGCCTGGAGGAAGTGACGGAGCAGTATCTGCGCTTCGCCCGCCCCATGCAGACGCGCCTCCTTCGCGAAGACGTGGCGTCGCTCGTGCGCGACATCGCCCACTTCATGGAGCCAGAGCTCGAGTCGCACGGCATCGAGCTTCGCCTCGAAGTACCCGACGCCCTCTTCGTCGAGGTCGACGGCCCTCAACTCCGCCAGGCGTTGCTGAACTTGATCCGCAACGCCCGCGAGGCCATGCCTTCGGGCGGCAAGCTCGTCCTGGGGGCGCGCTCGCTCGGCGACGGAGTGGAGATCGCGGTCGTCGACACCGGCGTGGGGATGAGCGAGGAGGCGATGAGCCGCATCTTCGAGCCCTTCTTCACCACCAAGGAGAGCGGAACGGGGCTCGGCCTTTCGCTCACCCAGCAGATCGTGCAGCAACACGGCGGCCGGCTGGAGTGCGAAAGCCGGCCAGGGGCGGGGACGACCTTCCGGATCGTCCTGCCGGGGACAGCGCCCCCGGGGGGACTGGACGATCGGTGAATCCCAGGCGCCGGCGATCTGTTACCCTTGCGTGGGGATGCACGCCTTTGTCTACCGACTGGTCGAGCGGCTGACGCAGGAGGGCCCGCCCTTTTCGCGCAACCGCCACTTCCACACCTTCGAGAGCCCGGAGGGGAAGCTGGCGCTGCGCATCGCCCGCCGCCTGCGTTCGGTGGCGCGCGACATCGCACGCGCCAGCGAGCCGCCCCGGTTCCAGCGCGAGGCGGAGCGGATCCGCCTGGTGATCCCCCTGCCGGACGGCGCGCGGACCACGTGGCTGAGCCTCTGGGAGTGGCAGCTACTCTCCCGCATCGCGCCGCTACCGCTCGGCCGGGACGTCGGCCAACCGGCCCAGCAGCGCGCGCAGGCCGGTGGCGGCATCGACGAGGTCGAGCTCGACCGCGGGCGCGGACGAGGCTGAGGCGATCCAGCCCCAGCCCTCCGCCGGCTCCACGCGGAGGATCCCCACGGCCCCGCCGAGGAGGAAGCGAGCCAACGGCGCGAGCTCCTCGCCGCCCGGGAGCGCGACCAGATCCAGGATCGCGCCCTCGCCGAGATCGAGGGTGGCCACCGTCCCCCATTGGGCCCGCGCCCGCAGTTGCACTTGCGGGCAGCGCGCCAGCGCGCCGAGGGCGCGCCGGACGCGTTCCGGCTCGTCGCCCAGGACGGCGATCTTGGCCAGGGCCTGCCCGCGCTGCGCATTGCGGCCCAGCCGCCGCAGGAGCACGCGTCGAAGTTCGGGCGTGACCAGCTCCTCCCCCGAGTCGCCCTGGCCGGGGACGAGCTGCACCCAGCCGATGCGGTAGGCCGAAAGGAGCGTGGTGACCACCTCCAGGTCGGGCAGGTGGAGCGCGTCCACGATCTCTCGGACGGTGAGGGCCTCTCCCCACAGCTTGTCGAGAAGCCACGACAGGCTCGGCCGCGCCGGGACGTTCCTCGGGTCCACCGCGGCGGTGAAGCGCGCGCGGGCCGGAAGCTGGTGGAGCTGCTCCGCGAGCTCGTCCTTCTGACGCGCAGCCTCGAGGACGAGGAAGTCGAAGGGCTCGTAGATTCGCCGCGAGGGCGGCTTTCCGGCCGGGTAGAGCTCGAAACTGCCTTCGCTGCAGGCGAGGAGGCGAAAGAGCGCCTTCTTGCCCCAGTATCGTCCCAGCCGAGCATCGACGATCTCCCCCTCCGACAGCCAGATCGTCCCCTCGCCGACCGGCGTGTGCAGCACCAGCTTTCCGCTTCCCCGCGCGACGCGGATGGGCTGCAAGAGATCGACGATGGAGAGGGGGCCGAGAACGCCCCGGGTGAGCTCCTCGCCTCGCCCCGCCGCCGCCCTCTCGGCGCGCGCGAGCGCCGCCTCCACCGCTAGGACCACGCGGTCGGGGCGAAGGGGCTTGGTCAGGCTGGCGCGCTTCGGATCGCGACCGACGGTGAGCACCGGCGTCCGCGAAAGGCGCGCGTTGGCGCGCACGATCCGAAAGAAGGACTCGACGTCGAGCACGCCGCACTCCTCGTCGAAGAGGACGAGGTCCGGCGCCTGGGCGACCGCCATGTCCAGCGCCTCCGCCCCATGGGCGGCGACGAGGACGCGAAAGCCCCGCTCGCGCAGGTAGGCGGCCACGCCCGCCTCCGCGGGAGTGAGCGCGACCAGCAAGGTGGGAACCTGCTCTGTCATCCGATCTTCTCCCGCAGCCCGTAGGCGTCGCGGAATCGGGAGACGAGGAGGCAGGCCAGGTCGTGGTCCGCGGCGTGCACTCCGAGCGCGTTCTCCCCGGCGTCCCGCAAGACGACGTAGGCCGAGTGGCCGGCGAGAAAGAAGACGAAGTCGAAGCGCGAAAGGCGCTCCTCCTCCACCGGCACGTAGGTGACCGAAGGGTGGGGCGGTCCGGAACCATCCGGCCAGGCCACGAAGAGCCGCCCCGAAAGCCGGTGCACCGGCAACGCTTCGAGGATCTCCCCCTCGTCCGCACCGCCGCTGCAGACCACCGCGATCCCCCGGACGGTGGACGCGCGCGAGAGCTCCAAGATGGCCTCGCGCGCCGCCGTCCGCACCATGGCCGGCGAGAGCGGCAGGCGGGGAAGGTCCGCGTCGGCCAGGAGCCGCCGCAGACATTCCCAGAAGCCGAGCGGGCGAAGCTTCCCGGCGAGTCCGGTCCCCTCGTCCTCCGCCGCGCGGCGCCTGGCGATGTCGAGCAGCTCCTCGGCGTCGACGCCGTCCTCGAGATAGGCCGCCGCGCCGATGCGCAAGGAAGCCGCTTCCGGCAGGTGGCGGAGGATGCGCTCGCGCAGAAGCTGAGCGCCGAGGCGGTCCGTCTCCGGCAGCAGGACTCGAAGCTCCTCCCCCTGCAGCGTGGCCACGTCCGCGTCGCGAAGAAGGCCGAGCAGGTGAAGGGCAGCCCGGCGGATGGCCATCTTCGCGTCTTCGCCCTCGGGCCGGGCCACCACGATGAGGAGCGCCGCCCGCCTCCCGTAACGCCGGGCCTGGGCCAGGGTACGGGCCAGGAACGCGTCGAAGAAGCGGGGGCTCTCCAGTCGCGGAACCATCACGTCTCCCGCTTCGGCCCCGAGCCCTCGAGGTCGTCGAGGCGCCGCTCCGCTCGAAGCGCCCGGCTCTTCCACTCCTCCAGGAGGCGATCCCGCTCGGCGACCGCGTCGAAGACACCCTCGGCGTCGCGCCGGGCTCGTTCCGCCCGGAAGCGTTCGAATCGAAGCGCCGCCAAGAGCTCCGCCCGAGAAGACTGCCAGCTCTCGGCACGGCGTTCGAGCTCGCGGACTCGCGCCTCGGCCTCCTGCGCCCGCCGAAGGGCCAGCTCCTCCCGCTCCCGAAGCTCGCGCAGCCGCCTCTCCAGCGCCTCCACCCGCCGCGCCTCGGCGTCCCAGTCCGCGATTCCCTCGTTGCGCGCCAGCTCGGCGCGCAGCGACTCGATGGTCAGCCGCGCCTCGCGCAGCTTCTCCTCCAGCCGCGCCCTCTCCCGTTCGCTCTCGGCGAGGGCCTCGGCAATTTCGGGATCGGCCTCCGCCTCCACCGGTAGCGGCACCACCACCTGGCCCGCCACTTGGCAGGACCGGCCACCGCAAATGAAGAGGTAGGCCTGCGCCGCGGGCGGCGGCTCGAAGGAGGGATCCGCGAGGAGCGGCCCCGCTCGGTCGCCGAAGGAGAGGACGGAGGCGACCAGCGGCCGCTGCGTGGCGACCTCCACCGAGGCGAAGACGCGGGCGAGATCGTCGACGAGAGCGCGATAGCCCGCCTCCCCGCCCAACTGGTCGGCGTCGACACTGAGTACCACGTGGCCGGTGGAACGCTCCGCGAGCTCGCCGAAGGAATGGGGGCTTTCCAGGTCGTGAACCCAGACGAGATCGAAAGAGGCCGGCGGAAAATCGGCCGGTCGCCCCTCCACGATGCGGATCCGCGCCGAGGCGATCGAGGCGCGGGCCGCCGCCACCCGGGCCGGGTCGGCATCCACCGAGACCACCGATCGCGCGCCCACCTGCGCGAACCACTCCGCCGACCGCCCTCCGGTGCGGGCGAGCCCGCCGATCTCGAGGACGCGCGCGCCCTCCACCAGTGGCCGCAGAAAGGCGATCCGGGGCAGGATTTCCCGCAGGGCCGCAGCGCTCATCACTCCGCGTCACCCCCGCTTCCGCCGGCCGGAACGGCGTCCGCCGACTCGGCGGTCCCGCCCGCGCCCGGATCGGAGGCCGCTGCTCTTGGCGTCCGGAGCGAAGCAGGCGCCGCGTCGGCCTCCGAAGCGCCCCGCCCCTTCTTCTCCCTCTTCTCTGCCTTTTCCTCCTCCTGAAGAAGAGGACGAAGCTCCGGCACGTCCCAGCCTCGCGAGCGCTGCAGCGCCCGCGAGAGCGCCTCCGTCGCCGGCGCGATGGTCCGAAGCAGCGTGGCCGCGCTCTCGCCGCGAACCGAGGAGGACTCGGCGGCATGCTCGAGCTTCTCCCGCGCCTGGCGAAGCTCCACCACCGCCCGCTCCAGATGCGCCCTACCCTCGTAGAAGGAGAGCTCCGCGCGCAGCGACCGGAGCCGCTCCGCCTGCGTGCCGGTGATGCCGGGGAGGAGACTGGCCCGCTCGACCAGGGCGAAGCCCTCTTGCCTCCTCGGCTCGTCCTCCGAGCGGATCCGCTCCTCCGCCAGGTCGGCGAGGATGTCGAAGAGCGCGCGGTCGAGGTCCTGGCGCTCCGAAAAGCGCCGCTCCCCGATGGAAGGCGCGTCGTCCGGCAGCTCGATCGGCGCGTAGATCCGCGCGGTATGCGGGTCGTCCGGGAGGTAGGGCCGCTTGCCCGAGGGCAGCCAGGCGCCGCGGTGGATCACCAGGCGCCGCCCCTCCTGAGACAGGTAGTAGAAGCGACTATTTCGCTCCGCGAGCAGGTAGAGGGTCGCTCCCGCGAGGCCGAGGACCAGCGCGCCCACGAAGAGGCGGGCCAGCCGGCCATGGCCCCTCGGAGCCTCCGGCGGCGGTGGGGGCGGGGGCGGCGTCTTCTGCTCCTGCGTCTCGATCTCTTCCACGCACTCCTCCTCATTCGCGGCCGGGAAGGACGCCGATGTAGGGGAGGTTCCGGAAACGCTGGTCGTGGTCCAGCCCATACCCCACCAGGAAGACGTCTTCCACGACGAAGCCGCGATAGGCGATCGGCACTTCCACCCTGCAGCGCGCCGGCTTGTGCAGCAGGGCGCATAGCCTCAGGCTCGCCGGCCGACGGGTGGCGAGGTTGTCCAGCAGGTAACTGGCAGTGAGCCCCGTGTCGACGATGTCCTCGACCAAGAGGACGTGCTTGCCCTCGATCGGCAGCGAGAGGTCCTCGATGAGTCGGACCACGCCCGAGCTCTCGGTGCCGGCGCCGTAGGAAGCCACCGAGAGGAAATCCACGGCCACGGGCAGCTCGATGGCCCGCACCAGGTCCGCCAGGAAGACGAAGGCCCCCTTCAGCACGCCCACCACCACCAGGTCCTTGCCCTGGTAGTCGTGGGAGATCGCCGCGCCGAGCTCGCGGACGCGGGCCTGGATGGCCTCGGCGGAGATCAGGGGTCGGACGGAAGACACGGGGGGCAAGGTAGCACCACTCGGGCTTTTCGGATCAACACTTGCCGAACGCTTTCCCTCCCTGCACCCTCCCGCCCATGCGCCATCGCGAACGGGCCTTCGCCAAGGTCAACCTCACCCTGCACGTCCTCGGGCGCCGCCCGGACGGCTACCACGAGATCCGGAGCCTGATGGTTCCCATCTCCCTGGCGGACGAGCTGGAGGTGGTCGTGGGAGCGACGGAGGACGGGATCTCGGTCCCCGGACGGCCGGATCTCGAAGGGCCGGAGAACCTCTGCCTCCGCGCCGTACAGTCGTTCCGCCGGCACGTGGTGCCGGTCGCCGGGATCTTCGTCCGGCTCGAAAAGCGGATCCCGACGGCCGCGGGCCTCGGCGGAGGATCCTCCGACGCCGCAGCAGTGCTGCGCGTCCTGGCCCGGGAGGCGGGCGTCGACCTGGACGACCCCCGGCTCGTCGCCGCGGCGCTCGAGGTCGGAAGCGACGTCCCCTTCTTCCTTCGCTCGGAGCCCGCCCTCGCCGCGGGGCGGGGGGAGGTCCTCTCGCCCGCCCCGCCCCTGCCCGACGAGATCCCCCTGGTCCTCCTCCATCCCCCGTTCGGGATCTCCGCAGGCGAGGCCTATGCGGCGCTCGCGGCGTCGCGGGCGGGCGAGGTTCCGCCGCTCCCCCCGCCGCTCGAGCCGCTTCCCGACGCTCGGGCGGTTGCGAGCATCCTCCACAACGATCTGCAGGCTCCAGTCGCCGAGCGATATCCGATTCGTCCCATGCTCGGAACACTCGAGGAGGCGGGTGCTCTCGGCGTCCTGATGTCCGGCAGCGGGCCGACCGTCTTCGGTGTCTTCGTCGACCGAGACGCCGCCGAGAAGGCCGCCGCGGCCCTGCGGGGGCGCCCCGGATGCGCGGCATGGGTGGTGACGGCCGGGCGCTCTCGCGCTAGTCTGGTCCCACCCTGACCAGTCGCAACGGGGGATAGGGGATGGAGATCACCGAGGTTCGTGTCATCCCGGTCAACGAGGACAAGTTGCGCGCCTACGTGACGATCACCCTCGATGACTGTTTCGTCATTCGGGATCTCAAGGTGATTCACGGCAACTCCGGCCTCTTCATCGCCATGCCCTCGAAGAAGAGGCGCGACGGCACCTACCGGGACGTCGCGCACCCGCTGAACCGGGAAACGCGCGAGTGGATGGAGCAGATCATCCTGGCCGAGTACGACCGCGAGCTCAGGCAGCGCGGCGTGCCATCTCCGATGCCGAAGGCGGCCTCCGACGTGGAGTGATCGTCTGGGGGCGGCAAACCGAGGTTGCACGGTTCCCGATGCTCGCCTATAAGGCCCCGCACGCGACGCGACGTGCGCTCGCCCCTCCATTGCCATCGTTCGGCGCGGGCCGAAGCGGGAACTGCGATGAGCCGCGACTTCAAGGTTTTCTCCGGCAACTCCAACCCCAAGCTGGCACGTGATATCTGCGCCTATCTGGGGCGCCCTCTCTCCGCGGCGTCGGTCGATCGATTCTCGGACGGCGAGACGAGCGTCGAGATCGGTGAGAACGTCCGCGGGGTCGAGTGCTTCGTGGTCCAGTCCACGTGCACGCCGACCAACGATCACCTGATGGAGCTCTTGGTGATGATCGACGCGCTCAAGCGCGCCTCCGCCGCCTCCATCACCGCCGTCATCCCCTATTACGGGTATGCGCGGCAGGACCGGAAGGTGGCGCCCCGGACGCCGATCACCGCCAAGCTGGTGGCCGACCTGCTGACGGCCGCGGGAGCGAACCGCGTCGTTTCGATGGACATGCACGCCGGCCAGATCCAGGGATTTTTCAACATCCCCTTCGATCACCTCTACGCGGCGCCGGTCTTCGTCGAGTACATGAAGCAGACGGTCGAGGATCCCGAGCAGGTGGTGATCGTCTCGCCCGACGCCGGCGGCGTGGAGCGGGCCCGCGCCTACTCGAAGCGGCTGGGCGCCTCCCTGGCCATCGTCGACAAGCGGCGCGCCCGGGCCAACGTCGCGGAGGTGATGAACCTGATCGGCGACGTGGAGGGCAAGCACGCCATCCTCCTCGACGACATGATCGATACCGCCGGCACCCTGACCAACGCCGCCCGTGCGCTGATGGAGAAGGGGGCCGCCCGGGTCTCGGCCTACGCGGTCCACCCCGTGCTCTCGGGCCCGGCCATCGAGCGGCTGGAAGACTCCCCGATCGATCGGGTGGTCGTGACGGATACCATCCCGCTTCGGGAGGAGGCGAGGGCCTGCGCGAAGATCCAGGTCCTCTCCGTGGCGCACCTCTTCGGTGAGGCGATCCGCCGGATCCACTCCGCGGATTCGCTCTCGTCGCTGTTCATCTGAGGGCTTGCGGCTTGCGCGTCCTCGGGCCTGCGTGATAGATCGCGCGGCTCTTTCGGGGGCGCGCCCGCCCGAGAACTGGATCGAGGATTCGACATGGATCAGACCACCACCCTGACCGCCGAGGTGCGGGAAAAGACCGGAAAGGGCATCGCGCGCCGGCTCCGCGCGCAGAAGAAGATCCCGGCCGTGCTCTACGGGCCGCACATGGAGCAGCCGCTCAACATCGCCGTCGACCCGAAGGCGCTACGGCTGGCGGTCCAGGGCCCGCGCCGGCTCAACACGCTCATCACCCTGGACCTGGGCGAGGCCGGCAAGCACGTGGCCCTGCTGAAGGACTACCAGAAGCACCCGGTCACCGACGAGCTTCTGCACGCCGACTTCTACGAGGTCCGGCTCGACCGGCCCATCCGCGTCTCGGTCCCGGTGATCCTGCAGGGCCGGCCCGAGGGCGTCGTCCAGGGCGGCATCCTCTCGCAGACGCGCCGCACCATCACGGTGGAATGCCTGCCGGAGCACATCCCCGACCAGGTCGTGGTGGACGTCACCCACCTGAAGCTGGGCGAGGCGCTCCACATCGCGGACATCCAGCCGCCCGAGGGCGTGCGCATCCGCTACGTGAACAACTACACCGTCGCCGTGGTGACCGCGACCGAGGGCGCGGGCGCGGCGACCGCCTCCTGACGTTGAAGCTCCTCGTCGGACTGGGAAACCCGGGGCCCCGCTACGAGCAGACCCGGCACAACATCGGATTTCTGGTCGTCGACGAGGTCGCGCGGCAGCTCGGGGCCCGCTTCGATCGAGAGAAGTTCTCGGCGAAGCTCGGCGAGGCGGAGGTGGAGGGCGAGCGGGTTCTGTTGATGAAGCCGCTCACCTTCATGAACCTTTCCGGGGAAGCGGTGGGTCCGGCCTGCCGCTTCTATCGGATCGACCCCCCGGACGTGATCGTCGTCCACGACGATCTGGACCTGCCTTGCGGCCAGGTCCGGATCAAGGCGGGCGGCGGCCACGGGGGGCACAACGGTTTGAAGAGTCTTTTCGCCCACCTTCCCAGCCCGGAATTTCTCCGGGTGCGGGTGGGCATCGGCAGGCCCCAGGGTGGACGTGACGTCACGTCCTGGGTCCTGGGAGGGTTTGCCGAGGAAGAGCGCGCCGCGCTCCCCTCGGTGATCGAGCGCGCCGCCAGCGCGGCACGCTGTCTGTTGGTGGAGAAGGATCCGCGGATCTGCATGAACGAATTCAACCGCAGATCCGATGCATGAGGTTGCCTCGCTGCAAGCGCGTCTTGCGGCAAACCCAGGAGGTACCATGTCCGAGAACGTCGCGGCCGCCCGGCCGCAGAAGGTGGCTCCGACGAGCCAGACCCTGCGCGAGTACGAGACGATCTACCTGCTTCGCCAGGATCTGACGCCGGAGCAGGTCGACCGCATCAAGGAGCGCCTGCGCGGCATCATCGACCGCAACGGTGGCCGGGTGATCCGGTTCACCACGTGGGGCAAGAAGAAGACCGCCTTCCCCGTGGGGAACAAGGAGAATCGGGCCATCTACGTTCACGTGCTCTACCTCGGCAAGGGAGGTCTGGTCGCGGAGGTGGAGCGGAATCTCCGGAACTTCGAGGAGGTCCTGAAGTTCCAGACCCTCAAGGTTTCCGACGCGGTCCTTCCCGAGACCCGGCCCACCGAGGAGGATGTGGTGTTCGAGGGCGACCGCGAGGACGAGCGCCCCGCCCGCGACGCCCAGAGCGAGGGCGGCGAGGAGGCGGAGGCCTCCGGAGCCGAGGAGGAGGCGCAGGAAGAAGGGGATTCCGAGGACGCTTCCGAGGAATCCGGCGATTGACCTTCGGGCGTGGCAAAAGACCACGTCCTCCGACCACGTGTCGTGATCCGAGAAGGAGTTCGAGATGTCGACCAAGACGGGCGGTAGCACGCGAGCCCCAGTGCCGGCCGCTTTCGGACGGCGGGGCTTCGGCCGAAAGAAGGTGTGCCGCTTCTGCGCGGACAAGACCGCGGTGATCGATCACAAGGACCCGGCCACCCTGAAGCTGTTCATGACCGAGCGCGCGAAGATCATCCCGCGCCGGATCAGCGGCAACTGCGCGTATCACCAGCGCCAGGTGGCGAGAGCCATCAAGCGCGCGCGGCAGCTCGCCCTGCTCCCCTACACGGTGACCCACACCTGAGGAGGCGACGATGAAGGTGATTCTCCGCGAATCCGTCCCGAACCTGGGCGAGGCCGGCGACGTGGTCGAGGTGCGGCCCGGCTACGGCAGGAACTACCTCATCCCCCAGGGAAAGGCGGTCCTGGCCACCGAGGGGAACGTTCGCCGCATCGAGCACGAAAAGCGCGTCGCTCTGGCGCGGCAGGCCAAGATCAAGGCCGGTGCGCAGCAGCTCGCCGAGCGCCTGGCCGCCGTCGAGCTCACCATCGCCCGCCGCGTGGGCGAGCAGGACAAGCTCTACGGCTCGGTCACCTCGCTGGACATCGCCGAGGCGCTCTCGGCGCACAACCTCTCCATCGACCGCAAGCAGATCCTCCTCGAGGAGCCCATCCGCACCCTGGGAACCTTCGAGGTGCCGGTCAAGCTCCACGCCGAGGTCGTCCAGCCGGTCAAGGTGACCGTCGTCGCCGAGGGCTGAGCCCGGCTTTCCCGTAAGAGGCTCCTTTTGGCGTGATCGCGCCGGAAGGGGCCTCTTCGTGTTTTACTGGCCGAATCGGAGGTGGGCATGAGGCTCCGCAGCGACTGGGCGAGGGGGGAGGCGCCCCGGCGAACGACGACGCTGCACGACCTCGAGGCCGAACGCGCGCTCCTCGGTGGATTGCTCATCGATCCGCAGAAGCTGATGGACATCGAGGAGCGGCTCGCGCCGGAGGCCTTCTACGACCCGCTGCACCGCCGCATCTACGCGGCCATGCTCGCCATCGAAGACCGCTCCGCGATCGACCCCATCACCGTCAAGGGCAAGCTCTCCGAGGCGGGCGAGCTGGACGCGGCCACGTCCGAGCGACTGCGGGTGATCGAGGAAAGCGCGCTTTCCGCCGCCAACGTCGCCCACTACGCCGAGATCGTCCTCGACAAGGCGTTGCGCCGCCGGCTGGCCGAGGCCGCGGAGGAGATCGCCAACCTCGCCGTGGAAGCCGGCCAGGACGTGGCCACCCTCTCCGACGCCGCCGAGCGCCTGATCTTCTCCATCACCGACCAGAGCCGCCGGGGAGAGCCGCGCGAGCTCCAGGGCATCCTGCGGGAGACCATGGAGCTCATCCAGCGCATGCGTGAGCGCCACTCCGCGGTCACCGGCCTTTCCACCGGGCTCTACCTGCTCGACCAGCGCACCACGGGCCTTCACCCTGGCGAGCTCTTCATCCTCGCCGCCCGACCCGGCGTGGGAAAGACCTCGCTGGCCATGAACATCGCCGTCCACGCCGCGCTGCGCGCCGATCCGCCGGTGTCGGTGGCGGTCTTCAGCCTGGAGATGCCCGCTACCCAGCTCGCGCTCCGCATGCTCTGTGCCGAGTCGCGCATCAGCCAGCGCAAGCTCAAGAGCGGGCGGCTATCGCAGCACGACATGGACCAGCTCGTCCGTCACGCCGCCTCGCTCTGGAACGCGCCCATCTACATCGACGACTCCTCCACCCTCACCATCACCGACCTGCGATCCAAGGCGCGGCGCCTCAAGCAGCAGCATGCCGACCTCGGCTTGATCGTCATCGACTATCTGCAGCTGATGAGCACGCGGGGCCGAGCCGAGAGCCGCCACCTGGAGATCGCCGAGATCTCCCGTGGCCTGAAAAGCCTCGCCAAGGAGCTCGACCTCCCCATCATCGCTCTCTCCCAGCTTTCCCGCGACGTGGAGAAGGGCAAGCGGAGACCGCAGCTTTCCGACCTGCGCGAGTCCGGCGCCATCGAGCAGGACGCCGACTGCGTCCTCTTCATCCACCGCGACGGCGACGCGGAGCCTCAGGGCCCCGGCGGCCCCATCCCGGTGGAACTCATCATCGCCAAGCAGCGCAACGGCGCCACCGGCAGCTTCGAGGCGGTCTTCATGTCCGAATACACCCGCTTCGAAAACGCCGCTCGCGAAGACGAGGTCCCGCCCCCGGAGACGTGACCGGCACTCCGCCGCCCACCCCGTCGTTTGCCGCTCATCGGTGATCACCTCGCGCCGTCGTCGCTCACGATCGGCCTTTCGTGAGTGACGATTTGCCCTGCATCCTTTCCTGGACGGCAACGGTAGGCTGGGACGGCTGCTGAGCCCGGATGCTCGGCGAGCCTTCTCGGGTTCGTGCGCTGCCCCAGACCGTGTACGATCGACCTTCCGGTGGGGGCGGCCGGATCGGCGCAGCCGTCGACGGGTCGCAGTGGCTCCCAGCGTGGGCATCGCGCCTTTCGAGTGGCAAAGTTCGGCGGCAGGGGCGCCGACGACGACGAGGAGGTGACGAAGTGAAGCTCGGACGAACGCTGGGAATCCTGGTGGCATCCGCGTTGGCGCTCGCCTGCGCCCCCAGGGCGGAGTCCTTCGACGGCGAAGGAAATGGAGGCAGTGGAGGCAACGGCCCGGAGCCAGGCTGCGCGGACCGCCCGCTGCCCGGTCCCATCGACCAGGGCCAGTGGTCGGAGCGCTTCAACGTGCCGGGGTTGAGCGGCCGGGACGGCTACGGCCCCCGCGTCCACGACCTCACCGTCGATCCCGAAGGGCAGCTGGTGGCGGTGGGCTATTTCTCGTTTGCCGGAAGCGAGCGCGTACCGCCCGCGGTGCGCTGAACCGGCTCCGACTGGGCACCGCTCCTGCCGGGCTGGGACGAGATTCCCCCGGTGCTGGCTGCGGTCGCCATTCGCCCCGACGGCGCCGTCGCGCTGGCGACCTTCGACCAGCTCGCCTACGTCGGAGAGCTCATCGTGGTGCGGGAAGGCGAGCCGGAGGCGATCGGCAGCTACCAGGGCGTGGTTCGCTAGCTGCACTGGCAAGGCGATCGGCTCTGGGTTGCCGGTGACTTCCTCATGGGCGAGTACGGACCGCAACACCTCGCCTTCTGGGAAGAAGGCGAGTGGAACGAGGCGCCGGGCGGAGCTCCCGACGC
>QGUN01000047.1 GCA_003242475.1 Pseudomonadota bacterium
CTTCCTGACGGACTTGGAGGAGGCCTTCTTCTCTTCGGCCTCGGTCGTCTTCTTCCTGGCGGACGGGGCGCTCTTCTTCTCTTCCGCCTCGATCGCCTCCTTGGCGGCAGCCTTGGAAGCGGCCTTCTTCTCCCCGGCCTCGCTCTTCTTCGTGGTGGACTTCGAGGCCGTCTTCTTCTCCTCGGCCGACTTTTGGCTGGCGGTCTTCGAGGCGGACTTCTTCGCCGTCGATTCGCTGGCGGCCCGGGCCTTCCGGGCCGGCTCCTTCGCCTCTTCCCTGGCCTGGGCCTTGCGGGCCGGTGCCTTCTTCTTCGAGGCGTCCGCTCCGGCCTCGGCTTCCTGCGTCCTGTTCTGCGCGCGCTGCGCCATGAACGTCTCCTCGCTTCCCGAGCGGGGGCCGCTTCGGAAAGGTCTCACCAAGGCTCAGGCAGCGCCTCGGAGCTGCTGCATGAGCCAACCCATCCTCTCCCGGAGCCGCTCGACGTGCTCGCCGAAGGCCCGGATCGCCTGCAGGATCGCTTCTTTCTCCCGCGGATCTCCGGGGGCGAAGAGGTCGCGTTCCAGCTCCTCTCTCGCTCCGATGGCCGATCGGAGATCCTCGCGCAACTTTTCGATCTCGAGGTGGAGGAGGCCGTCGCGAGCCTCCTTTTCCCAGTCGACGTCGGCTCTCTGGCCGAGCCGCCGGATCCGCTCCCCGAGCGCGCGTCTGGCAACCTCGGGAAGGCTCGAAAAAATTTCCTCCGCGTCCGCCCCCTCGGAAAGGAGGTGCACCACGGCTTCCTTCAGATCGACGTCGCCGAGCAGGGCGGCCGCCTTCTCGCCCAGGACCGGACGAAGCTGGGGGAAGGCGAAGAGATAGGCGACGATCTCCACCTCGCGCCGCGGGGGCGGGGGGCGGCGCGAGGGCGTGGCGCGCGCGACGGGGCGGGGTTCGCCCTCGCGCGCCGGCGCCCGGCCCGCTCCGAAATAGGCGTCCACCTCGCGCTGCGGAAGGTCGAAGGTCCGGGCCACCTCTGCGAGAAAGAGGCGCCGCTGCACGCCTTCGGGAAGCGCGCCGACGATGGGACGGAGCTGCGCCAGGGCGCGCATCCGCGCCTCGTAGCCGCCATCTCTGGGAAGGAGGCGGGAGAGCACGTGGGCCGAAAGGCTCGGCGCCTTCGCCTCGAGTTCGCGATAGGCCGCGACGCCGTGCTCGCGCACGAAGGTATCGGGATCGTGGCCGTCGGGCAGCGTGATCACCCGCGCCGCCAGGCCCGTGGCGAGGATGGGGCCCGCGAGGCGAAGCGCCGCCCTCTGGCCCGCCTCGTCGCCGTCGAGGAGGAGGACGAGGGATTCGACCCCGAGCCGCTGCAGGCGGGAAAGGTGCGCCGCGGTGAGCGCGGTGGAGCAGAGCGCCACGGCGTTGTCCACTCCGGCCTGCCAGAGGGCGATGGCGTCGAAATACCCTTCCACCAGGACCGCCTCGGCGCGCGCGCGGAGGGCGGGCCGGGCGACGTCCAGGCCGTAGAGCGTCTCGCTCTTTCGATAGAGGGGGGTCTCGCGCGAGTTGACGTACTTGCGCGGATCGTCGCCCTGGAGGATCCGGCCACCGAACGCGATCACCCGGCCGTCTGCATCGCGGATGGGCACCATCAGGCGGCCCCGAAACACGTCGTAGTGTCCGGGCCTTCCCCCATCCCGGGAGACGATCAGTCCCGCTTCCACGGCGTCCCTCGGATCGATCCCCTCCCGGGCCAGCCGATCGGTCAGATCCTGCCAGGCGGGAAGGGCATAACCGAGGCCCGCCCGTCTCGCCATCTCTTCGGAGACGCCGCGGCTGGCCAGGTGGGCGCGCGCCGTCTCTCCGGCCGGGCTCCAGAGGTTGTCGGCGAAGTGCCGGGCCGCAACCTCGCAGGCGCGAAGGAGAGCGCGCCGGCGAGCGATGCGTCGGCGCGCTTCCGCGTCGTATTCGAGGACGACGCCGGCCTGATCGGCGAGCTGGCGCAGGGCGGTGGGGAAATCCTTCCCCTCCATCTCCATCACGAAGGTGATGGCGTCGCCGCCCCGGTCGCAGCCGAAGCAGCGGAAGCGCCGGCTCTCGGGAAAGACGTGAAAGGAAGGCGTGCGCTCGGCGTGGAAGGGGCACAGGCCGACGTAGCTGCGGCCCACCCGGCGCAACTCGACGTGCCTCCGGACGAGTTCCACCAGGTCGGTGCGGAGGAGAACCTCCTCGATCTTTTCCCTACCGCTCAGCAACGCCTTGCTGCCGCCCCTTTGGAGGCCATCGCCGTCGAACGCCGAGGCGCCCGATGGAAGACCCAACGGGCGCCTTCGCGAGGGAATCGTCGCCCCCTTCGATTCACAACCCCGCCTTGCGGAGCTTCTTGAGCGCCCTCTTCTTGGCGGCGAGCGCCTTCTTCTTCCTCTTGACGGAGGGCTTCTCGTAGTACTCGCGCTTCCGGATCTCGGAGAGGATCCCGGCCTTTTCGCACTGCTTCTTGAAGCGCTTCAGGGCGTTCTCGAAGCTCTCACCCTCTCGGACGCGTACGCCCGGCATCTGCTACGTCACCTCCCCTCTCGCCAAGATTTCCGCCCCGCGGCGGATGGACGAGGCCGACTCGGCGCCGGCCGAAACCGAACGACTATAGGCCGCCCGGACCTGCTGTCAAGCCGGCAACCGGACCGCGGGCTCGGAAGGCGCGCAAGCCTCTACCTTCCGCGCGGGCCGCGGTCAAGCGGAGTCAGCGTAGAAGCGGCTGGGGATCCTTTCGCTCCTCGCATCGCCGCAGGCGATGCAAGAGGTCGAGGGTGACCGGGTCGTGGGGGATCTCCTCCGGCGACTTGCCGTCCGCAGCCAGCTCGCTCGGCCAGCGCTCGTAGGTATGGCGGGGCGGCTCCAGCTCCTCGAGGCGGCGCTCGATCGGCGGGGGCTGGCAATCCTCGTCCGTCGGATGAGCGGCGCAGCGCCGCATGGACTGGAGGAGGCGCAGGGCCTGGGCGTCCTTCGGATCCTCGACCCAGGCGAAGGAATCGCGCTCCGCCGCCACCCGGCGCAGGTAGGCCTCCCGCTCGCGTAGCGCGGCGCGCAGGTCCTCGCAGGGATCCTCGGGCTGGATCGGCTCCGCAGGGGCCTCTGCCTCGGCCGCCGGGGGCGGGCCTGGCTCCGAAGGAGGCGAGGGAACATCCGTCGCGGCTGCGGAAGCCGACTCCTCGTCCTCGAGGATCTGGATGTCGTCCTCGATCTGAATGGAAAAGAACGAGCCCTCGTCGTCGCTTCCACCCACCTGGACCCGCTCCATCAGCTTGGGGAGCGGATCCTCCTCGTGCGCCGGGTCCATCGGGGCTTCGTCGGGTCCGGGGCGAAGCGGGCGTCTGAGGAAGGCGGGCACCTCGTCGGCATCGCTCGCCGCGGCAGGGGCGAGCCAGCACCCGGCCACGAGGGCGAGCCCGAGGCGCCAGGCGGCTCTCATGCCTTGCGGTCGACGCCCCGGTTCACCCGATCGCGAAGCTCCTTTCCCGTCCGGAAGAGGATGCCCCGCTTCGGCTTGACCTCGATGCGCTCGCCGGTCTTGGGGTTTCGGCCCTGGTAGCCGTCGTAGTGCTTGACGTGGAACGCGCCGAAACCCCGGATCTCGATGTTCTCTCCGCGGCAGAGCGCGCTCGTCATCGATTCGAAGATGCTCTCGATGGCCAGCTCGGCCTGCTTTTGGGTCAGGCCGTTCTTGCGCACGAGGGTGGCGACCAGGTCCGACTTGAGCATGGCAGAGTTTCGTATCAGAGGGCCGGAGAGGATCTCAAGTTCCGCCCGGTTCGCCCGGTGTCTCGCCACCGGGGGTAGGGGCGGTCGCCGACGGCGCCTCCAGGTTGGCGCCGAGCTCGCCGTTTCGCGCGGGCGCGGGTCTCGCGGCCTGTCCGGCGGCCTGCCGCATCTCCCCGGCAGGCCGCACCGGCGAGACCCTCTGGGGCCTGGGCCGGTCCTGCTTGCCCACGAAGTCGAACTGCTCGAGGTGGTAGTGCTGCTGCGCCCGAACCTGGATCGTCTTGTTGTACTTGTCCATCAGGTGGCGGAGGTTCTCGCGCTCCTCGCCCTGCAGGACCTTGGCCACCTCGGGGTGGCAGTTGACGACGAGGATGGGTTCGCGGAACGCGGGCGCCTCCCGACGGATCTCCCGGAAGATCTCGTACGCCACGGTCACGCGGCTCTTCACCGTACCGCGGCCGTCGCAGTACGGGCAGGGTTCGTTGAGCATGCGGGTGATCGACTCGCGAACCCGCTTGCGCGTCATCTCGACCAGGCCGAGCTCGGAGATCTTGAGGACGTTGGTCTTGGCGCGGTCCTTTCCCAGCGCCTCCTGCAGGGCCTTGAAAACCTTCTCGCGGTTCTGGCCCTTGTCCATGTCGATGAAGTCGATGATGATGATCCCGCCGATGTTTCGCAGGCGGAGCTGGTAGACGATCTCCTTGGCCGCCTCGATGTTGATCTTGGTGATCGTCTCCTCGAGCGATTTTTTTCCGACGTAGCGGCCCGAGTTGACGTCGATCGCGGTGAGGGCCTCGGCCTGATCGATGACGATGTAGCCGCCGCTCTTGAGCCAGACCTTGCGCTGCTGGGCGCGCTGCAGCTCGTGCTCGATGCCGTAGGCATCGAAGATCGGTTCCTCGCCGGTGTAGTACTCCACGTGGTCCGCGAGAGCCGGGTCGGTGGCCTTCACGAACCGCATGATCCGCTCGTACTGTTCCCGGTCGTCGATGACCAGCTTCTCCACGTCGGCGGAGAAGAGATCGCGCGTTGCCCGCAGGACGATGTCGAGATCGGGATGGAGGAGAGCCGGCGCAGGGGTCCGGTCCTTCTTGCGCCGGATGTCCTCCCAGATGTGCATCAAAAACTTCGCGTCGGCCTGCAGCTTTTCCGCCGGGACGCCCTCGGCCACCGTGCGCACGATGAAGCCCGTACCCGGGGGGCGGATCGCCTCGACGATCTCGCGCAGCCGGCGCCGCTCCTTGTCGTTCTCGATGCGCCGCGAGATGCCGATGTGGTCCACGGTCGGCATGAAGACGAGGTGCCGGCCGGGGATCGAGATGTGGCAGGAGATGCGTGCCCCTTTGGTGCCGATCGGATCTTTGACGGCCTGAACGAGGATCTCCTGCCCCTCCTTGAGAAGGTCCTGGATGTTGACCTCGCCCTCTCCGCCGTTGGGGCTCTTGGGGGCACGGGTTTCTCGGGCCGCCGCCTCGGCCTCGGCGGCGTCCACGTCGGGTGGGCTTTCGGACTCGGGATGCTCGCCCTCGGTCAGGTCGTACTGCTTTTCCGAGAAGGAAGGGTCGTAGGTGACGTCGGAGACGTAGAGGAAGGCCGCCTTGTCCAGCCCGATGTCCACGAAGGCGGCCTGCATGCCGGGGAGGACCCGGAGCACCTTCCCCTTGTAGATGTTGCCGACGATCCCCCTTTCACGGTTCCGTTCCAGGTAGAACTCGGTGATGTGCCCGTTCTCGACCAGGGCGACGCGCGTTTCCGGATCGGAAGCGTTGATGACCAGGATGGAAGACATGGAGGAATCCTGCGCGGCCGGGCCGCGCCACGGCGCCGCCGAAGGCGCCACGGAGTTGGGAGGCCTTTCGGGTCCGCATCGGCGGGGGCGTATCGACCCTCCTGACGGCACACCGGCGGGGCCCTGAGGGGCATGATGGCCGCCGACCCAACTGCCGTGTCCTCCGGCGGCCGCCGGAGGTTTTGCGGCCGATTGCCGCGATCACAGGACACGGGACGCCCCGTCCCATGTCGAACGACTCCCCGAACGTACGGCCACAGCGGCCGACGATTGAAGAGGAATCTGCCCGACTCGGGACGCGCGGGCAAGGAGGAAAGACCCGAGAAGCCGGGCGATCGCTCGCCCTTGACCCGACTGGCGACGGGATTCTACAGTCGAGGCCCACCAATCTGGCTACGCCCGACGGAACTGCGTCGCGAGGTCGTCATGAAAGCGAGAGTTCTGCGTTGGATGGTCGTGCTGACCGCCTTCTTTGCATTCGCATGCGGAGGGGGGGACGAAGATGGAGGCGGGGGCGGCAGCGGCGGCTTCGTCGGCCCCGGAGGCTCGGGAGGCGACGGCGGCAGCGGCGGCACGGGCGGCGACGAACCCGGGCCCGGCGGAAGCGGTGGCGATCAGCCCGGAGGTTCCGGCGGCGGAGGCGCAGGTGGAACGGGCGGCTCCGAGGGGGTTTGCGGCGACGGCAATCTCGACCCCGGGGAGGAGTGCGACGACGGCAACCGCTCCAACTTCGACGGCTGCTCCACGGAGTGCCGTATCGAGGGCACCTGCGACAATCCCTTCAATTTCCGCCAGATGGCCGTTTACGACGACGCGCGGAAGCTTCGGGCCGTCTACGGCGATCACGTGGTCGTCGCGAACATGCCCTCCGACCAGGTCAATTCGTGCGGGGGCGGCGTCCGGTCCGCGGTCTACCTCTATCGCAACGGCCCCGAGCGGGGTTATTTCTCGGTGCTCGCGGAGACCCCGCCGGGATTCGAATCGTCCTTCACCGTCGCCATTCGCAACAGCTGTTCGGAGCCGTCGACCGAACTCGCTTGTCTACCCGCGGATCTCACGCAAAGCGATTGGATGATCCTGTCTCCGGGGCAGGAGGTCTTCATCGTCGTCGACGCGATCAGCGGGCTGGGCGACGACACGCCCTACGCCGTCGGTGCGATCTTCTTTCCGGCGCGCGGTCCGGGTGACCCCTGCACGTACGACCCCCTTCCCAGCGATCCTCGGTGCGACGAGGGCCTGGCGTGCGCGCCCGACGGGAAAGGGGACCTCGTCTGCCAGGAGGATGCGCCGCCGACCATCGACCGGGTTCGGGCCTATCGCGACGGCGACCGGCTCATCGTCCTCGTCGACGGGCAGGACGAGCCGGGCAACGTCGTGGCCATGTGGATGGGCTTCGACGACCAGTTCGGCAACCCGCTGACCTACCCCGACTACGACGTCCCGGAGGCGAACCTCGTCTTCCCCAACCCGAGCGTCCGCGGCAAGCGCTCGTTCAGGGCCGACTTCGTCGACAGCACCTTCTTCGCCAAGCCGGCCGTCGCAGGAACGGCCGAGGTGGCGGTCAGGCTGGTCGACGACAACGGCAACGAGAGCCTGGACGTCGTCGTCCCCGTCGAGCCCATTCCGGTGGTGGGCATCGGAGAAAGCTGCGGCACGGACGGAAAGACGGAGAAGTGCGCCGACGGTTTGCGCTGCATCCAGGGCATCTGCTGCACGGAAGATTTCGAGTGCGAGCCCTGAGCCCTGGGCGTTGAGCCCGCGCCTTTCCCGCGGCGCGGGCATTCGCTTGCAGGCCCCGTGCTCGGCGGCACGGGGCTTTTTTACGGCCCGTCGTAGATGGCGATGCCGTGCGTGGTGCCGATGATCAGGCGCCGGGGGCTTTGCGAACGGTCGACGAAGACGCTGGTGATCGAGCCGGCGAGGCCGTCCGCTGCGCCGAGGACCTGCGCCACGCGGCCGCCGACCACGCGAACCAGGCCATCCCCGGCCGCCACCCAGAGGCTGCCGTCGAGGTCCAGGGCGAGATCGCGGATCCGGTTGTCGGGCAGGCCGTCCGCCGTGGTGAGGTAGCGGAAGGAGCCGTCCGGGGCCCGGTAGGCGAGGCCGTTTCCGAAGCTCGCCACCCACAGGCCGCCCGCGTCGTCGGCCGCCAGCGCCATGACCCAGTCGTGGCCTTCGGGGTCGAGGGCGACCCCTTCCGGCCAGACGTCGAGTTCGGGGCTGATCCGCGCCCAGAAATTGCCGCCCTCGGTGGCGTACTGGACCAGGCCCGTGCGGGCGGCGCCGCCGACCCAGACGTTCCCGTCGGGGGCGATGGCGATGCCGCGGAAATCCCCGGTGAAGAGCGAGGCGCCGATGTTGATGGCGGGGTGCAGGTGCTCGATCACCTGCTGGAAGCGGGCCGACCACATGGCCACGCCGTGATTGCAGCCGAACCAGACGTCGCCGGCGAAAGGCCCGTCGAGCACCGGGACGATGCGGTAGCAGCTCCGCAGGATGTCCCGGCCCTCGGGATAGAGATCGCTGGGAGGCGAGGAGAGGTCGTAATGGAAGCGGTCGAGCGCGCCGCCGCGCAGGCGGATGCGGTCGACGTCGCCGCTCTTGGAGATCTCGGGTGGATCGTCGAAGGGGTTGTCGTCGGGAAAGAGGCCCTCGTAGCCCACGTAGACTTCGAGGTCTTCGCCGCCGGCGACGGAGAGGATGGGGTAGGGGAGGAGGCCATCCTCCTCGGTGAAGAACTCCCAGGTCTCCGAGCCGCGGCGCAAGAGCAGAAGCGACTCGAGGTCCGCGGCCCAGACGTTGCCGCCCCGGTCCGCGCTCACGCTCCACACCCGGCGGCGGATCCCCTGGTCGGGGCCCCAGCGCCTGAGGTGCTCGCCGAGCTCGATGGGCGGGAGGATCTCGCCCCCGCCGTCGCCTCCGGTGCCGCCCTCACCCCCTTCGCCGCCCTGGCCGCCCGCGCCCCCTTCGCCGCCCGAGCCGCCCTCGCCGGCATCACCGCCGGAGCCGCCCTGCGGGACGACGGGATCGAGGGTTTCCACGGGGTCGTCGCCACAGGCGCCCAGGACGAGGGCGAGGGCAACCAACCAGAGCCCACCGGCCCGCCTTCTCATCGCCAACCCTCCCATCCTTGCGCGGGTGGCTCGCCCGCGCCGGAAACCCGGGGCTGGTAGGAGCAAGAGGTCTGCCACGCCCAGGGGCGCCGCTCGGGCGTCTCGGCGCAGGCGGAGGGAAAGCTTCTTCCCGGTGGCGGCAGGAGATTTCCTCGGCTGGGAAGGCGACGAGCCGGCCCTCAGGCGTGGCAGATGATCAGGGGGCAGGGGCAGGAGGAGGCCAGCCGCCCGGCGACTCGGCCCAGGGGCCGCAGGGGACGCCTGATCCCCGCTCCGACCAGGAGGAGGTCGGCCCGCGACTCCTCCACCGCCAGCAGGAGTTCTTGCGCAGGATCGCCGAAGCGGATCTCGACCTCCGGCGGGGGCAGCCCCCGGTCCGCCGCCTCCGTCCGGAGTTCGGCGAGCAGCGCCTCGGCGTCCTTCTGGGCAGCCTCGTGCTCCTCGGCCGAAAGCCCCTCCGGGGCGACGGCGCAGAGGCGGATGGAGGCCGAGGTTCCCAGGGCGAGGTCGAAGGCACGGTGGGCGGCGGCGAGGGCGGTCGGCCCCCGCTTGACTCCCACGGCGATCCTGCGGATGCGGGGGACGGAGACGATCCCCTCGCGCAGGATGGCCACGGCGGAACGGGCCTCCCGCGCCACCGCGGCGGATACGCTCCCGATTCCCATCCGCGCCCGGCCGGAGCCCGTGCAGACGAGGTCGGCGCGGATCTCGTCCTCCATCTGCAGGATGGCCGGAAGGGCGCGGCCCGTGGCGATCCGGAGCTCGGCCACCGCGGCGCGGTTGCCGATCGCGGCCTGGGCGGAGGCGAGGGTGCTTTCGCAGCGCAGTTCGAGGTTGGGCTCGCGCGCCAGCGGGCTTGCCAGGGGCGGGCTGCGCCGGTCGGTCACGCAGAGGAGATGAAGCGTGGCCCGACGGCTCGCCACGCTGGCCGCGAAGAGGGCCGCCGCGAACGACGAAGGCGAGCCGTCGATCGCCACCAGGATCCGCTCGAACACGCGAGAAATCTGGGGTCCCGGCGCGGTCGAGGGGAAGCCGCGCCGGCCGTGCCCCCTTGTCGGGTGTCCATACGACCCAAATGTTTGGGGCATGGTGAATTACTCGAAGACGGAATCCTGGCGGCTCCACTGGGGAGCTCTGCTCGGGGGCGCGGTCATCGCCGTCTCCATCGGCTGGCTGGGAGAGCTGATCGGCGGGCTCTTCATGCTCTTTCGGCCGGGCGAGAGCTCCGTGTGGGGATGGGTGGGGGGGCTCCTCACCGTGATCTTCTGGGCGGGCGCGGCCTTCGTGGGCGGCTTCGTCGCCTCGCGCTCCGCGGACCGGCACACCCGCGTGGGCGGGATGGTCTACGGCGCGGTGGTCTGGGGACTGATGGGTGCGTTCGGGGCGCTGCTCTTCGCCCTGCTCGGCGGCACGGTGGGCCTGCTCGCAGGCGGCACCGCCGGCGCGGCGCGCCTCTCCCTGGGCATCGGCATCGTGGCGCTTCTGGCCGCGGCCGTCGGCGCAGTCATGGGCGGCCTGGCCGGTCAATCGGAGGCCCTGCAGAGGTTGGGCGAGGAGGAGCGGCCGCCGACGCGTCGGCCGCCGCCGCGGATGGCGGAGCCGCACGAGCAGCCGCCCCGCGATACCGAGCCGCCCACGCCCCTGCACTGATCGGCGGGCCGGGCGGACGGGGGGCGCGGGCCGCCGCTCGGGGGACGGGCGCGGCTCGCGCTCGTCCGTTCCGCCTTTCCGCCGGTCGCGACGGGCATCGAGGCCCGTCGCGACCGGTTCTCCACGCTGCGCTTCGCCTCCTCGGCGTGCCATCGGGCGCGCCGGCGACCCGGTTGAACCCGCCTCTGCCGGTCGCTAGACTGACCGGCTTTCCGAGGGGCTCCAACGTCCGGGATGGGATGCGAATGCGCCTGAAGGTCTGCTACCACGACAACTGCTTCGACGGTCTCGCCTCGGCTGCCACCTTCACCCGCTTCTTCCTCCAGAAGGTCGACCCGAAGGCCGAGGTCGAGTACGAGGGCCTCGCCTACCGGGGGAAGAATCCCTTCCGCGAGGGCCTGCTGTCCGGCGACGTCAACGCCATCCTCGACTTCCGCTACACCCGCGACCCCAAGCTCGACTGGTACTTCGACCACCACGTCTCCGCCTTTCAGGAGCCGGGGGACGAGGAGCATTTCCGCGCGGATCCGAGCGGCCAGAAGTTCTGGAACCCCGAGGCCAAGAGCTGCACCAAGTTCATGGCCGACGTGCTCCGCACCCGCTTCGGCTTCGAGCCGGGCCCGATGGAGCAGCTCATCCACTGGGCGGACATCATCGACGGTGCGCAGTTTCCCGACGCGAAGATGGCGGTGGAACTGGAGGAGCCGGCGCTGCGCCTGATGACGCTGATCGAGGCGGAGCGGGAGACTGCCTTCCTCCACCGCATCATCCGCTGGATGCAGGAGGAACCGCTGGCGGAGATCGTCGCGCGACCCGAGGTGGCGGCGCGGATCGAGCCGCTCCTGGAGGCCCATCGGGAGAACGTCGAGCTCATCCGCCAGCGCGCGGAGTGTGAAAACGGCGTGGTCTACTTCGACATCTCCGACCAGCTGCGCGACAACGCCAACAAGTTCATCCCCTACCACCTCTTCCCCGACTGCCGGTACAGCATCAACGTCTCCGCCTCCGGCACCCGGACCAAGATCTCGCTCGGCTCCAACCCCTGGTCGAAGGTCCCGCGAACCCACGACCTGGCGGCCATCGCCGCGCGCTATGGAGGTGGAGGGCACGCCGTGGTGGCGGCGATCTCCCTGGACGCCGGGGAGGCGGAGCGGGCCCGGGCCATCGCCCGGGAGATCGTGGGCATCCTGCGGCGATCCCAGTAGGCTGGGCGAGGGCCGGCCGTCGGACGCGTCACCGGGCGCTGGGCAGCGGCCGGCCGGATTCGAAGACGGGACCGCGGCTCTCAGCGGCGGCGGTCCTTGGTGCCGACCACCGATTCGGGGAGGGGAACGAGGGAATAGTGAGGCGGTTCCTCGCCCCGCGTGAAGGCATAGCGGTAGACGGGTTGCCCCCGGGCCAGGTAGCCCCTTTCCCGGGTGGAAGGAACGTCGTCCGGGTCGAAAGGGGCGAGATTTCCCGAGCCGTGGACGTTGCGGAAGCCCACTGCCTCGAGGACCTGCGCCATCTCCTTGCCGCGCATCTCCACGTCGGTCCGCAGCCGCAGCTCCCCGCCGATCTCGAGGAGGTTGTACAGCAAGATCGAGGTTTCCTCGTCGACGAGGCGACGCTCGTGGTGGCGCTTCTTCCACCACGGGTCGGGGAACTGGATGTGGAAGCGCGAGACGGTTCTCGGGGCGAAGAGGCGGGGAAGGATGGTCTTCGCGTCGCCGCAGAGGACGGCGAGGTTCTTGAGGCCCATGGCCTGGGCCTTCGCCTCGATGCCGCTCGCCAGCTTCTTGCGGATTTCCAAGGCGACGAGGAGGATCCCCGGCCGGGTCCGCGCGTAGTCGAGGGCGAACCCGCCGGCGCCCGCGCCGATCTCCACCTCGAGGGGCGCGGTCTCGGCGTCGGGGACGCCGCGCTCGGCAAAGACCCGGCGCCAGTCGACGTACGCGGAAAGGTCGACGGGGCCCCTGGGCGCGCGAGGAGTTTCCATGGCGCTGCAGCATAGCCCAGGAGCCTGTTAGAGTGAGGACCGACGATGCCGATCCTCTCCTCTTTTTCTCGTCACCCCGCATTCCTCCCTGCCCTGATCGCGCTGGTGCTGGCGGCAACGCCCGAAACGGCCCATCCCGCCGAGGCGGGGCCCCGGATCGATCGGGTGGAGAATCCTTCCTCGCCCGCGGAGCCGGAGGAAAAGCCCGAGGCGGGGAACGAATCGCCGGATCCGTCCTCCCCTCCGCCGGAGCCCGAGCCGCCGGTCTGGGGGGCGCTGGAGATCCTGGGCGACGAGGTTCCGCCCGGCTCGGTTCGCGAGCTCTCGCTCCCCGTCAGCGAGACCTACATCGGCCTGACGGTGAACGTGCCCGTGGTCGTCGTCCGGGGCGCGGAGGAGGGGCCCACGCTCTGCCTGACGGCGGGGATCCACGGCGACGAGCTCAACGGAATCGAGGTGGTGCGGGAATCGCTGGACCGGCTGCGGCCCAACGATCTGAAGGGGACCGTGATCGGCGTGCCGATCGTCAACATCCACGGCTTCCAGACGAGTTCGCGCTACCTTCCCGACCGTCGCGACCTCAACCGCTTCTTCCCCGGCAACGCCACGGGTAGCTCCGCGTCTCGAATCGCCCGGCGCATCTTCCGGGAGGTCATCCAGAAGTGCGACGCGCTCATCGACCTGCACACCGGGGGCATGCATCGGACGAATCTGCCGCAGGTGCGGGGCGACCTGCGCAACGAGAAGGTGCTGGCGCTGGCGCGCTCCTTCCGCGCCGCGGCCATCATCCACAACCCCGGGCAAGTGGGAACGCTACGGCGCGCCGCCGTCGAAAACGGCATCCCCGCCATCGTCTACGAGGCGGGGGAACCCATGCGTTTCCAGGCGCAGGAGATCAAGCGGGGCGTCATCGGCGTCCGCAACGTGATGATCGACCTGAAGATGATCCGGGGTACGCCGATCTCCATGGGGGAGCAGCGCACCTTCTTCCGCACCGAGTGGGTGCGCGCGGATCGAGGTGGGATCCTGGTCAGCGAGGTGCGGCTCGGGGACATGGTGCGCGAGGGCGACATGCTCGGGTCGATCACCGACCCCATCCGCAAGGAGACCCACGTCATTCTCTCACCGCACCGAGGCCAGATTCTGGGCATGGCGGTGGCGCCGGTGATGATCCCCGGCTACGCTGCGTTCCACATCGGGATCCCCGACGCGACTCCCCCGGAGCGGGACGAGATCCTGGACCTCGAACATCCCGAATGAGGCCCGGTGACGCCGCGGCCCGAGCTCGCGGGGACTTTCGCCATGTCGAAGGCCTCCTGGGTCATGTTCTTCGTCGTTGCACTCCTCGTGGTCGCGCTCGGCCACGCCTACATCTGGTGGCGGCTCGTTCGGCAACCGGCCTGGCCGGCTCCCTGGCAGACGGTGGGGACGATCCTCGTCGTCGCACTCGGCTTGCTCATGGTGGTGGCCCTGCCCCTTTCGCGCGCGCTTCCGCGGGCGTGGGCCACGCCCCTGGCGGCGTTGGCCTACACCTGGATGGGCATGGGCTTTCTGCTGACCGTGGCCTTCCTCTTCGTCGATTTCTTCCGGCTCGTCTCCACCGCGGCCAGCGCCCTCTGGGCCGCTCTTGGCTCGAAGGTCCCGACCGAGCCCGATCCCGGCCGGCGTCTCCTCCTCGTGCAGGGCGCCAACGGGGCCGCCGCGCTGGTGGCCGCCTCCGCCGGCGGCATCGGCCTCCGGGGCGGGCTGGGGGAGGTGGGCATCAAGGAAGTTCCGGTCCGGCTCGAGCGGCTACCAAAGGAACTGTCCGGACTGACCATCGTCCAGCTCACCGACGTCCACGTCGGGCCGCTCATCGGCAAGCGCTTCGTCGATCAAATCGTGGAGAAGACCAACGCGCTTCGGCCCGACGTCGTCGCCATCACCGGCGATCTCGTGGACGGCTCGGTGCGGGAGCTCTTCGAGCACGTGGCGCCGCTGGCGAGGCTGCGGGCGCGCTACGGCGTCTACTTCGTCACCGGCAACCACGAGTATTACTCGGGCGTGGAGGACTGGATCGAGCAGCTGCGCCGCATGGGCATCCGGGTCCTCCGCAACGAGCGGGTTACCATCGGCGACGCCGCCTCCTTCGACCTCGCCGGCATCGACGACGCCTTCTCCCACCGCTACGGGCGCGGCCACGGTCCCGACCTCGACCGCGCTCTGGCAGGCCGCGATCCGGAGCGGGAGCTGGTGCTGCTGGCTCACCAGCCGAGCGCCGTCCACGACGCGGCGCGGCTGGGCGTCGGCCTGCAGCTCTCGGGGCATACCCACGGCGGCCAGATTTGGCCCTTCGGCATGCTGGTTCCGCTGGCGCAGCCCTACGTGGCGGGCCTGCATCGCCACGGCGACTTCACCCAGATCTACGTCAGCCAGGGCACCGGATTCTGGGGGCCGCCCATGCGCCTGGGCGCGCCGGCCGAGATCACGAAGGTGGTCCTGATTTGACGAGAATCTCGCGCTTTGGTGGGATGCTCGCGCGGGAGGTCTTGTGAAGAACCGTAACTTTGCCGTCCTGGCACTGATCCTCGTCGGTCTGGCCTCGCTCGGCGGGTGCGGGGGCTGCAGGGGCAAGGCACCGGCCCGTTCCACCGCCGCGGCCTTCTTCCCGCCGGGCGCGCGCGCCTTCGTCGCCGTGGAGAACCCGGGCTTCGTGCGGGCGCTGGCGGCGCAGGTGGGCACGCACCTCGATTCGGTCGCCGCAACCTTCCTGGCCCTCCACCCCGGGGAGGAGCCGCTGGACCCGGTGATCCGGGAGCTGGGATTCGATCCGCGCACGCCGGAGGGCTTCACCTCGGTCGGGCTCGACCCGACGCGGCCCATCGCCCTCGGAACCGACGAGGGCGGACGCCGGCTCGGTGTGGTCGGCGTCCGTGATGCGAAGGCGGCCGAGCGCTGGATCGCCGAGATCGCGCGGCGCCGCGGCGCTCCGACGCGCACGGAGCGGATCTTCGAGACCGAGGACGGCCGGCGCGCCTCGATCCCGGCCTTCCTCGACTCCAGCGGATCCATCCGCATCGCCTACGCCATCGCTGGCAAGTGGATGGTCGCCTCCGAGGGCGCGGACGCGGTGGACGTGGTGGGACGCGCCTTCTTCCGCGACGAGGAAAGCAGCCTCGTCTCCACCCAGGCCTACGCCTACACGCGCGGCAAGGTCGGCGAGGGGCGATCGGTCTGGGGCTGGATGCCCGCGCCTCGCACGCGCGGTCGCGCGAAGGGCTCCGAGTGGCTGGCCCGGGGCTTTTCCTTCGGCGTGACGGTGACGGAAACGTCCTCCGACCTCCGCGTCCACATTCCCCAGGGCACCCTTGCGCTTTCGGTCTTGCAGAGCGCGGCCTCGGTTCCGGAGAAGGTCGATCTCCTCCCCTATCTCTCGGATCGGGACTTCGTCGTCGCCCGCGTCGGAGGCGATCCCGCCGCGCTGGAGCCCGTGCTTCGCGCCCTTTTCCCCTCGACCTTCCGCCAGCTCCGGCGCGCCGGCCTCGATCCGGCCAAGGAGATCCTTCCGCTCTTCCAGCCAGGGATCCTGGTGGGGATCTCCCTGGCGCCCGAACCGGATCTCTCGGCGGGGCTGCCGGTGCAGCCCTCGCTCGCGGAGACCAACCCCTTCCACTTCGTCCACACGGGGATCCTCGCCACGGTCAAGGATCCCGCCGCGGTCGCGGCGATGCTCGAAAGGCTGGCCGCCGCCGACGAGCGGCTGCGCATGAAGGTCGACGTCCGCGAGGTGGACGGCGTGAAGATCTACTCGGCCACCTATGCCGCGGGCGAGGGGCTGACCTGGGCGCTGGTCGGCGATCGACTCGTGGCCTCGGGCGGCGAGGGCGCTTTCGAGGCGCTCCTCGAGCGAATCCGGGGGGAGGGCCGCGCCTACGCCCCCGCCGATGCGGAGGCATGGAAGCTCTTCGCCTCGCGGCCGCTCGGCCTCTACGTGGACGTGCCGCGCCTGGTCGCGCAGTTGCGGGAGATCCCCGAGTCGGCCTTCGGCATCGGTGGCTTCCGCCTCAAGGCGGTCCTCGACAGCTGGGTCGAGCTGCTGGCGCCGCTGCGGGGGGTGGCCCTGGCCTACGGCGTGGACAACGACGGCGTGCTCATCGACGCGAGGTGGAGCCGCGAGTGATTTGCGTCGAAGGGCTTTCGCGTAGCCACCGCACCGACGACGGTGAGCTGCGCGTGCTGCGCGGCATCTCCTTCTCGGTGGCCGAGGGGGAGCTGGTCGCGCTCTCGGGCCCCTCCGGCGCGGGCAAGTCGACGCTTCTGCACATCCTCGGTGGGCTCGATCGCGGCTACGCCGGCAAGGTGGAGGTCTTCGGTCGGGACCTGGCTCGCCTCGGGGAGAAGGAGCTTGGCGCCTATCGCAACCGCGAGGTGGGCTTCGTCTTCCAGGCCTCCCATCTCGTCTCCGGCTTGAGCGCGCTGGAGAACGTTCTTCTGCCGGCGTACTTCGGCGGCGCGCCCCCCGAGCGGACGAGGGCGATGGATCTTCTCGCCCGCGTCGGCCTGGCCGAGCGCGCCGCCCATCCGCCCTCTCGCCTTTCGGGCGGCGAGAAGCAAAGGGTGGCCCTGGCGCGCGCGCTCTACCACGCGCCCCGATTGCTCTTGGCCGACGAGCCGACGGGGGCGCTGGACCCCGAGAACGCTCGCAAGGTGATCGCGCTCTTGCGCGACCTCTGCCGCGAGACCCGCATCACGGCGGTGGTGGCGAGCCACGAGCCGGAGATCTGGAGGGCCGCCGACCGCCACCTCCGGCTCGAGGAGGGCGTTCTCCGGGAGATCCCGGCGGAGGGGGCGGCATGAGGCCGGCTTCGCTCGCTCGCCTCGTCGGCCTCGGGCTGCGCCGGGACCTGCGGGGGCTTTGGCTCTCCATGGCCGGCGTGATCGCCGGGGTTTCGGCGCTCCTCTTCTTCGTGGCCGCCGGACTGGGAACGAGCGAGCTTCTGCGCACCCGCATCCTTCCCGTGGACGCGACACTGGTGGAGGTCGTACCGCCTTCCGTCTCCCTCGGGATCTTCGGCCGGGTGGAGATCGACGACGCCAGGGTGGAGGAGCTGGCGTCGCTTCCGGGCGTGCGGGCCGCCTACCGGAAGATGCGGGTCCGCGTTCCCGCCGCCACCCGCTACGACGGCTCGTTCTTCGGCCAGAGACTGCGCATGGGCGTGGAGATCGTGGCCGAGGGAGTGGACCCGGGCCTGCTCGGGGAGGAGATCCCGGGCTTTTCCGAGGGGGAGGGGGCGCTTCCGGTCGTGCTCTCGCCGCGGCTCCTCGAGATCTACAACGGCAGCTTCGCCCGCTCGCGCGGCCTGCCGCGGCTCTCCGAGAAACTCCTCGTCGGTTTCGAGTTTCCCGTCGAGTTCGGTCGCTCCCTGGTGGGGAGCTCGAGCGCCGGGCGCTACCCGGTGAGCGCACGGATCGCCGGCTTTTCGCCGCAGGCCATGCTGGAGGGGATCACCTTGCCCCTGGAGACCGCGCGGCGGATCAACGCGCGCTTCGGTGAGGACGACCGGACCTACTCGGCGGTGGTGCTTCGCGCCGAGGACCCGTCGAGGGTGCCGGCGATCGTGGAGCGGGTGCGCGAGCTCGGCCTGGAGGTGGACGAGTCGGAGCGGAGGCTCGTTCGGCGCGTGGGCGCCGCCATCGCCCTGGCCACGTCCATGCTCTCGCTCTTGGGCCTTCTCGTCTGCGCGCTCGCCTCGGTCAACATCGCGCTGACCCTGGGGGCCTCGGTGCGCAGCCGGGCGGTGGAGTTCGGGATCTTCCGCGCGGTGGGCGCGCGCGACCGCGACCTTCGTGCGCTGGTCCTCGGGGAGGCGCTCGCCGTCGGCCTGGTCGGGGGGCTTCTCGGCGTCGGCCTGGCCCGGCTGGCGGCCGTCGCGGCGGATGCGGCCGTCGCCGCCTGGCTGCCGCCTTTCCCCTTCCAGCCCGAGACCTTCTTCCGCTTCCCGCTTTGGCTCCACCTCGTCGGGGTCGGCCTGGGACTGCTCGCGGCGCTCCTGGGTGCGGTGGCGCCGGTGCGCCGAGTTCTGCGCCAAGACCCAGCGCGCATTCTGGCGTGACGGGCGCCGCATACGGGGCTGCGGCCGGCGTGCTCGCTCCTCGTGGTTACGCAGGGTTCGAGGTCTTTCGAACGCCGGTCGGCGAACTCGGGCTGACCACGGCTGGCCGAACCGCTACGATGTAGGCATGTGGTCGGCCCACCCGGCGTGGGTCGAGCGGACTTTCATGGAAGCGGCGGTTCTACGTGCTCCGAGAAAAATCTTGCGGCGTCGTCCCCTTTCGGGAGGTGGACGGCGAGATCCTTTACCTGGTCATCTCCTCGGCGGTGACCAAACGTGAACACTGGGAGTTTCCGAAGGGCGGCGTGGAGGAGGGTGAGCGGGAGGTCGAGACGGCGCTTCGCGAGTTGCGGGAGGAGACGGGTGTAACGGAAGTCGAGCTATTGCCGGGTTACCGCGAGCCGATTCGCTACATCTACCGGAGAGCCGAGGGCCTGGTTCTGAAGCAGGTGGTCTACTTCATCGGGCGGGTCAAGGATCCGACCATCGTCCCGCGTCGCGAAGAGGTCAAGGACTACCGGTGGGCCACCTACGAGGAAGCGAGGCGGCTTCTCCGCCATGGCAACGCGCGCGAGCTTCTCTACCGCTGTCATGCTTTCATCACCGGTCAGCCTCTCCCGCCCCGCCCGAAGAAGCGGCGACGCCGAAGGCGGTCGCGCGGAAGCGCCCAGGTCCAGCCGGGAAATCTCCCGACGGCGAGCCCTGCGGGTCAGGCTTCGGTCGCGGCGCACCGGGCCGCGAGCCCGACGTACACGACCGGGGCAGGGCAAGGAAGCCGGGCGGCCTCGCCGGATCCGCGAGCGGCGGATGCAGCGAACGTCCGCAGGCGTCGACGTCCACGGCGGCGCCGCCGGCGACGGAATCGGACGCCCCGTCCTCCCGCGGATCAGTGAACCCTTCCCTCCCTCGGCGCCGCGACGGGCGGTTCCCGCCTTTCGGCGCGCGGCCGAGCGGCGGGTAGGGCTGCCGGGTTTCCGATCCGCGGGTGGGAGGCGCCGGGCACGAGGGTCGCACGGCTAGCGCAGTCGCAGCCGGGTGCCGGCGCGGACGCGTCGCGGATCCTCGATCCGATTCAGCCGCATCAGCTCGTCCACGGAGACGCCGTGGCGAACCGCCACGTCGCTGAGGGTTTCGCCCTCGACGAGGACGTGGTGCGTGGCGGACGGACGCGCGTCGTGGCGAGCGACGGTCGTCCCTGGAGGGGGGCGCGCGCCGGCGGGCAGCGGCGTTCCGGGCGGAACCGGGATCATCAGCATCTGGCCGATCTGCAGGCGCTTCGGATCCCGAATGCGATTGGCGCGGATGAGCTCCGCGGTGCTGGTGCGGAACATGCGGGCGATGTGGCTGAGCGTATCGCCCTTCTGGACCTGGTAGCTGCGGAAGGTGAAGCGCTTCGATGGAGGGATCTTCGCGTATTCGGCAACGAAGACCTCCCGCTTCCCTCGGGGAAGGCGGAGGCGGTAGGGCGGATCCTTGCCCAGCACGGGAGGGGTGGCCCACTGGCGCAGCTCGGGGTTGAGCTCGCGGATCAGAGACACGTCCACGCGGGTCAGCCGCGAGATGAGATCGAGGTCGGTGGCGTCGGGTACCTCGACCTCCTCCCAGTCGAGGCGTTCGAGCGAGGCGAGCTCGGAAAAGCCGAAGCGCTCCGGATGCTTGGCGATCAGCGCGGCGGCGATGAGCTTGGGGACGTAGTTGCGCGTCTCCTCGCGGAACGCACCGGGCGTGCGCGCGAGCTCCCAGAAGTCCGTCGTCTCGTGCTCCTTGATCGCGCGGGCGACCCGGCCCGGCCCGGCATTGTATCCAGCCCAGGCCAGGTACCAGTCGCCGTACTGCTGGTGAAGGTCGCGGAGAAAGCGCGCCGCGGCGTGGGTGGATTTCACGGGATCGCGTCGCTCGTCGATCCAGAAGTCCACGCGCAGTCCGTAGCGCCTCCCGGTGGACTCGATGAATTGCCACGGGCCCACCGCCTGCGCCCGGGAGGTGGCGTGCGTGGAGAATCCGCTCTCGATCATCGCCAGGTAGACGAGGTCCTCGGGCAGGTCGTACTCGCGGAGGATCTCGCGGAAGAGCGGCCCGTAGCGGCGCTCGCGCTCGAGCCACCTGGCGAACCACCGTCGGCCCGGCCCCTGGAAGAAGGCGAGGTACTCGGCGACCTCCTCGTTGTAGACGATGGGGATGTCGTACTTTCCGGCGACGGACTCGATGGAGAAGGGGAGGGCGCCGTCCAGGGGACCGAGTTCCTCGGGCTCGCCGAGGATCGACCAGAATCCCTCCGAGCGGTCGAGGCGACCCCGGAACGGATGGGTGGGGCCGAGCCGGTGTTCGCCCCAGAGGAAGGCTTCCTCGACTCCGTGGAGGAGCTGCCTCTCCACCTCGTGCAACTCCTCCATCTCGTCGGCCGGGTCTTCCGCGAAGGCGGCCGGAGCGAAAACCAGAAGCAGCGTGGAAATTCGCGCCGCGAGACGCATCAGGGTGTCTCCATTTTCTCTCCGTGCCCGGGCCCGAGGATGCGCGACAGGTAGGTGGCGTAGTCGAATTGCAGCGAGTGCTCGGGCTTGTGGCAGCTTAGGCACGTCGCTTCGGGGACGCGCAGGTCGATGTTGTCGCGCGTCGGCGCCTGCACGTGCAGCGAGCCCGGCCCGTGGCAGGACTCGCAGCCGACGTCCTTGCGGTCCTCGACCCGGTCGATGCGACAGGGGCCGCCGGGTTGGTCCCAGCCGGTCACGTGGCAGGAGATGCAACTCAGGTCGTACTGCTTGCTGGCCTTCTCGAGCGTGGCGTAGGCCCGGGCGTGGCCGGTCTTCTCCCAGAAGGCCTGGGCGGCCGGATGACAGGCAGCGCAGGCCGCCTGTCCCACGAAGACGGGTTCCCCCTCGACCGGCTCGGGGCAGGGTCGTGGATTTTCGCGCGCGTAGGCGAGGTTGGCCTCGGCCACCTCGCGGTCGTAGTCGCGGAGGATGGCCTGGATCTCCGCGTCGCGGGGGAGGGAAGGGGAGATGGTGACGAAGCGGTAGACCAGGGCATTGCCCGCTTCGATCTCGGCGGGCGCCCGGGAAAGCTCCTCCCGCCGCCTTCGGAGTTCCTCGATCTTCTCCCGCAGCGCCGCGGCGGCGTCCCCGGCGGCGGCGAGCCGCTCCTCGTAGGCGCGAATGCGCTCGTCGAGGGCCCGGATCTCCTCGCGGGGAGCGTCGGCGGCCACGATGGAGAAGGGCTTGCCGCGGTCGCGCAGGTGCAGCTCGACCTGAAGCAC
>QGUN01000048.1 GCA_003242475.1 Pseudomonadota bacterium
GAACCTGGCGCCGCGGGCCTGCTGGCCGTCGCCGGCGCCGAGCGGCGCGTCGGCACGGTGGACGATCTCTTCGAGCGGGTGAGCACGGTATCCGCCACTCTCGCCTACCCGCTGGCCACTCTGCGAACTTCCCAGACCTTCTGGGCCGGCTACCAGGCCAGCCTCTTTCACGGAATCCACCGGCCGGGGTTCGCGCAGCTTCCCGTCCGCGGCGTGGCCGCGGAGGTGCGCGGCGGCTGGGACCTGGGCTCGTACGACCGACCGGAGGAGGCGATCTCCCCAGAGGCGGGCTACTCGCTTTCGCTCGCCGGGCGGCTGGGCTCGCGCGCGCTCGGGGGCGACTTCGAGTACCGCATCCTCACCGCGCAGACCGGCGCCTACCTCCGCATGCCCTGGGCGCGCCACCACGTCCTGGCCCTGCTCGCCTCCGCGGGGACGAGCGGCGGCGAGATCGGTGGGCGCGGTATCTTCTCCCTCGGCGGTCCCCCGCACGGCAGCTCGGCCATCGACACGCTGCTCCGCCTGGGTGTGCTCGGCGAGTCGCTCTTGCGCGGCTACCCGCAGCGCTCCTTCGTCGGCAGCGAATTCCTCCTCGGCTCGATCGAGTACCGCTTCCCCCTCTTCTGGCTCGATGCCGCGCCGGGCTGGCTTCCCCTCTATCTCGGCAAGACCTCGGCCACGATCTTCGCCGACGCCGGAAACGCCTTCGACCGCTGGCCGCCCGATCGCCTCTACCCCTCGGCAGGCGCCGAGCTCCGCCTCGCCTACCACCTCGGCTGGGGGGCGCTCGACGGCGCCCTCCGGCTCGGCGCGGCCTGGGGATTCGACCGCGCGGCGGGCGGCGGCCCGAAGATCTACTTCGGTCTGGGCGCCTACTTCTGAGCCTTCTCCGCCGCGCGCAGAAGCGCGAGGACCTCGGCGCGCAGCGTCTCGTCGGCCTGGTCGGGCGGGAAGAAGAAAAGCCAGGGGCCGTGGGTGGTGATGTCGCGCCCCATCTCCTCCCACGCCGCCTCGCCCGCCTTGATCACCGTGGCGCGAAAGTCCGCCAGGCAGGCGCTGGCCTGCTCGGGCGTGTCGAAGCGCGAGACGTTGACGAAGCCTCCGCGGAAATGGAGGCGGAAACGGAACCGCGCCTCCGGACAACCCGGGAACTCGCGCAGACTCCGCAGCCTTTCGGCCCGCGGTTCGAGCCCGGCCTCGCCGAGGTCGCGCACCATCCGCGCCACCGGAGGCGGCGTCTCCACCTCCGCCTCGGGGGCGGGCGGCCGGCTGCAGGCCGCGCATGCGAGCACGAGGATCCACCACCAACGCATCGCGCGTGCCCCCTTACCACGAAACCCCCGAAGACGAGAGGCCTTTTCCACAGGTGAAAACTCCGTCGCCGGTTGCTCGGCCGGCCGCCGCTCTGCTAGCGCCAGGGACATGCGAGAAGCTCGAGACCTCGCCCAGCTCCGCGTGGAGGCCGAGGACATCGCACGCCGCGCTGGCCAGCCGCTGACCACCGCGCACGCCCTGCTCGCCATCTTCACCGTGGCCTGCCCGGCTCGCACGCTCCTTCTGGAGCGCGGCGTGGACGAGATGCGCGTGCTGGCCGCGATTCGCGCCGCGCCGGACGAACCGGCCGAGCTTCTCGAGGATCTATACGCGCGCGCCCACGAGATCGCGGCCGGGCTGGGGGTGGAGGCCGACACCCTGCATCTGCTCATCGCCATCAGCCGCAGCCCGGAGACGCTCGCCCACGCGCTGCTCGTCGCCTGCGCGGTTCCGCTCTCCTCGCTGCGCAACACCATCCTCTCCTGGTACACCAGCGGCCGCATCCCGCGGCAATACCTGCAGAAGGAGGAGCCGCGCGAGCCCGCGGTGGCCGACCCGCGCCCGCGCGCGCGCAAGGAGAGCCGCGCGGTGGTCGCATCGGCGCCCGAGCCCCCGCCTCCCCTCCCCGCCTCGGAAGAGCCGGCCGCGCGCAGCTACTCGCGCTTCACGCCACCTCCACCGCCGGAGCCAGCGCCCCCGCCGGTGGAGGACGCGCCGAGGGCCGACGAACCGTGGGCACCGCCCTTCGACCCGCTCGCCTTCCCCAACCTCTCCGCCCTCGGCCGCAATCTCTCGGAGCTCGCCGCGCGCGGGCAGTTCGATCCGCTGATCGGCCGGGAACGAGAGGTGGAGGCCGCGGTCGACATCCTCGGCAAGCGCCGCGGGAACAACCCGGTCCTCGTGGGACCACCCGGCGTGGGCAAGACCGCGATCGTCGAAGGCATCGCCCAGCGCCTGGTGGAGATGCGCAGCGACCGCGTGATCATCGAACTCGAGATCTCGCAGCTCGTGGCGGGGACGTCGCTGCGCGGCGCCTTCGCCGAGCGCCTGGAGGCGATCAAGGACGAGGTCCGCAAGGCGGGCGGCCGCGTCGTCCTCTTCATCGACGAGATCCACACCATCGTGGGCGCGGGCGCCTCGGGCGACGGTCCGCAGGACGCGGCCAACGGTCTGAAGGCGGCGCTGGCGCGCGGCGAGCTCCCGGTGATCGGCGCCACCACCCAGGAGGAGTACCGCAAGTTCATCGAGGCCGACCCGGCGCTGGAGCGCCGGTTCACGCCGGTGGTGGTGGAGGAGCCCTCCGTCGACGAGGCGGTGCAGATCCTCGCGGGCCTGGCGCCGCGCTACGCGGCACACCACGGCGTGATCTACGCGGAGGAGGCGCTGCGCGCCGCCGTCATGCTCACCGCGCGCCACGTCCACGACCGCCACCTCCCCGACAAGGCGGTGCAGGCGATCGATCTGGCCGGCTCGCGCGCGGCGCGTCGGAAGAAGCGGGCGGTCGGCATGGAGGAGATCGCCGAGGTGGTGGCGGAGATGGCGCGCCTGCCCCGCTCCCACGTGCTGCAGGACGACGGCGAGAGACTGCTTCGGCTCGAGGAATCCCTCTCCGGCCGCATCGTCGGCCATCGCGAGGTGATCTCCGCCATCGCGCGCAGCCTGCGCCGCAACTTCGCGGGCCTGGGGACGCGGCGTCCCATGGGCTCGTTCCTCTTCCTCGGTCCCTCGGGCGTGGGCAAGACCGAGCTGGCCAAGGCGTTGGCCGAGGTCCTCTTCGCCTCCGAGAAGGCCCTCGTCCGCTTCGACATGAGCGAGTTCGCCGAGGCCCACACCATCTCCCGGCTGATCGGCGCCCCGCCCGGCTACGTGGGTTTCGGCGAGGGCGGCCAGCTCACCGAGGCGGTCCGGCGCCGCCCCGCCTGCGTGGTCCTCCTCGACGAGATCGAGAAGGCCCACCGTGACGTGTGGATGCTGCTCCTCCAGGTCCTCGACGAGGGCCGCCTCACCGACGCCTCCGGGCGCACGGTGGATTTCACCCAGTGCATCGTGATCCTCACCTCGAATCTCGGTGCCGAGGCCTTCTCGGGAAGCGGGGTGCCGGTGGGATTCGGCCGAGAGGCGACGGCGCCCTCGGCGGACCGCGCGTTGGAGATCGCCCGGCGCCAGATCCCGGCCGAGCTCTGGAACCGCATCGACGAGCGCTTCCTCTTCCCGCCCCTCGGAGAGGCGGAGCTGCGCGCGATCGCCCGCCATCACCTCGCCCGGCTCGCGCGGCGCCTGGAATCGGAGCGCCGCATCCTGGTCCACTTCGGCGAGGACGTGGTCCTGCACGTCCTGACGGGCGCCGAACGCGATCCGCGGCTGGGCGCGCGTCCGGTTAGGCGCGCCATCGAGCGAAGGGTGGAGGCGCCCCTGGCCGAGGCGCTCTTGCGCGGCGAGCTGCCCGCCGAGGTGCCCATCGCAGCGCGAGTGGACGGAGATCGCCTGGTCTTCCTCCCCGAAGTCGAGGTGACCGCCACCCTCTGATCGTTCTTTGGTGCGCGCTCGATCCGTGGTAGGGCTGGGTGGAACGTCGACGACTTTGGGTCGACGGCGATCGGTTCGGGAAGCCCCGTGAGAAAGCTCGTCGTCTCGCTCGCTCTCGCCCTTGCCCTCGTCCTCCCCGCCGGCCCCGCTGCGGCCGCCCGCTCCATCGACGACCCGAGCTGGGAGAGCCCGCGCTGGCCCAAGAACACCGTCACCATCAACCCGGTGATGATGCTCTACGGCGCCTTCAACTTCGAATACGAGAGGGCCATCAGCGAGCGCGTCTCCATCGTGGCCGGCCCCACCTACTGGAACGGAAAATTTCTCGACTCCCGCCTCGAGATCTGGGTGGTCGACCTCGGCGCCCGCATCTTCGCCACCGGCCAGGCGCCGGAAGGGCTCTTCGTCTCGCCGCGCCTCTCGGTCTTCCACGGGAGAGTCGACGGTGAGAGCACGGATGCGCCCAGCTTCGCGGGCAGCATCCTTTTCGGCTACTCCTGGCTGATCGGGCGCGCCTTCGACCTCTCCCTCGGCGTCGGCGGCATGTTCGCCCTGCTCGACGAGGGCGAGGTCCGCGGCGCTCCCATCTTCCGCACGGCCCTCGGCGTCGCCTTCTGAATCTGCGCCCGCTTCGAACGGAGTCACCGGCATCGCGCCGCATCGGCGAGATCGCTACTCGACCGCCGGCGCCGGGAGGCGACCCTCGACCTCGAAGACCTCGCGGGGGAAGCGAAGGCTCTGCCGCTCGAAGTAGCTCCGCCGGCTGCATTCGACCTCCCGCCGCGTGGCGACGCAGAGCCAGGTCTCGGGGACGGTGGGCCGCTTCCGCACGAAGCAGGTGGGCGAAAAGATCGTCAGGTTGGTGCCGCCCACAGGGTCGCGGGCGGAGCGGAATCGCGCCAGCTCGATCCCGTCGGCGCGCATGGCTCGGCCGAGGGGCTGGCTGATCGCGTAGCTCACGGGGCTGGAGATCTCCTCCTCCCACGCGTCGAAGGGCGGCGCCCGCAGATCGATCGCCTCCTCGGTCCGGACGCTCACCCGAAACGCGGAGAGATCCACCACGAGAGGCTCCAGCGGCGCCGCCGTGCCCTCCAGGAAGAGGAGCCGGTAGTAGGCCACCTCGGCCATTGCGGTGGAGAGCTTCTCGGAGCCGTAGAAGATCGAGCGCTCGTGCCGGGTGCCGAAGCGGGAGCCGCGCCGCAGCGGAGGATAGCGGAAGGGCGAAAAGAGCAGGTAGTGCAGCCCCTCGCAGTCCGCCGGCACGGGCGGCTTGGTGCGGTCGAGGAGCTCCTCCAGGATCGCCTGTTCCTCGTCCGTATCCACGAGGCGGCGGGTGGAGATCCGGTGCTGCGCCTCCACCACGCGCCAGGGCCGACCCTCGTAGAGGACGCGGTTACGCTTTCCCCCGCATTCCGTCCAGATAGGCGACGACATCGACCAGGCCCTGAATGGTCCGGATCCGCTCGGCGGGGATCCCCCCGAGGTGGAAGTTCTCGCTGCGCAGCCAGGCGCGAGCGCCCTCCGCCGAGCCCCCGACCAGCGCGTCCAGGCTGCGGTAGAGGCGCAGGAGAAGGAGCGCGAGCTCCCCCTCCTTGGTGGCCGGATCGAGCTGGAGCTTGCCGGAAAAGAGGCGCGACACGGAGGCCGGGCTCAGGCCCACGACCTGGCCGAGCTCTCGCTGCGACAGGCCCAGGCGCTGCGCGGCCCGCGTCAGGGCCTTGGAGAGAACCGTCGCCTCCTGTCGTCGCGCGCTGTGCGAGAGCATCGGGCAGCCTCTTTCCTCATGAAAGAATAAACCTGCCTCGTTTCTCCTGCAACACGCGCCGACTCAGATCTTCGCGAGACCGCCACCGAAGCGCTCGCGCCCGTGGGGCGCCGAGAGGTCGTAAGCCGGTCCGAGCGGGACGATGCCCCGCGGATTGAGAAAGGGGTGGCTGCGGTAGTAGTGCTGCTTGACGTGGTCGAGGTTGCAGGTCTCGGCCACGCCCTCGGTCTGGTAGAGGTCGCGCAGGTAGGCCGAGAGCGCCGGGTAGTCGGCGATGCGACGGACGTTGCACTTGAAGTGCACGTAGTAGACCGGGTCGAAGCGGTAGAGGGTGGTGAAGAGGAAGACGTCGGCCTCGGTGAGCACGTCGCCGCAAAGGTAGCGCTGTTTCGAGAGGATCGCCTCGTAGCGATCGAGCGCGGAAAACAGGCTCCGCACCGCCTCCTCGTACGCCGCCTGTGTTCGCGCGAAACCCGCGCGGTAGACGCCGTTGTTGACCGTCTCGTACATCTCGTCGACGAGCGCGTCGATCCGCTCGGCGAACTCCCGGGGATAGAGCGTCACGCGGTTCTTCGCGAAGGCGTCGAATTCGGTGTCGAGCATCCGCGCGATCTCCCGCGACTCGTTGTTGACGATGGTGCCGCGCACCTTGTCCCAGAGCACCGGCACCGTCACCCGCCCGGTCATGCCGGGCCTCGCCTTGACGTAGACCTGCCAGAGGTAGTCGGCGCCGTTGACCTCGTCACGCGTGGCACCGGGCGAATCGGAGAAGAACCACCCGTCGTCACCCATGTAGGGATCGACCACGGAGACGCCGATGGCGTCCTCCAGACCCTTCAGCTTGCGCAGGATCAGGGTCCGGTGCGCCCACGGACAGGCCAGCGAGACGTAGAGGTGGTAACGACCGGGTTCGGCGGGAAATCCGGAGGAGCCATCGGCGGTGATGCGATCGCGGAAGGTGGTGGGCTCGCGGAGAAAACCGCCCTTCTCGTCCGAGAGGTAGTCCTCCCGGGTCCAGACGCCGTCGACGAGCTTTCCCATGCCCGAGATGATAAAAGGCGCGCCGGTGGCTCGCCACGCGGACATCGTCGGTTACGGCCGGATGGGCAGGGCGCTTTCCGGTTCGCTCGCGCGCGCGGGATTTCGCGTGCGCGTCTGGACGCCGAGCCTTCGCGGCCGCGAGGCCGAGGGGATCGAGCTCTGCGAGGGGCCGATCCCCCCGGGCTTTCCCTCGGGCGAATTCGTCTTCCTCGCGGTCTCGGATCGAGCGATCCCCACGGTGGCCCGCTCGCTTTCGGTCCGCGAGGGACAGATCGTGGCGCATCTTTCCGGCGCCGCCGGCCTCGACGTCCTCGAGGCCGCCGCCGCGTGCGGTGCCGAGATCGGTTCGCTACACCCGCTGGTCTCGGTGCCGCCGGGCGCTTCGGAGCTCTCGCCTTGCCACGCCGCGGTGGACGGGACCGAAACCGCCCGCCGGGCGCTGGAGGATCTCGCGCGCGCTCTCGGCCTGCGCCCCTTCTTCGTCCCGCCCGAAATGCGCGGCCTCTACCACGCGGCGGCGAGCCTCGCGGCCAACGGCCTCGTCGCCCTGTCGAGCCTGGCCGCCCGCCTCTTCGAGCGCCTGGGAGTCGCGCGCCCGGAAGCCGTCGAGGCTCTCGTTCCTCTGCTCGGCTCGGCGGTCGATGCGCTGAGGTCGCGCGGCCTTCCCGCGGCGCTCACCGGTCCCGTTGCCCGGGGTGACGCGGAGACGGTCCGGCGGCACCTCCAAGTCCTCGAATCGACCGATGCCGAGGCCGCCTACCGGGCGCTGATGCTGGAGGCGTTGGCGCTCTCCCGCGAGCTCGGCGAGGCCAGCGCGGAGGCGCTCGACGCCATCGCCACGCTGCTCAAATCGTAGCGTCTCGATACAAACCGGTCGCCCGGATGTAGTCGAGGACGGGGCGCGGGACGAGGTGGGAAACCTCCTCGCCCGCGGCGAGCCGGCGGCGCACCTCGGTGCTGGATACCTCCGGCATGGCCGGCGTGGCGGTCGCCCGCGGATGCGGATGGCCGGCGCGCGCGATCACGATGAGCGGTGCGAGCTTCTCCACGCGGTCGAAATCACGCCAGGCATCCTTTTGCTCGAGGATGTCGGAACCGACGACGAGGCGGAATTCGTAGGAGGGGTAGCGTCGCCGCAGGTGCTCCAGCGTATCGACGGTATAACCCTTGCCTGGTATCTCGGATTCGACGCTGGTGACGTGCACGCCCTCGCGAAAGATCGAGGCCAGCGCCATGCACATCTCCACGCGGTGGACGAAGGGCGCCATCTTCTTGTCGAAGGCGTGGCGATGCGCCGGCATCAGCCAGAGCTGATCGACGTCGGCCGTCCCGACGACGTAGGCGGCGACCAGGAGGTGGCCGACGTGGGGAGGGTCGAAGGCGCCGCCGAAGAGCGCCACCCTCACGGCCTGCCCTCCTCGTAGAGCAGGTGCTGCGCCCGGATCTCGCGGAATCGCGACTCGACCGGCTCCCACTCCGCCGCCAGCTCCGCGACCGATCGCCCGGCGGCGGCGGCCTCGCGCAGGCCGGGGCTACCGTAGAGCAGGTCGATGGCGGGGACGTCGTCCCGGTACTCGTAGGTCTCGGTCCGCCAGGCGAAGGCCTCCCCGCCCAGGCGGTGCGCCCAGAGGATGCAGGCCACGCCCGTGCGGAAGGGGCGGAAGGCCTGCGGATCGTCCACGTGCAGCATCACGCCCCCGCAGATCGTCTTCGCGTGCTTTTGAAACATGGGCTCGAAATGGCAGGGGCGGAAACGCACGCCGGGTAGATCCTCGGAGCCGAGCGCCTCGGCCAGCTCCCAGGGATCGAGGAAGGGTGCGCCGAAGAGCTCGAAGGGCCGGGTCGTCCCCCGCCCCTCGGAAAGGTTGGTCCCCTCCACCAGGCACATTCCGGGGTAGACGAGCGCCGTGTCGGGGGTTGGCATGTTGGGCGAAGGTGGAATCCAGGGCAGACCGGTGGCGGCCCAGCCGACCCGCCGGTCCCAGCCCTCGCAGGGGATCACGTGCAGCTCGCACCGCTCCTTGGGCGGATGCAGCTCGTTGAACAGGCGCGCGAGCTCGCCGGCCGTCATCCCATGCCGCGCCGGAAGGTCGTACATGCCGACGAAGGAGCGGTAGGGCTCCTCGACCCGATTGCCCTCCACTTCCACACCGCCCAGGGGATTGGGCCGGTCGAGCACGAAGAAGGCGAGGCCCGCCCGTCCCGCCGCGCGCATGCACAAGGCCATGGTGTAGACGTAGGTGTAGTAGCGCGCGCCCACGTCCTGGATGTCGAAGACCAGCGCGTCCAGGCCCTCGAGCATCTCCGGCGTCGGCATCAGCGAATCGAAGGTGGGCCCGTAGAGGGAGTGAACCACCACGCCGGTTCGCGGGTCGCGCGCGCCGCCCTCCACCGCGACCATGTCCTGGGCCGTCCCCCGCACGCCGTGCTCCGGGCCGAAGAGCGCACCCAGGCTCAGGCCCTCGGCGGCGGCGAGCAGATCCGCCAGATGCCGGAAGTTCCGGTCGACCGAGGTGGGATTGCAGATCGCCCCCACCCGCAGCCCCTTCAGTCGGGCAAAGCCGTCCGCCACGCAGACGTCCAGCCCCGTCCTCACGCTCGTCACCGCGCTCGCCCCCGTCTCGCCCATGGCGAAAACCATTTCGAAGGCCCCGGTTCCAGGGCTTCCGGGAAGCGATGGCCGTACGGCGCCTCGTCGTCTCCGCGCGCCAGCCGAAAGACCCGGACCGGCTCCGGAACGCCCCGAAAGTCGTGCGGGCCGAGGTCCTCGTACGCCAGCCCCGAGAGATCCGCCAGAAGCAGCGCCGCCTCGGTGAAGCAGATCTCGCCCGGACCGGTCACCCCCAGAAGCCGCGAGGCCACGTTCACCGCCTCGCCGAAGACATCACCGCCCTGCAGGCGAAGCTCGCCCGCGCTGATCGCCACCCGGACGTGGAGCCGATCCGCCTCGCTCGCCCGCTGGTTGAATGCGGCCAGCCGATCCTGGATGGCCGCGCCGCAGGCGATGGCCCGCGTGGCCGAGTCGAAGACGACCAGGTAGGCGTCGCCCAGGCTCTTGACCCGCCAGCCGCGGTAGCCGCGGATCACCGGTGAGAGCAGGCCGTCGTGCAGCCGCACCAGCCGCTCGTTCTCCCTGCGCGTCTGGCGGCTGGTTCGTTCGGTGAAGCCGAGCAGGTCGGTGAACATCACCGCGCGAAGTGCCGTCTTCACGGCCCTTTCCCTCGCCCGTGCCTAGACATAGAGCACCACGTCCGCCTCGCCTGCCAGGGCGTGGATCTGCTGCAGGCCGAGGATATCGTCCACCACCGGCCGCACCTCCTCGGGGCGCAGGCCCGCCAGAAGCACGGCCGTCTCGCAGACGTAGAGGCGCGCGCCGAGCGCCCGGGCCTCACCGAGCATGGCAGAGGGCGGCGGAAGCTCGAGCGCGGCGTGGCGGCGGACCACCTCCTCGTCCCCCGGATCGCCTTCCCGGGCGAAATCGAAGCCGCCGCGGACGAAGCGGGCGAGTCCGTCGAACCAGAGCACGACGTGCACGTCGTCGCCGGAGGCGGCGGCGGTGATCGCCATGGAGGCGACCTGGTAGCGGCGGGCGAAGCTCTCGCCATGCAGGTGCAGCAGCGTGCGGCGGCTCATCGCCCCGCGATCCTCGCCGCTGCCTGGCGGAAAAGGAAGTCCGGGATGGCGGGGATGGTGGGCAGCACCTGCACCGGTCGGCCCGAGTGATCGGTGGCCACGTGGACGGCCAGCGCCTCCGGGAACCCCTCGTGGTAGCCGTTGATGTGCGTGGGCTCGTTGTCGAAGAGGGCGACCACCGTGCCCGCCGCGGCCAGCGCCGCGCGAACGTCGCGCTTGTACTCGTCGTCCGGGACCTCCTGCCCCGGCTTCATCCAGAGCTGGACCCGATCCATCGGCGGAGCGGGGAAACCCCACCGGCCGAGGCTCTCCACGGTGCCCGGGCGCATCTCCTCGTTCCGGCCCGTGCAGTAGACGATGCGGGCGCCGGTCCGGTGGACTTCCTGCACGAATTCCACCGCGCCGGGCAGGGGCGTGTCCTCCAGGCAGTACTCGGAGGAGAAGAAGCGCGGCCGCCAGAACGCCTGGAAGTCGGCGAAGAGGGCCTCGGCGCGTGCTGGCTCGAGGCCAGCGGCGATCATCGCCTCGCGGACCAGCCAGGAGGAGGTCCAGTGCTCGAGGGCCGAGGCGGCGAGTTCGGGAATGCCCCGCGCCTCGCCGAACTCGCGCAGGATCCGGACCTGCCGAGGCCGGTTGTCGAAGAGGGTGGAGTCGAGGTCGAAGACGACGATCCCCTGCTCTCCATGCCGGCAGGCGGCCTCGAGGACCCGCCCGAGGACGGTGGGGTCGAAGGGTCGCAGCTCGTCGAACTTCATGGCGCCCCGGGTTCTAGGGGATGGCGCCCTCCCTGTCGAGTCCCGAGGAATTCGGATGCAGCCGTATCGCAAGGCCCCTATCCTTGTTCTGGAGGTCGGCCTGCGCGAAGGGCGACCGATCCCGGACCCGCCACGGCGGCGAGGGAGGTGAACATGCGCGTGGAGATATGGATGACCCGCGACGTCTCGGCCGCCCGCGAGGCGCGGGCGAAGGGAGCCCCGAGCATCGCACCGACCGATTCGCTCCGCCGCGCCGCGGAGCGAATGACCGCCAACGGCGTGGACGCTCTCGTCGTCGTCGGCGAAGACGACGAGCCCTTCGGCCTTTTGCGCGCCTCGGACGTGGTGCGGGCCGTGGCCCAGGGGGACCTCGTCCCCCCTTCCCCTCTCGACGCCGACTGGCTCTCCCACGTCAAGGTCGCCGACCTGATGACACCCGATCCCCGCACGATCGACATCGACGCCGATCTGGAGGAGGCGGTCGGCCTGATCCTGGAGGGAGGTTTCCGCCACCTGCCCGTGGTGGACTCCAACGAGCGCCTGGTCGGCATTCTCTCCGAGCGCGATCTTCGGGCCGCGCTCGGCGCCGACCTTCGCGACTGGAGCACGGTCGAGGAGAATCGCTTCGAGGAGGTGATCGCCAACGTGATGGTGCCCGGCGCCGTCTTCGTCCGCGATCACAACCGCCTCGTCGACATCCTGGACGTCTTCACCGACGAGCGGATCGGCGCCGTCCCCGTTCTCGACGACGACGACGTCCTGGTGGGCATCCTCTCCTACGTCGACGTGCTGAACTGGATGCGCGAGCAGGCCAAGCAGGCGGGCCTGCGGCTCGAACGCGTCGCCGAGGCGGTCGAAAGCCTCTGAAGATGCCGCGGCGCCGGGAGCTCAGGCCGCGGCCGGGTTCTCGTCGCTTCGCGACTCGAGCGCGAGCATCCGGGCGAAGCGCCCGCCGCGGGCGATGAGCTCGGCGGGCGTCCCCTCCTCGACCACGCGCCCGGCCTCCAGCACCACCACCCGATCGACGCCCTGGACCGAGCGCAGGCGGTGCGTGATGAGCACGCCGATGCGATCGCCCCCGAGCGCGCGAGCGAAGGCCTCCTGCAAGAGCGCGTCGTTTTCCGCATCGAGTGCGCTGGTGGGCTCGTCGAGGACGAGGATGCGTGCGTCGCGCGCCAGAGCGCGCGCCACCCCCACTCGCTGGCGCTCGCCCCCCGAGAGGTTCCTGCCCCCCTCGGCGAGGTCCGCCTCGTAGCCGCCCAGCGCCTCGATGACGGGCTCGGCATTGGCTGCCCGCGCCGCCTCCCGCAGCCTCTCCATGGGGATCTCCGCTCCGCAGCAGAGGTTGATGCGCGCATCGCCGGCGAAGAGGACCGTCTCCTGCGGCACGTAGCCGACGTGCGAGCGCAAGGAGGCGAGCGTCCCCTCGCGGATGTCGCGGCCGTCGAAGGTCACGCGGCCCTCGGTGGGATCGACGAAGCGCAAGAGGAGATGCGCGATCGTGCTCTTGCCCGCGCCGCTCTCCCCCACGAGCGCCACCGTCTCGCCCATGCGGAAGCAGAGGGAAACGCCGCGAAGCGCCTCCTTCTCCCCGTAGCGCACGGTGACGTCCTCCAGCCGGACCTCGCGCGGCGCCGGAAGCGGGACCGCACCCGGGCGATCGCCGATGGCATCGGGCGCATCGAGGACCTCGAAGCAGCGATCGGCCGCCGCGCGAAGGTGGGCGAGCTGCTGGCCGAGGTTTCCGATGGCCTTGAGCGGCTGGTAGAGCATCAGTGCGGCCGCCGCAAAGGAGAGGACGGACTCGGGAGGCAGCGCGCCCGAAAGAACCGATCGCCCCGCCCACGCGATGGCCGCCGCCAGGCCGATCACCCCCATCACCTCCATCAGCGGCGTGTAGGCCGCCCGCCACAGAAGCGACCGGCGCATGATCCCGAGGAGCTTTTCGTTCGCCTCCTCGAAGCGGCGGCTGCGGTACGCCTCGCTGCCGTAGGCGAGGATGATGCGGTGGTTGCGCAGCATCTGCTCCGCCTGCCGACTGATCTCTCCCAGCGCCGCGAGCTGCTCCTTGCCGATCCGCCGCAGGGCGTCGGCGAAGCGGCGCGTGGGAACGAAGGTGGCGGCGGCAACGGCGATCGCGGCGGCCAAGAGCCGCAGGTCGATGGAGGCGCAGACGACGAGGAGCGCCACCACCTGGGCCACGTCGCGCGTCAGGGTGACGACCACCTGCTGACCGCTCTGCTCCACCGTGGCGATATCGCTGCCGATCCGGGAGACGAGCTCACCCGAGGCGCGGGCGGAGAAGAACGCGGGGTCGCCGTGCAGGAGCCGGTCGAAGATCCGCACGCGCAGCTCGCCAGCCGCCTCCACCACCGCGTGGGACATCAGGATGTTGAAGCCCGCCGATGCGAGCGCCCGCAAGGCGGCCGCGGCGACGAGGAGCATGGGGATTGCGCCGAGGATCGAGCGCGAAAAGACCTCGACAAGGCCTTCTGGCAAGAGCCCCTCGAGCGCGGGGCCGAGGTCGAGCGAGCCCCCTTGGATCAGCGCGCGCGCCGCCGGCCCTGCCAGGAAGGCGTAGGCGCCCATGCCCGCGGCAGCCAGGGCCGCGCAGAGAAGCGCCAGGGCGATGCGGAAGCGATGGGGTGGAAGCAGGCCGAGGAGCCTGCGGTCGGCGTGCATGCGGCCGATCTGGCAGAAAGCGCCTTCTCGCACAAGCCTGCGCCACGGCAGCCGACCATGGCGGTCGCGCGACGACCTCTAGACCGCCGGGGGTCGGTGCATGGGCGAAGGGTCCTGCCGGAACCCCGTGCTCAGCGCGCGATTCCAGCCGAAGCGATCGAGCAGGACCAGCCCGAAGAGCAGCAGGCCCGGCGCGAGCATGGCCGCATAGCCGAAGCGCAAGAAGAGCAACGGCCCCACGATGGCCCCGGCGAGGAAGGAGCCGAAGAGCGCCAGGTGCAGCCGCAGCTTCTGCAGCTCCTCCTCCCGAGTGAAGTCGACGAGGAGCCGAAAGGGCGAGACGGCCAGCGTGCGGCGCCGCAGCCAGTAGAAGAGCCGCGCCAGCTCGATGCCGATATCGGTGGCCACGCCGGTCAGGTGCGTGGTCCGCACCACCGCGCCCGAGATCCGCGTCACCAGCGCGTTCTGCATTCCCATGGCGATGGAGAGCATGGCGGTGAGCAAGCGCCACAGATGCTCGCCCTTTTCCTCCACCAGGGCGCTGATGGCGGTAAACGCGGTGAGGATGCTCGCCTCCACCAGAAGCGCGGCCACGTAGCGCGCGCGCCCCAGCCGCCGCGCGCTCTCGACGAAGAGCGTGGCGAGGAAGGCGCCGGCGATGAAGAAGAGGACGAGGGCGAAAAAGTGCAGAGCCGCCACGCGGTCGCCGCGCGCCAGCTCGTCGCCGATCATGCTGGCGTGGCCGGTGACGTGCGAGGTGTAGGTTCCCACCGCGAAGAATCCGGTGGCGTTGACCATGCCGGCCACACAGGCCAGCGTGAGCACGACCACCGTGCGGGCCGTGCGGCTCTCGCTGTGTTCCGTCCAGATGGGCATGGGCCGCGCTCAGGCCGACTGGGCCAGTTTGCGATGCTCGGCGATTGCCTCGAAGACGGCCTCGTCGGCGCCCTCGATCTCCCGCGCCAGCGCTTCCACGCGCAGCGACATCCGGTGCACGAAGCGCTCCGCGAGGGCGCGCCGCTCGGGGAAGCGCTGGGCCTGCCGCACGAGGATCTTGGCGATGGCCACGTCGGCCAGCATGCGGGTGAGCCGCTCGGCATGCACCAGTCCGCGCGAGAAATCGGCGCGATCGTCCCAGTGGCGGAGAAACTCCCGTGACAGGTAGCGGCCGAGCTCGGCCGGATCCTTGCCGCGCATGGCGTCCCGCCACTCCTTGCGCACCTTGTCGCTGAAGATCCGCAAGAGGATCAGCTCGGTGGCACGGAAGGTGAGTGCCTCCGCCCGATACACTTCGCGCAGGATCCTTTCACCCGCCGTTCGCGCCAGCAGCCGCGCCTGCGCCGCGCGGCGAAAGAAGGAGCCCGGCTTCCGCGTGGCCCAGGAGAGGTGGTCCTTGATGGCCATCAGCGCCTGGATCTGCGAGGTTCCCTCGTAGATGGGCAGGACCAGCGCGTCGCGCAAGAGCTTGTGCACGCCGGTCTCGTCGATGTAGCCCATGCCGCCGAAGACCTGCATGGCGTCGCGGCTGATCTCGACGGCCTTCTCCGCGGCCATGTACTTGAGCAAGGGTGTCAGCCGCCGCGCCCGCCGCGCCATCTTCTTCTGCAGCTTCTCCAGGCGCTCCTTTTCCTCCGCATTCGCAGGCGGATCGACCCGGAGTTTCATGTCCAGGCGCGTGGCGATCTCCACCGCGTTCATGGCATCGAAGGCGAGCGCCCGAAGCGCCTGGATCCAGGTCTCCATGTCCAGGAGCTTTTCCGCGACGAGCTCGTGCTCGGCGATGGGCTTGCCCATCGTCTTGCGCTCGGCGGCGTGGGCGCGCGCCATCCGGCAGGCCGCCTCCGCGAGCCCGATCGCCTCCAGGCCCACCGCCAGCCGCGCCGAGTTCATCAGCACGAGCATGAGCCGGAAGCCCTCGCCGCGCTTGCCGATGAGCTCGCCCACCGAGTCCTCGTACAAGAGCGAGCAGGTGGCGGAGGCGTGGTGGCCGAGCTTTTCCTCGAGCTTGGTGATGCGGACGTTGTCGACGAGCTTTCCGTCGCGCTCGACCTTGCGGCGAACGAAAAAGAGCGAGAGCGTCCCCAGCCCCTCGCCCTCCTCCGTCTTCGCCAGGACGAGCTGGTAGGGGGCGTGGCCCGAGGTGATGAAGATCTTCTCGCCGGAAAGGTACCACTTGCCGTCGCGCTCCACGGCCCGGGTGCGGATGGCCGCGAGGTCGGAGCCGGCTCCGGGCTCGGTGAGCACCATGCAGCCGAAGGCCTCCCCTGCGGCGATCTGGCGGATCACCTCGTCGAATCGCGTGCGGACGATCCGGCCCTCCTCGTAGACCGCCGTGCCCTCGTGAATCGAATAGAGGAGCAGCGCCGCGGCCACGCCGCCGTGAAAGCCGTAGTGCGTCATCACCGAGACGTCGCCGCGGGCGATGAGTTCGCTGGCGACGAGGTAGAGGGAAAGCGGAGCTCCCGTACCGCCGAGCTCGCGCGGGATCGCGATCCCGAAGAGGCCGAGCTCCTTCATCGCCTCGTAGATCGAGGCGAGCTCGGGCGGGAAGACGACCTCCCCCTCCTCGAGACGGGTGCCGAGCTGGTCGAGCTTCAACGCCCGGGGAGCGATCGTCTCCGCGACCAGTTCGCCGGTCGCGTCGAGGACCTGCTCGTAGAACTCCAGCGCCTCTTTCAGGTCCTTGGGGCCGTCCGGCAGGCGAAAGCCGTTCTCCGTGAGATCGACGATCGTTTCCCAGTCGAGTCCGTGGCGGAACTGAAAGACGAGATCCGGGTTGTCACGAAAGAAATTCGCCATGCCGACCTCCGACGCACTGCATCATCATGGCATACTCGGCGGCCCCGAGCGAGCCTCTGTCCGTCGTCCAACGGTGGCCCTCGCTCTTGGATTCCCCAGGAGCGCCAGGGTTCCGACGCGCCGCCCGGAGGCCGTCGCGCCGGCTAGCCGTACGCCTCGGTGGTGATGGATTTTCGGGGGACCCCGAGTTCCGCGAGGATCTCGCGAACGCTTTCGAGGAAGCGTGGCCTGGGTTCCTCTCCCCTTTCCTTCGCCGCCTTCTTGTCCCACCGCGTCAGGGCGGGCCCGCAGCAGTAGACCAGGCAGCCGTTGGGATCGCCGATGACCGAGCCGAGGAAGTCGCGGTTCACGCGGCAAAGTTGCGCGTCGGGAGCCTCCGGGGGCGCCGCCGATTCGCGGGTCAGGCAGTGGTAGACCTTGAGACGGTCAGGGTGATCCCGCTCCAGCTCGGCGAGCTGGCGGGCGAAGATCACGTCCGACCAGGTCTTGTTCGAGTAGACGAAGCTGTGGCGCAGCCGCGGACGGTGGACGAGCGCCCATTTGAGGATGGAGAAATTCGGCACCACGCCCGATCCCGCCACGATGTGCACGATGTGATCGGTGCGCTCCTCCACGTCGTCGGGGAGGACGTAGTAGCCGGTGTAACCCTTCACCGTGATCTTCATCCCCACGCGGGTGCCGAAGACCAGGAAGGGTGAGAGCAGCGGCGGATATTCCGTCTGGCCGGGGACGAAGGCCTCCTCCTTGATGGTGATGGCGAGGTAGGGCTCGTCCGGCGTGGAGGTGAGGGAGTAGGCCCGCGGCGGTTCGCGGCGTCCCTTGACGTGCTCGAAATAGGCAACGAGCTGCTTGAGCTCGCGGAACTGCTGTACGTCGATGGAGACGTACTGGCCCGCCTTGTAGTCGCGGGGGTGGTCGCCCGCGTCGAGGACGAGCGTCACGGTGTCGGGCGTCTCCCAGACGATCTCCCGCACCGTCGTTTCGAATACGCGTACCTGCGGGCGGGGAGCGGGCGCGACCGCTGTCGGCTGCACGGGGCCACCTCCTGGCGACGACGGTCGATCATAGCCCCCGGGTGGCCGAGCTGCCACCCGCCCCTCGGAGCCCGTTGCAGTCACCAGCCGGCTGCGGCGGCGGATCCAGGGCTGCGGTCGGCGTGCTCGCTTTTCGGCTTCGACGTGGCGGCGGCTACGCCTGCGCCGCCCGTCGCCGTGCTTGCCGACCTCGGCCGCCTCCGCCGCTTCGCGACGGCCGGGTTCGGCGAAAGACTCGCGGCGGATGGCCCCGCCGCTTGCGGCCGGCTCTCGCGGGCGACGGGCACCGCATCCCTTTCAGCCGCCGAGGATCTTCTTCACGGCCAGGGCCACGCCCGTCAGGCTCTCGCCGGCGATGATCCCCGCGGCGAGGACGATGAGGAAGCGGGCGCTCCAGCTCGGCGCCACCTTCTTGGCCACCAGGGCCAGGACCGCCCCGAGGAACATGGAGATCGAGTTGAAGGCGGGGATGACCATGGCCAGGCCGAGGCTGGCCGGGCTCGGCACCCAGAGCCGCGCCCGCTCCGGGACCACCTTCTCCAGCACCGCCAGGACCAGCCCCACCCCGGCGCCGATCGCCATCGCCGGCAGCGCGGCGGGGGGCATCGACTCCAGTCCCTTCATGAAGATCTCCGCCACCGCCTTCCACTGGGCGACCGCGGGCGCGGGCCACTCGTCGGTCATCAGGATGGAGGGGTCGCGGACGATGATCAGGTAGCCGAAGGCGCCGCAGAGCGCGCCCGCGAGGACGCCGAAGGTCTGCCCCACCGCCTGCTGCCAGGGCACGGCGCCGATGAGCTTGCCAGTCTTGAGGTCGTGCAGGAGGTCGGCACACTGGCTGGCGGCGCCTGCGGTGACGTTGGCCGCCATGAGGTTGGGCGCGGCCTGGCCCGGCGCGAGCACGCCGAAGAGGAGCTGCGTCACCTTCCCCATCGGTCCGACCGGGGTGATCCCCGTCTCGCCGGAGACGCGTCCTGCCACGACCGCCAGGACGAAGGTCATCAGGACCGCCGCGATGGCCAGCCCCGGGCCGATCCCGAAGAAGAGCCCCTGGAAGACCACCGCGAGCAGGAAGGAACCCGCCACGGCGGCGAAGAACCACCTGCGCGGGACGTCCCCGCGGGGATCGGAATCCGCGTTGGCCATCACGCCCACCCCGCGAAACGCCCGCACCATCGAGGGGAGCGAGAAGGCGAAGGAGGTCAGCGAGGAGACCACCATCATCCCCACGCCGGGCCAGAGCAGCCAGGTCACCAGGCTGCCGAACCAGCCTGCCTCCGGGTTTCCCGGCTCGGCCCACCCCTGGGCGAGGGCATAGGGCGCGAGGATCCCCCAGCCGATGATCGCCCCGAGGATCATCGAGACGGCGGCGCGGATCCCGATGATCCCGCCCACCGCCACCATGAGAAACGACGGATCGAGCACGAAGCCGATGTTCTTCATGCCGATCGCGGAGATCCCCTTGGTTGCGGCCGCGCCGCCGGCCGCAACCGAGCCGGGCAGCGGGATCTGCGGGAAGCGGAAGAGATCGGCCGCCACCTTGAACACCGAGGCGAAGACGCCACCCCCCACCAGCATCCACACCCGCGCCATGGCCTCCTTGCCGCGGGCGTACATCTCCTGGATGGTCGTGGCGGAGGCGATGCCCGAGGGGAAGGGAAGCTTGTCCACCTCGATCATCTGGCGGCGCAGGCCGATCGCCACCGTCACGCCGATCAAGCAGACGCTGGCGCACCACAGCGCCAGCGGCACGTAGGAGAGCTGCTGGCCCGTCAGCAGCGTGAGCGCAGGGATCGCGGAGACCAGCCCGGCGGAGGAGACGGAGGCCGCGGCGGAGGCCGCCGTCTGGTTGATGTTGTTCTCCAGCATGCCGAAGGGCCGCGCCCCGAAAAGCTCCGGGATCTTCCAGAGCCCGAAGGCCAGGAGCATGGCCGTGATCGACATGTTGAAGCCCCAGCCGATCTTCAGCCCCGCGTAGATGTTGCAGAGCGATAGCGTGCCCCCGAGCACCATGCCCGTCACCACCGCGCGCACGGTGAGCTGCGGCGAGGTGAAGTCCATGGGGACGGGTTGGAGCTCGATGGACGCGCCCGTGGGCGTGGAAGACGCAGGAGCCGGTGGGGTGCGGGCTGCGGGCTGGGTCATCCGGGCCTCTCCTCTGGGGGAAGGACCTGCTACTACCAGCCTGCGGGGACCTGTCAAGGTGAGAGGGCGTTCGGAGATCGAACCGGGCCGGCGAGCGCGCGGCCGCCGGGCCGGGAACGCCGACCGCAGCCCCGCACCCGGCGCCGCAGTCGGCTGGTCACTGTAACGAGCACTAGGGCGTCACCTGCACCTCGATCGCCTCGCAGTCCGTGTAGCCCGCCAGCTCGGCGCAGACGGCATAGGTGATCGTCTCCTCCGGGTAGAGGTAGAGGCTTCCGGAGAGGCCGCCATCCATGCGGAACGAGCGGTGCTCGAGACCGCCCGGGAAGGGCGCTCCGGTGCCGCGGTGGAGATTGTAGCCGTGGCGCCAGTCGGCGCTCTGGTAGCCGATGGTGGCGCGTGCCCCCTGGGCCTCCAACGCGCAGTCGCCGCCGATGCAGTCGGGATGGCTCGTCAGGACGGGAGGCGCCATGGTCCCGTACCGGAATTCGAACGAGCCGTCGGGGAGAAGAGCGACCTGGAAATTCAGGTCGTACACGCTGTCACCGAAGGAGCCGGCGAGGCAGCTCATCCCCGACCACTGGATGATGTGCGTTCCGTCTTCCAGGGCGAGAGCGAAGACGCCCCCCGACGGCCCCGTGAAGAGAGTGTCCCAGAAGGGCGCGATGGCGACCGGCACCCCGAAGGGGAACGACCGGTTCCGATAGAACGAGCGGACCGTCGTCTCGAAGGTGAGATAGCCGCTAACAGAGACGCCGACACCCGAGTGCAGCTCCCCTCCCCACGGGAACTGGAATCCGCCGGCGAAGGGGAGCCAGACGACGGCATCGATCACCAGTGGCTCGACGAGCTGTACCGCGTCCGGATGCGTGGAGATGTCGACGAAGGGCGAGAGCACCTCCCGCATGGGCAGATAGACCGTGGGTGTCCCGGGAAGCCGCGCCGTCGTCGACCAGCTCAAGTTCACCGGCTCGCCGATCGAGACCGAAGTGGGATTGGCCGTCGCCGTCACCTTCGCCGGCGGGTTCACGACGACGTCCACGGTCGCCACGGTCTCGCCCTTGGCGCTGGTCGCCCGGAGGGTGATGGTGCTCGACCGCTCCGGCCGGAAGGCATGGGTGCCGCTCGGCGGAAGGGAGGAAGGTGGTTCGAAGATCCAGGACCGCCCGGTCAGGCCTCCCTCGACCGGCCCCTCGCTCCCCACGTGGAAGTTCAGCCAGTGTTCCGCCCCGGGGCTCTGGTAGCCGACGACGGCGCCCTAGCCGTTCATGACGGCAGTGCCGAGCTCGTCGGTGGCTAAGGAAGGGCCGTAGCGGAAGGCGAAGGCACCGTCCTCCCAGAGCACGACCTGGAACTCCGTGACGGCAATGACGAAGGAGTTCCAAAGGGGGAGGGACCACCCTCGCCATTGCACCACGAGGTACTGGCCGCGCGCGTCCGCTCCGAATTCGTACCAGACCCCGTCCACCTCGAGGTCGTGCCAGAAAGGCGCGATGTGCACCGGTGGCTCGCGGACGGGGAAGGCCAGCACG
>QGUN01000104.1 GCA_003242475.1 Pseudomonadota bacterium
AACGGCACGATCGACAAGCGCCCCGTCCTTCTCCGGCGCTACGCCGACGGTAGCGTCGACGTCCTCTCCTCCCGGAACACGGCGGGAATCGACGGGAAGAAGGTCTTCGACGCGGCCGTCAAGAAGTTCAAGGACCGCTGGGGCGACTTCTGGGACGCCGTCGACTGAGCTGCCGGGGCATCGGTCGCTGACAGGGTGGACCTCGCCACGGGATGATGCGATGCATCTTTTCCCGGGTGGGGTCCACCCTTTCTTTTGCGCCACGTGCCGTAGGAGTTTCGGATGAGCGGGATGAGTCTTCAGGGAACGTGGGCGGTGGTGACGGGAGCGTCGGCAGGGATCGGCGCGGCAACGGCGCGCGCACTGGCTCGACTCGGCTGCAACCTGGTGCTGGGCGCGCGCCGCGTGGATCGGCTCGAGGCGCTGCGCCCCGAACTCGGCGACGTGGAGGTCCGGATCCTTTCGCTCGACGTCACCTCGCCGGAGAGCTGCGAGGCTTTTGCGGCGCATGCAACCGAGGCGGAGATCCTCGTCAACAACGCGGGGCTCGCGCGCGGCGTGGACCCCGTGGCCCAGGGGCGCGAGGAGGACTGGCGCGAGATGATCGAGACCAACCTCGTCGGCCTCCTTCGCCTCACCCGCTTGCTCTTGCCGCGGATGATCGAGCGGCGCCGGGGAACGATCGTGAACGTGGGCTCGGTGGCGGGCCTCGAGGCGTATCCGGGCGGCGCGGTCTACTGCGCCACCAAGGCGGGCGTGCGCTCGATCACCAAGGCCCTGCGCCACGAACTTCTCGGCACGGGGATCCGCGTGGCCAACGTCGAGCCGGGTGCGGTGGAGACGGAGTTTTCGCTGGTGCGCTTTTCGGGCGACGCGGAGCGCGCCCGCAAAGTCTACGAGGGCTTCACGCCGCTGACCGCCGAGGACGTGGCGGAGGCGATCGCCTTCGTCGTCTCCCGGCCGCCGCACGTGAACATCGAGGAGCTCGTGCTCTACCCGACGGCCCAGGCGTCGACCATGGCCTTCCACCGCCAGTGAGCCTGTACCGACCGCAGCTGCGCATCCGTCGCCGCGGTCGGCGGGTGAAACCAACCGGCTCCTGAGCCGCCGGGCTCGGCGCGGGGCCCGGTGGGGGCTTGGGGGGTGCCGCCCTGCGGGACTAGACTGCCCGCATCACTTCGGGAGCCGAGCGCGATGCCGGGAAGGCTCTTCACCATCGGTTACGAGGGACGTGACCAAGGGGAGTATCTGTCGCTTCTGCGCGAGGCTGGCGTCACGGTGCTGGCGGACGTCCGCGCGAATCCGATGAGCCGCAAGAAGGGCTTTTCCAAGAAGGCGCTCGCACAGGGGTGCGAGACGGCCGGAATCCGCTACGTGCACCTTCCCGAGCTCGGCATCCCCTCCGCCCGCCGCAAGGGCCTGAAAACGCGGGCCGACTACGACGCTCTCTTCGAGGTCTACGCGCGCGAGTGGCTCCCCCGGCAAGGCGAGGCCCTCGACCGCATCCGGGCCTGGCTCGAACGGGGCGAACGGGTGGCGCTCACCTGCTACGAGCGCGAGGCAGGTCGCTGCCACCGGCGCTTCGTGGCCGAGGCGCTCGGCTTCGAGGCCCGAAATCTCTAGGAGAATTGCGCGGGGACTGCCGCGTGACTCGGTGAAGGCGGCGAGGCCGGGATGGCGGACCCCCTCGCCGGGCTGGACCGACGCGGTCGAAGATGCGATCTCTGCTTCGATGAGCAGGCGATGGTTCGCACCGATCCTCGTCGGATCTCTCGTCGTCCTTGGTAGTGGCTGTGCCCTCTTTCAGGCCTTCCTCGGCGGGAAACGTCCCGAACTCACCTTCCGGGACGTCCGGCTGACCTCCTGGTCGCTCGACAGCGTCGATCTCGAGCTCGTCTACGAGCTCTCCAATCCCTACGACGTGGCGCTGACCCTCCACGAGGTCGCCTACCAGCTCGAAGTCGAGGGGCGCCGCATCGCGTCCGGCAAGCCGAAGAAGGGCCTTTCGATCCGGGGCCGGGGCAAGCAGATCCTGCGCTTTCCCGCCACCGTGCACTTCCTCGACGTCGTGCCGGTGGTCACAGAACTCTTCTCGAAAAAGAGCCTGAGCTACCGCGCGAGCGGCAGCCTGGGGGTGAAGACGCCGCTGGGCATCGTGGCGCTTCCCCTCTCCCGCTCGGGGAGTATCGCGGTGCCCCGGTTGCCGAAGGTGGAGATCACCGATCTCTCCTCGCCCCGCATCACCGCTTCCGGTGCGGAATTCTCGCTGGGCTTGCGTATCCTCAACGACAACGAATTCCCCGTCTCCCTCGACGTGCTCGAGTGGAGTTTTCTCGTGGACCGCGCCTCGTTGGCCTCTGGAAAGGTCGGCCAGACGGCCGTAGGCGGCGGCGGCGCTCGCGAGGTGCGGATCCCCATTCGGATCGGGCTGGCCGGTGCGAGCCAGGCGGTGCAGCGCCTCGTCTCCGGCCAGCAGACCTCGGTGGCCTTGACCGGCAACCTACGCTCCGGACGCGTGGTGGCGCCGATCGACGCGCGTCGTCTCTTGCGCGCCGGCAGTCGGTAGGCGAGGTCGGCAAGCGCAGCGCCGATCGACGCAGCAGGCGGGCCCCGCAGCAGGCCAGGCGACGGGAGGGATCCTGGGGCGCGGTCCCTACCCCGCATCCGTCGCCGCAGTAGGTCGGTGACTGCAACAGGCTCCTAGCCGTGCCCGATGCGCCGCGCGTCGTGCGCGCTCGGATCTGCCGTCGTCCCGGCTCGGTGCCAGAGGGGGCCCTCGCCATCGCCGAAGGTGGGGCCCGCGCGCATGGCCTCGAAAACGAAGGCGCGCGCCTTCACCACGGCCGTCTTCAGGTCGTCGCCCAGTGCCAGCGCCGCGGTGATGGCGGCTGCGAGCGTGCAGCCGGCGCCATGGCGATTGCGGCGGTCGAGGCGCTCGTGGATCAGGCGATGCGTGCCCTCGGACGTGACCAGCCAGTCGGCGACCTCCGGCTCGCGGCCCGCGCCACCGGTGACCAGCACCGCCACGCCGAGCCTGGAGGCGAGTTTTTCCGCCGCCTCCTGGGCGTTGTCGTCGTCGACCTCGGGCCAGCCCAGCAGGACGGCGGCCTCGCTTCGATTGGGCGTGATCAGCCGCGCTCGCGGCAAGAGCTCCTTCGAGAGCAGGGCCTCCGCCTCGGCGTCGAGCAGGCGCGAGCCGTGCTTGGAGACCATCACCGGATCGACCACGAGATCCTGCCCCCACCACGCACGCAGTCCCTCCACGACCGCGCGGATCACCGGAGCGCCTCCGAGCGCGCCCACCTTCACCGCGCGAACGGGCAGATCGGAGAGGACGGAGTGAAGCTGCGCCCCCACGAGCGCGGGCGAGAGCAGTTCGACCGCTTGCACGCCGCGCGTGTTCTGCGCGGTGATCAGCGTGACCACGCTCGCTCCGTACACGCCCAGCGCCTCGAAGGTCTTCAGGTCCGCCTGGAGACCGGCGCCGCCGGAGGAGTCCGAACCGGCGATGGTCAGGCAAACAGGGGGTGTGAACGTCTCAGTCGGCATGTCGAGCACTCCCTGGGATCGGCGCCGAAATATTGCCTCGGCGCTCGGCTGTCATCTCGGGGCAAGGGCGCGGTGGGCATGCGGCACAGAAAGAGGGAGGCGGTTGCCGCGGACATCCCAGACGAGGGACGGCGCGCCCATGAGGCGCGCCGTTCGAATGCTCCGTCGCCGCATCCCCGCGTCGACCACGTGCGGCCTCACGGCAGTCGCGGCGGCGGAAACGGAAGGCGGATCAGCCGCGCTCGTAGGTGCCGATCAGGCGGTTCATGCCGAGCACCTTGGGCTCGATCCTGGCGAGCAGCTCCCACATGGTGAGGCCGGGCTCGAGCTGCGTATCGTCGCTCAGCGCGAGGACCCAGAAGTAGTAGTGGTGCGGGCCGTGCCCCTCCGGAGGCATCGGGCCGCCGTAGCCGGTCTTGCCGTAATCGTTCTTTCCGGCGGTGTAGAGCTTCGTCCCTTCCTCGAGCCGGTTCACGTTTCCGGGGATGTTGTAGAGCACCCAGTGCACGAAGCCGTAGGTGCCATTGGGCGAGACCAGGGGTGCGTCCGGGTCGTGGCAGATCACCGCGAAGGCCTTGGTTCCCTCGGGCGCATCGCTCCACGACAGCTCGGGAGAGACATCCTCGCCCTCGCCGGTATGCTTGCGGGGAATCATCCCCATCTGGCTGAAGGCGCTGCTGCGGACCTGCATCTTGGAAGGTGCGAAGCCCATCGAATCTCCTCCTCTGGTTGGGGCCGGTGCCGCCGGCCGCTCGGGGCATGCTAACAGATCGGGACCTTCACGGGCCGTCTCGGCCGCGAGCCCCGCGCGGAACCGTTCACTACCTCATCTCGCCGATCGTCGGGCCCGATCGGCGCTGCCCGCCTTCTTCCTGGTGATGGCCTCGCCTGCGTAGGCGGCGAGATGCTTCCCCGTGAGGGTGGAGCCATCCTTCACCATCTGTGCGGGCGTGCCCTGGAAGACGACGCGTCCGCCTTCGTGGCCCGCTCCGGGGCCCAGATCGAGGATCCAGTCCGCGTGCGCCATCACTCCGAGGTGGTGCTCGACGACGATCACCGACTTGCCGGAGTCGACCAGTCGATCGAGGAGGTCGAGGAGATTTTCGAGGTCGGCC
>QGUN01000105.1 GCA_003242475.1 Pseudomonadota bacterium
CTTGGTGGAGCAGAGGGGGATCGAACCCCTGACCTCCGCAATGCCATTGCGGCGCTCTCCCAGCTGAGCTACTGCCCCGTAACTCGTGGCCGCCGCAGCGGCCGGCGCATATCTAGCACATCCGCGCGCAGAGGGAAGCCTTTTTTACGCTCCCTCCACCTCGGCGAGCTCGGCCTCCTCCTCCGCGATCTGCCGCGCCAGGTGCCGGACCGCCTGGACGAGGGGATCGAGCGGCTCGGGAAGCGAGAGTTCCCCGTCCTCGACCATCTCGAAGACCTTGGCGCCGAGGCGCGCGAAGGCCTTCTCCTGCTCCCGCCGGAGCAGGGCCACGTCGATCTTCAGCTTGCCGATCTGCGAGGTCCGGACCACCGCCTCGCGCACCTCGGAGAGAGCCTCCTTCGCCCGCGAGACGATGGAGCCAACCTGGCGCTTGATCTCGTCCTCCGCCATGGGCGCCTCCATGGCGCAAACCAGCCGGGCCGTCAACCGATTCCCGACTCGCCAGAAGCTCCGTCGCCACCCGAGGCGCCGACGGGCTCGGTTCGCGGGACGATCCGGCGAACGACGCGGGCCGGCACGCCGGTGGCCACCACGCCCGGCGGCACGTCCCGCGTCACCACGGATCGAGCACCGATCACCGCGCCCGCGCCGATGCGTACCGGCCCGAGGATCAGCGCACCCTCGCCGATCCAGACGTCGTCCTCCACCACGATCGCGGAGAGGTCCTCCGGTGGCGCGGGCTCCGTCCGTCGCGCCACGGGGTCGAGGGGATGCCCCGGATCGCCGGAGAAGGTGACGTTGCTGGCCACGAAGCAGTGCCGCCCCAGGGTGAGGTCGAGCCCCGCGCGGAAGGTGACGCGGTGGCCGACGTAGGTCCCCTCTCCCAGCGTGATCACCGGCGGACGAGGCGCGTTGCGAGCGCCGGAGAAGGTGGTTCGAGCCGAGAGCCGCACGCCCCGCTCCACCCGCAACCGGCAGCCCGTCACAACGGGCAGCTTCGAGTCCGGGCAGATCTCCATGCGGAAGGGCCGGTCGACCCGGTCGCACGAGAGTTCGAAGAGGGGCTGGTAATAGAACGCGCGCCAGAGCTCGTCGACGAGGCGGCGGCGGAGACTGCGCTCGGCGAGCAGGATGCCGTGCAGCTTCCCCGCCGGCACCGACCACATCGAGGCGTCCACGAGGAGGCGGCGAAGCGTCCGCCCCAGCTCCGAATCCCTGCGGCGACTCAGCGCGAGGATGCGCTCGAAGAGATCCATCCTCCTTCACTGGGTCGCCGATCGCGTTCCGCCAAGCCCCCGTTCCGGTTCTTCAGAAGAAGGGCGCCGGCGAGGTCGTGCCGACCTCGCGCTGGAGAGCGCCCCGGTGACGAAGGAAGGCCCCCACGCCCCGGTAATGGTGCAGCCGCGGCTGGTGCGCGACCACGTCCACGTCGCCGCTGGCGCGAAGTACGCGGCGGATCAGCGCCTGGCCGAGGTCCACGCCGTCCACCGGTCCGCCGCAGTAGCGGCACTCGATGGGCCCGGTGGCCGAGAGCGCCTCGCACTGGCGACAGCGCCAGCCCGGCTCGGCAAAGTCCTCCTCGATGACCAGCAGATGCACACGCTCCTCGTTGGCGGCGAGGACCACGTCCTCCGGGCCGACCACCGCCAGGCCGCCCGCCAACGCCTCGCCGACCACGCGGTCGGCGTTGTCGGATTCCTTCTCGCGTTCGTGGTCGATCAGGCGGTCGATCACCTGCTCCAGCAGGTCGTCCCGGATCGCACCCTTCTTCGGCCCCCTCGGCCGCTGGTGGGGCATCCGGGCCATGATGCGCTCGCGAACGAAGTGCGGGAGCCGGGCCTCGAAGTGCCGCACCATCTCGTGCGGACCGACCAGCACCACGTGGTTGCGTGGCTCGAGCTGCACCAGATAGGCGACGTGCTCGGCTGCCTCGGCGAGGTTGCGCTCGATCTCCTTCTCCACCCTCCGCTGGAACTTGAGCTGGGACCAGCCGCCCATCGAATGGCGCTTGGGCGTGCTCTCCACGATCCGGGCCTCCGCGAGGAGTTCCCCGACCGCCGTCTCGAAGACCCGCGCGCCCTTGGCGTCGACGAATGCCACCACCACCGGCTCGAAGTCGTCCACCGCGCGCGCGAGCTGCAGCACGTGCGGAACGTCCGCCAGCGCAAAGTACGGCTCGAAGGTGCGCCGCGCGGTGATCGTCTTCCAAAGCCCCAGGCCGTCGCAGGCGAAGATGGCCACGCCGTTGGCCGACTCGTCGTAGGCCTGGCGGCAGAGCCCCTCGACATAGCGCTCGATGCGGTCGAGGGAACGGCCGAGCCCCGAGTCGATCCCCTGCTCGCGCGCCCACTTGACCTTCTGGCGGACGAAGAGCCGCACGCGATCGCGCTGCATCTCGTCCGACCAGCGGGTGTTCAGGTAGACGGTGACCACCGGGTCCGCGTCGGAGCGGACGGCCGACAGCTCGCGAAGCTCGTTGACGATCGGATTCAAACCACCCTCCCCTGCCTCTGAAGGGTGGTCACGACGGGGCGGCTCGGCGACGGTCTTCGGCGGAAATGGAAAAGGCCCGGATGCCCGGGCCAGGAGAAGGATCTACTGGTGGCCCGCCCCGGAGTCGAACCGGGATGGGGTCGCCCCCGCGCGATTTTGAGTCGCGTGCGTCTACCAGTTCCGCCAGCAGGCCAGAATCCGAAGGTGGAGAATTCTCCGCCGAAGGCCGATTCGTCAACCGGATTCTTTCGCCTTCCGCCGCTTGCCGCGCCCGCGGAAGCCCGTATATAGGGCAGCGCCCATGATCAACTTCCTCATCTCCATCGCGGTCGGACTGGTCGTCTTCGTCGTCTTCCAGGTCTTCTTCTCCTGGTACGCGTCCATCCTGCCGGGGCTGATCGGCTTCGCCATCGCCTGGGTCGTCCTGGCCCAGCGCAGCATGAAGAAGGTCGCCGAGATCTCCGAACGCGCACAGCGGGAACTGCAGAGTCAGCGGCCGGACCGCGCCCTGGAGACCTTCCGCTCGGGCCTGCCCCTGGCGAAGCGGCAGTTCCTCGTCGGCCCTCTTCTGCACGCCAACATCGGAATGATCCTCTACGTGCAGAAGAAGTTCGACGAGGCGAAAGAGCACCTCGAGAAGGGCTACCCGCGCAACTACGTCTCCCGGGCGATGCTCGCTTGTTACTTTTTCAAGAAGCGAGACTACGACCGGATGGAGAAGGAGTTCGAGACGGCGGTCAAGTACGGCAAGAAGGACGGCTTGATCTGGAGCGTGTACGCCTACTGCCTGCTCCAGTCCGGGCAGAAGGAGAAGGCCATGCAGGTGCTCGGCCGAGGCGTGGAGCGCAATCCCTCCGACGAGCGCCTGAAGGCCAACCTGCTCGCGCTTCAGAACAACAAGCGGATGAAGATGCGGGCCTACGGGCCGCAGTTCTATCAGTTCCACCTCGAGCCGCCGCCCCCGGACCTGGGAGGCCGGCGCGTGGTGTGGCAGAGGCGGTAGGACGAACGTGAATCTGGAGGGGGAGCAGCGCCGCGTCCTGATCGTCGAGGACGACCACGACATGCAGGAGCTGCTCGCTACCCTCCTGCGGGAGCGCTACCGCATCTCGCTGGCGGAGCGGGCCGAGGAGGCGCTCGAACTCGCGCGCGGCGAGCGTCCGGACGCGATCGTCCTGGACGTCTTCTTGCCCGGCATGGACGGGCTCGAATGCCTGCGCGCCCTGCGCAAGGATTCTCGCACCGCCGACATCCCCGCCATCCTCGTGACGGCAGCCCCCGACGAAGACCTGCGTGTCGAATCCTTCGAGGGCGGCGCCGCCGACTATCTGACCAAGCCCTTTCTCTCGCGCGAGCTCTTGGCCCGCGTGGACAAGGCCATTCGCGAGGCGGAGGAGCGCCGCGAGCTTTGGCGCCTGGCCACGACCGATCCGCTCACCGGCCTGGCCAACCTCCGCTTCTTGCGGGAATCCCTGCGCCGCGAGATCGAGAGCGTCCGGCGCTACGGTCAAAAGCTCGCGCTCATGATGCTCGACCTCGACGGCCTCAAGGAGATCAACGATCGCCTCGGGCACGAAGCGGGCAACCGGGCGCTTCGCCTGCTGGCAGACCAGATCCGGAAGTGTCTGCGTGGCGCCGACCTCGCCGCCCGCTTCGGCGGCGACGAATTCGCCATCCTCCTTCCCCATACCGATCTCGAGGAAGGTCGCGGCCTCGCCGAGCGGTTGCGCAAAAGCCTCGAACGAATCGAAGGCCTTCCCTTCTCGCTGCGCGCCTCCATCGGCATCGCCTCGGCGCCGGCGGGGCCTAGGGCGGAAGCCGACGCCCTGCTCGAAGCCGCCGATCGCGCCCTCTACGAGGCCAAGCGAACCGGGCGAAACCGCGTGGTCGCCCGGTCCGGGGAGGAGGGGCGGCCGTGAGCGACGCCTACCGGGTGGCCATCGTGGGAGCCGGTCCCGCGGGTTGCCTGATGGCGGACGCGCTCCTCGACGCCGCCCGGCTGCGGCGCCGCTCCGTGGAGATCCGCCTCTTCGGCGCGCGCCCCACCTGGGGCCCGGATCGCCCCCTCGTCCTCGACGAGGCCTCCGTCGCCGCGCTGACCTCCACCGGCATCCCCCTTCCACCGGGGCAGCGCCTCACCGGGATCCGCACGGCCCACGGCGAGCA
>QGUN01000049.1 GCA_003242475.1 Pseudomonadota bacterium
ATGTGGCGGGTGAACGTGCAGCTACGGCCCGGGTATTCGCTCGCCTTCCAGTCCTATTCGATCGTCGACGACGAGGGGCAGTTCGAGCTGTCTCCGGTGTTGGTGATGAACCGAGCGGCCGTGATGTTCCGACCCACGTCGGAGGGCCCGAAGAGCGCCCTGCTCGAGATCCGCTTGGCCCAGCACGAGGAGCCCGTACTCGTCGAGCTGGAGGCGAACGCCCTTCCGGCCTGCGACGAGACCTGCGACTGGCCTTCGACGTCGTGCAGCTACGAGGTGCAGGCGTATCCCGCGCCGCCCCCCTTCAACGTCGTCCACGGCGTCGTCGTCCATGCGACGCCCGAGCCGCCGGAGCTTTCCTGCCAGTGGTACAGCACAACCTTCATCGGAGAACTGAACCAGTTCGATTGTCACGGCGGCAGCTTCCAGCGCTGGGGCACCGACGGTTTCTCGACCATCCTGTCTCAACTCGCCTGGGACGAGCAGGGACGCGTCGCCTCCTGCGAGCTGCCGGTCGAGCTCCCCACCGACCCGGTCGAGCCGGAATGAGACGAGATCGCGAGGAGGGGGATTTCCTAGTCGATCCGCACGTCGCCGCGCGAGTAGAGCGTCATGATCGCCTCGCCGCTTCCCATCACGCGGGCGCCGGCGAGGCGCAGGCTGCCGAGCACCTCGCGCCCCAGGGCGGGGTCCCGCGCCGCCACTCCGTCCTGGATCACCACCACGCGGTAGCCGCGCCGAAGCGCGTCGAGGACGGTGGCGCGCACGGTCGTCTCGGTGGGAAGACCGCCGACGAAGAGCTCCTCGGTGCCGCCCTCTTCGAGAAGCTCGGCGAGCGTGGCGCCCGTGCGGTCGGTGGCATGGAAGGCGGAATCCCCCTCCTCGGGATCGGTGGAGCGATACACGATTCGGGTTCTCCTGGAGAGGGTCAGGCTCGGGGGAAAGGCGGCTCCACGCGTGCCGGCGACGCAGTAGGGCGTTTGCGTGCCGTCGCGGAAGTAGTGGCTGTCGGGCGCGTGCCATTCCCGGCTGACGACGACCAGGCCGTTTCCGTGGTCGACGGCGCTGGCGACGCAGGAGAGGGGAGCGGCCACCCGCTCGCCTCCCGCGACCTCCCGCGCGCCCCCCGTGCAGAAATCGTTTTGCACGCCCACGATCAGCATCGCCGTCTTCATCACCCCATACAGCGTGCCACCGGAGCCGGCCCCCGGCAAAGCGAGGCAGACTCCCCCGCTGTGTTGCCGGGCTGGCGTTCGCTACATCGGGTGCGCCCCTCGCTCGCCGACCATGCGCTCGGTCGCCTGCTCAGGATGCCGGCCCTCGCCTCCGTCGCCAGCTTCATGGCATGGCAGTGAACACGTCCCGATCCCTGGAAGTGGCCGAGGCGGCGCGACAGGAGTGGGAGCGCCACAGTTTTCTCCGCGATCTCTTCCTCGGCGACTTTCGCCTCGAGCTCATCCATCCCTTTCCGGAGCCTCTGCAGGAGCGGGAGAGGTTCCGCGCCTTCTACCGGGAGATGGAGCGCTTCTTGCGCGAAGAGCTCGACCCGTCCGCGATCGACCGCAGCGGTGAGTACCCGCCGGAGGTGATCGAGCGCCTGCGCGAGATGGGCGCTTTCGGGATGAAGATCCCGGAACAGTACGGCGGGCTCGGATTCAACCAGCGCGAATACAGCAAGGTGATGGAGCTCCTCGGCAGCGTGGACGGCAACATCACCGCGCTGCTCTCGGCGCATCAGAGCATCGGCGTACCGCAACCGATCCTGCTTTTCGGAACCGAGGAGCAGAAGCGCGAGCTCTTGCCGCGCTGCGCGAAGGGCGCCATCTCCGCCTTCGCCCTCACCGAGCCCGGCGTCGGCTCGGATCCCGCCAGCCTCTCCACCACCGCCCGGCCCACCGAGGACGGCTCCGCCTTCATCCTCGACGGCGAGAAGCTCTGGTGCACCAACGGCACGCTGGCCGAGCTCCTGGTGGTGATGGCACGCAACCCGGAGACCGACGAGATCTCGGCGTTCGTGGTGGATACGAGCTGGGAAGGCGTAACAGTCGTCCACCGCTGCCACTTCATGGGCCTGAAGGCGCTGGCGAACGCGGCCATCCGCTTCCAGGGCGTTCGCGTGCCGCGCCGCTACCTCATCGGCAAGGAAGGGCAGGGGCTCAAGATCGCCTTGACCACGCTCAACGCCGGTCGCCTCACCCTTCCGGCGGCGGTCTCCGGCATGGCCAAGCAGTGCCTGGAGATCTGCCGCAAGTGGGCCAACGCCCGCGTGCAGTGGGGTGCGCCCATCGGCCACCACGAGGCGATCACGCAAAAGATCGCCAAGATCGCCGCCTACACCTTCGCCATGGACAGCCTCTCCGAGCTGGCCTCGGAGATGGCCACGCGGCCCGGCTACGACATCCGCCTGGAGGCAGCCGCGGCCAAGGAATGGAACACGGTCCGCGCGTGGCAGATCATCGACGATACGCTGCAGATCCGCGGTGGCCGCGGCTACGAGACGGAGTGGTCGCTCGCAAATCGCGGCGAGGCGGCGATCCCCGTCGAGCGGATGATGCGCGACAGCCGCATCAACCTGATCTTCGAGGGCTCGTCGGAGATCATGCACCTCTTCATGGCCCGCGAGGCGGTCGACCGTCACCTGCGCGTGGCCGGGCCCCTCGTCTTCGGCAGGGCCACGCCGCGCGAGAAGCTCGGGGCCATCCCGCGCATCTTCGCCTTCTACCTGGTGTGGTACCCCACGCGCTGGCTGCGCTGGAGCTTCTGGCCGAAGCACGCCTCCTTCGGTCGGCTGGGCAAGCACATGCGCTTCGTCGAGCGCGCGAGCCGTCGCCTGGCGCGTGCCACCTTCCACGGCATGCTCGTCTATCGCGCGGGCATGCAGAAGAAGGAGGCATTTCTCTTCCGCGTGGTCGACATCGCCATGCAGCTCTTCGCGATGGCGGCCACCATCTCGCGGGCGCACAAGATGGCGGTCGACGGCCATCCTGCTGCGCGCGAGGCGCGGGAACTGGCCGACCTCTTCTGCTGGACCTCGCGCCGGGAGATCCGTCGCATCTTCCGCGAGCTCTGGTTCAACGACGACGCCTTGCTCTACCGCGTGGGGCGAAACGTGCTGGAGGGGCGGCACACCTGGCTGGAGGAGGGCTCCATCGGCCTGGACTATTCGGTGGACGATCTCCGGCCCGCCGGCATTCGCCACCCCGCCCACGCCTCCGGTGCGGAGAAAAGCCCCGACGAGGCCTCCGGCCCCCCGCCTCCCGCCCCCTACGCCTGACAGACAGGTGAGGACGCGCGGCCGGGTTGCCGGGAGGGATGTCGCACCGCCAGCATACACGGATGCGTCTGAGCCGGAACGAGGGGCGGGCCGTCTTCTCCGGCAGCCGGTCGATCCGCGGTGCAGACCCGTCCACGTAGGGTGTCGAAAAAGAGACCGCTCGCCGCGGCAGGGGCCTGGTGCGGGAAGCGCTTCGACCCGGGGAGGGGATGTCGTAGGATGTCCCCGCCATGAGCAAGCACAAATGGATCCTGGGAGTTTTGCTGCTCGCCGCCTGCGCGACGCCGGGCGGCAACCAGGCCTCCCACCGGGGCGAGTCGCGGCCGACCCCCGAGGAGGCGAAGGCGTTCGTCGCACGCGTCAACCGCGATCTCAAGGAGCTGTGGACGCGCGAGGCCACCGCCGCCTGGGTCAAGGCCACCTACATCACGGAGGATACCGACCGGCTGGCCGCCTGGGCGCGCGAGGAGGTGATGGCCTACCTCAGCCGCGCGGTGGAGGAGTCGAAGCGCTTCGACGGCCTCGAGCTCGACGAGGAGACGGCGCGCGCCCTCTGGCTGCTCCGACTCTCCCTGCCGGTCCCGGCGCCTTCCGATCCCGAAAAGCGCTCCGAGCTGGCCATGGTCGAGTCGCAGATGGAGAGCCTCTACGGGCGCGGCAAGTGGTGCGGCCCCACCGGCGAGGGGCCCTGCCGCGACCTCGGCGAGCTCTCCGAGGTCCTGGCCCGGAGCCGGAACTGGGACGAGCTCCTCGACGCTTGGGTCGGCTGGCGAACCGTCTCGCCGCCGATGCGCGCGCTCTACGAGCGCAACGTGGAGCTCGGCAACCTCGGCGCGCGAGAGATGGGCTTTGCCGACGTCGGCGAGCTTTGGCGGTCCGGCTACGACATGGACCCCGAGGCGCTTCGCGCCGAGGTGGAGCGCCTTTGGGAGCAGGTGAAGCCGCTGTACGAGGAGCTGCACTGCTACGTGCGCGCGCGGCTGCAGAAGGTCTACGGCGAGGACCGCATCCCCTCCGACGGACCCATCCCGGCCCACGTTCTCGGCAACATGTGGGCCCAGGACTGGTCCAACCTCTATCCGCTGCTCGAGCCGTTTCCCGGCCAGGGTGACCTGGACGTCGACGCGGCCCTCGTCCGGCAAGGCTACGACGCGCTGCGGATGACGAAGCTCGGCGAGCAATTCTTCCTCTCGCTCGGCTTCGATCCGCTCCCGGCGACCTTCTGGACGCGCTCCATGTTCACCCAGCCGCGCGATCGCGACGTGGTCTGCCACGCCAGCGCATGGGATCTCACCGGCGAGGGTGACATCCGCATCAAGATGTGCATCCGGCCGACCGAGGAGGATCTGATCACGATCCACCACGAGCTCGGTCACAATTTCTATTACCAAAAGTACAACCACCTCCCCATCCTCTTCCAGGGAGGCGCGCATGACGGTTTCCACGAGGCAGTGGGCGACGCCATCGCCCTCTCGATCACCCCGGGTTATCTCAAGCAGGTCGGGCTGATCGATCACCTGCCCAAGGACGACAAGGGCCTGATCAACTTCCAGATGAAGATGGCCCTGCAGAAGATCGCCTTCCTGCCCTTCGGCAAGCTCATCGACCAGTGGAGGTGGGACGTCTTCGCCGGCAAGATCCCGCCCGAGCGCTACAACCAGAGCTGGTGGGAGCTGCGGGAGAGGTACCAGGGGATCGCGTCGCCGGTGCCGCGTTCGGAGGAGGACTTCGATCCGGGCGCCAAGTATCACATCCCCGCCAACGTGCCCTACCTGCGCTACTTCCTCGCGCACATCCTCCAGTTCCAGTTCCACAAGGCGATGTGCGAGGCCGCGGGACACCAGGGCATCCTGGCCGACTGCTCCGTCTTCGGAAGCAAGGAGGCGGGCGAAAAGCTCCAGGCGATGCTGGCGCTGGGCCAGAGCCGGCCCTGGCCGGACGCGCTCGAGCTCCTCACCGGCACCCGCACCATGGATGCGGGACCGCTGCTCGAGTACTTCGAGCCGCTCCGCAACTGGTTGCAGGAGCAGAACCAGGGCCAGACCTGCGGCTGGTGAGCGGCGCGCGAGTCTCGATCGGCTGACGGAGGGCCGCAGGCCAGTGGACGCCATCGCGTCCGACCTGCGGCCCTTCTTCCATCCGCCCCCGCGAGGCCAGCGGGAGTCGAGGGGAGCTTTGGCGCGGGTTCGAGAGAGGATGCGGTCCCGCGTGGAGCGCGGCGACTGGCAGACGCCGCCCGAGCTCGCGCGCGAGGTCGTGGCCATCCTGGCGGACCATCACGGCCTGGTCCCGGACGCCGTGATCGAGCCCACCTGCGGGCGCGGCGCCTTCCTGGTGGAGGCAGCGCGGCGCTGGCCCGCCGCGAAACTCTTCGGCCTGGACATCGATCCGCACCACGTCGCGCAAGCGCGAAAGGCCCTCGCGGACCACGCGCGGGCGACGCTCGTCGTCGGCGATTTCTTCTTCACGCCCTGGGAACGGATCCTGGCGGAAGGCGACGGCGAGCTTCTCCTGCTGGGAAATCCTCCGTGGGTGACGTCGGCCGCGGTGGGGGCGCTCGGCGGCTCCAATCTCCCGCCGAAAGAAAGCCGCGGCATGCGCGGAATCGACGCCCTCACCGGAAAGAGCAACTTCGACGTCTCGGAGTGGATGATCCTCCGCCTGCTACGAGCGTGCGCCGGTCGTCGGACCACCCTGGCGATGCTGTGCAAGGCCGCGGTGGCGCGGAAGGTGATGGCGTACTGCGCCAAGGAACGGCTGTGCGCGCAGGGAGAGCTTCACGCGATCGACGCGCGCCGCGCGTTCGATGCCGCGGTCGAGGCCGTTCTTTTCGTCCTGCGCCTGCAGCCCGGACGCGCGGAGGGCGCCGACGTCCGCTGGCCGGTCTTTCCTCGACTCGGCTCGCGCGACGGGGCGCGGGAGATCGGCGTGATCGACGGGATCCTCGTCGCCGACGTCGCCGCCTTCGAGCGAACCCGACATCTGCTCGGGGATGGCCCCGCCTGGCGCTCCGGGATCAAGCACGACTGTGCGAGGGTGGTGGAGCTTCGGCGTACCACCCGTGGCTGGGTCAACGGCTTCGGCGAGGAGGTCTCGATCGAGCCGGATCTCGTCTACCCGCTGCTCAAGGGATCCGACGTGGCCAACGACCGCCTCGTCCCCTCGCGCTGGATCCTCGTCACCCAGAGGCGCCTCGTCGAGGATACGAGCTACATCCAGTCGGAATTTCCTCGTACCTGGACCTATTTGGGGCGGCACGCCAGCGCGTTTGCCGCGCGCAAAAGCCGCATCTACTCCGGTCGACCTCCCTTCGCCATCTTCGGCGTGGGAGACTACACCTTCGCCCCGTGGAAGCTCGCCATCTGCGGGCTCTACAAGCGTCTGCGCTTTCAGCTCGTCGGCCCCTTCGAGGGCAAGCCGGTGGTCTTCGACGATACCTGCTACTTTCTTCCCTTTTGGAGCGAAGAAGAGGCGCGCTCGCATTTCGAGCTCTATACCTCGAACGAGGCGAGCGAATTCTTCCGCGCCCGGATCTTCTGGGATGCCAAGCGGCCGATCCGCCGAGACGTCCTCCAGTCCTTGTGTCCGCGAAAGCTCGCCCGCGCGAAGGGAAGAGAGGAGGCGTTCGATCGAACGACGCGCGAGTCGGCCTGACGATCCCGCGTCCCGCCGTCGATCTGTTCCGCTTCTGCGCAGGTTTCGGATCACCGAGAAGGTCGTTGTAGCCGAATTCGCCACTTTGCACCTTTGGAGACGAGGCGTTCGCGTCGGCGGTGTTCCGGGGATGGGCGCGCCAGTGAGGCAGTGGTCTCATTTGGGCATACTTTTCGGCGGTCTGGTTCTCGTCTCCACGTCGGGTCCCTTTTTCCTGGCCAGTCGCATGGATCCCTTCACGGTGGGCTTTTTTCGCATGGCCCTCTCCGGGGGGATCCTCCTCCTCTACGCACTTCTGCGGCACCCGCCCTGGCGGGACGCGGCGCATTGGGGAGCGCTGCGGTGCAACTTCCCGGCGCTCGCGCTCGGCGCGCTGATCTTCGCGCTGCACCTGGTGCTCTGGATGACGGCGCTCGAGTTCACCAGCCTCGGCTCGAGCGCGCTCTTGCTCGTGGCGCAGCCGGCGGCGGCGATCACGGTTGGGGGCGTCTTCGGCGAGCGCTTTCGCCCGGCGATGGGCCTTTCGCTGGCGCTCGCCCTCGCCGCGGTCTTTCTCGTCACCGCCGGTGACCTCCAGCTCGGGCCCCGCAAGTGGATCGGCGACGGCCTGGGCGTTCTCGCGGCGCTGTGCACCGTGCTCTTCGTCCCCGTCACCCGCCGGGCACGGGCCCGCTTGCCCATGGCGCTCTTTCTGGCGGTGATCTTCCTGCTGTCGGCGGTGGCGCTCGCCCCGATGGTTCTTCTCTCGAAGACCGCTTTGGCCCGCTACGGCTGGGAGCAATGGCGCTGGCTGCTGGGGATCGTCCTCGTCTCGACCATCGGGGGCCACGGGCTCGTCAACCTGGCGGCGCGGCGCTTCAGCCTCTTTCGGCTGAACGTGGTGACTCTACTGCAACCGCTCCTGGTCCTCGCCATCGGCGCGAGCCTCTTCGAGGTCCATGCGTCGCCGGCACAGCTTCTGGGCTTCGGCATGCTCGTGCTCGCCGTGGTCGTGGGGCTGTGGGGCACTCGCGATACGCCGCTGGTCCATACCTGAGTCCGCCCGAGCGAACCGCGATTGACCGGCTCCTTCCCGGGGCAGTAGAAACGAAAGCTCATCGAGGAGAGCCGGATGCAGCCGCTTCGGGGAGAGCTGGCCTGGGTGACGGGCGCCAGCCGGGGGATCGGGCGCGCCTGCGCGCTCGCCCTGGCGCGGGCCGGGGCGAGGGTGGTCCTGAGCGCTCGCAGCGTCGAGGATCTCCAGGCCGCGGCGGAGGCGATCCGCGCGGAGGGCGGCGAGGCTTACGTCTTCCCCCTCGACCTGCTGGATCGAGCGGCGATCGAGGCTTGCGCGCGGCGGATCGAGGCGGAGGTCGGTCCCGTCTCGATCGTGGTCAACAACGCCGGCCTGGCGCTCAGCGCCCCCTTCCACCGCACCACCTACGAGGACCTGGAGCGGATGCTCGCCCTCAACTTCGTGGCGCCCTTCTGGGTGGTCCGCTCCGTCCTGCCGGGGATGCTCGAGCGCCGCCACGGGCGGATCGTCAACGTCGCTTCCACGGCAGGGCGGACGGGGCATCGTTACACGGCGGGGTATACGGCGAGCAAGCACGCCCTGGTGGGGATGACCCGGGCCCTGGCGGTGGAAGTGGCGGCGAAGGGGATCACGGTCAATGCCGTCTGTCCGGGATGGACGGAAACCGATCTCCTCGAGGGCGCGGTGGAAAACATCGTCCGCACCACCGGCCGCAGCACCGAGGAGGCGCGCGCCCAGCTCGCCCGCATGAATCCGATGGGGCGGCTGATGCGTCCGGAGGAGGTGGCGCGCGCGGTGGTCTTTCTGGCGGATCCCGCGGCGGGAGGGATCACCGGGCAGCTCTTGGGGGTGGATGGAGGCGAGGTCCTGGCATGAACTTCTTCCGCGTCGTCGAACCTGCGGGCTGGAAGCGGCCGCGGGGCTACTCCAACGGGATCCTGGCCAAGGGCCGCATCCTCTTCGTCGCCGGCCAGGTGGGCTGGGACGAAAACCAGGAGTTTCGTTCGGACGATTTCGGCGAGCAGTGGGACCGCGCGCTCGCCAACGTTCTCGAGGTGGTCCGCGCCGCGGGTGGCGGTCCCGAGCACGTGGCCCGCATGACGGTCTACGTCAAGGACAAGAAGGCCTACCAGGCCGCGCTCGACGCGGTGGGCGAGTCCTGGCGCCGCCGCATGGGCAAGCATTTTCCCGCCATGGCGCTGGTGGAGGTCTCCGACCTGCTCGAGGACCGCGCCCTGGTGGAGATCGAGGCGACCTGCGTCCTGCCGGAGGAGGAATGATGCGAGCGGCCATGCCGCAGCCGAAGGGGTTTCGCTACGAGGAGCGCGAGGACGGCGTCGCACTGATCACTCTCGACCGTCCCGACCGGCTCAACGCCCTGACGTTCGAGGTCTACGCCGAGCTGCGCGACCTCTTCGCCGAGCTTCCGCGTCGTGACGAGGTGCGCTCGGTGGTGATCACCGGCAGCGGTCGCGCGTTCTGCTCGGGCGGCGACGTGCACGACATCATCGGGCCGCTCCTTTCACGGGACATGCCGGGGCTCCTGGAGTTCACCCGCATGACCTGCGACCTCGTCAAGAACATGCGGGCGCTGCGCAAGCCGGTGATCGCCGCCATCAACGGCACCACCGCCGGCGCGGGAGCGGCGATCGCGCTCGCCTGCGATCTGCGGGTGGCCGCGGCCGGATCGAAGATCGCCTTTCTCTTCGTGAAGGTCGGGCTGGCGGGCGCAGACATGGGCGCGGCCTACTTGCTTCCGCGCTACGTCGGCCTGGCGAAGGCGACCGAGCTGCTCATGCTCGGCGATCCGATCACCGCGGAGGAGGCGAAGGCGATCGGTCTGTACAACGAGGTGGTGCCCACCGAGCAGGTCCTTCCTCGCGCACTCGAGCTCGCAGCGCGCCTGGCCAAGGGGCCGACCTTCGCGCTCGGCATGACCAAGGAGCTCCTGGATCAGCAGCTGCACCAGAGCCTTTTCGCCGCGCTCGACAACGAGGCACGGGCGCAGGCGATCTGCATGCAGACCCGGGATTTCCACGAGGCGTACCACGCCTTCGTCGCGAAGCGCGAGCCGCGCTTCGAGGGGAAGTGAGATGGCGTTCCTCGAGCCGCGTCATCACGAGCTGGCCGGGCGGGTTCGCGCCTTCGCGGACGGGGCGCTGGCACCGCTCGAATTCGAGGAGGAGCGGGTCGACGAGCTGGCCCGCAGGCTCCTTGCCATGCTCGGCGAGGCGAAGATCACGGCGTACGCGGTTGCGGCCGCCTACGGCGGTGCGCTCGAAAAGCTCGACGCACGCTCGATCTGCGTGATCCGCGAGACGCTCGCCTACCGCATGGGCCTGGCGGACTTCATGTTCGCCATGCAGGGCCTGGGCAGCTTCCCCATCTACCTCGCGGGCTCCGAGGCGCAGAAGCGCGAATGGCTTCCGAGGGTGGCGCGCGGCGAGGCGGTGGCCGCCTTCGCCCTCACCGAGCCGGAGGCCGGTTCGGACGCGGGAGCGCTTTCCTGCCGGGCGCGCCGCGTCGGCCAGGAGTGGGTCATCGACGGCCGCAAGCGCTTCATCTCCAACGCCACCATCTTCGACGTGATGACGCTCTTCGCGCGGACCGGCGAGGGCTCGCGCGGCGTCTCTGCCTTCGTCGTGCCGCGCGGCACGCCGGGCGTTCGCGTGGAGGTGCAGCAGACCATTTGCCCCCATCCGCTGGGCGAGGTGATCTTCGAGGAGGCGAGGCTCCCCGCCGATGCACTCCTGGGCGAGGAGGGGATGGGCTTTCGCCTGGCGCTGGCCACCCTCGACGTCTTTCGCGCCACCGTGGGCGCGGCGGCGCCGGGCATGGCCCAGCGCGCGCAGGACGAGGCCATTCGCCACGTGAAAAGCCGCCAGCAGTTCGGCGGGCCGCTCGCGGATCTGCAGGGCGTGCAGTTCATGCTCGCCGACAACGAGGCGGAGCTGCAGGCGGCGAGGCTCCTCGTGCACCGCGCGGCGTGGCTCAAGGATTCGGGCGCCGAGCGGATCACGCAGGAGGCGGCGCTGGCCAAGATGGTGGCCACGGAAAACGCCCAGCGCGTCATCGATCGCGCCCTGCAGCTCCACGGTGGACTGGGCGTGATCAAGGGAACGCCCGTCGAGCGACTGTATCGAGAGATCCGCGCCCTCCGCATCTACGAGGGCGCCACCGAGGTGCAGAAAGCCGTGATCGCACGTGGACTATTGGCGGCCCGATAACCGCGCCAAGCAGCCTGTTGTCGTAACCGACCGTCGCCGCAGTAGGTTGGTCATCGCAACAGGCTCCTAGCCACCTCGGTCGGGCCGCGGAAAGGAGGCAGGCCATGGCCGCCCTGGAGTTTCCCAGCGAGCTGAACCTCTCGGTCGAGTACGTGGACAAGAACGTCCGGGAGGGCAGAGGAGACGATCTCGCCCTGACCTACCTCGACGAGAGCTACACGTATCGCGACGTGCTGCGGCACGTCTGCAAGGCGGCGAACCTCCTGCGCGAACTCGGCCTCGAGCCGGAACAGCGCGTCCTCCTCATGCTCGGCGACCACCCGGAATTCGTCTGGTTCTGGTTTGCCGCCGTTCGCCTGGGCGCCATCGTCTCCGCGGTCAACCCGGATGGGAAGCCCGAGGAGCTCGCCTACTACCTCGACTACACCCGCTCGCGGATCCTCGTGGCCGAGGAGCGGATCCTCGGTACCTCGGTGCATCCGGATGAGGCGCGCTGGATCAAGGCGGCGATCGCCTGCCGTGGCGACGGCGCGCGTGGGCCGCTCCCGAAGGTGGTGCGCTGGGAAGAGCACCGCGACCGCCTGCCCGACGAGTTCGAGCCGGAGAAGACCACGGCGGAGGACCTCTGCGTGATGCTCTATACGGGAGGCTCCACGGGCTTTCCGAAGGCGGTCCTGCACCGGCAGGTGGACTTCCTCTACAACACCCATGCGTACGGGCTGCCCATCCTCGGATTCCGACCCGGCGACGTGGTGGTCTCCGCCTCGCGCCTCTACTTCGGCTACGCCCTGGGCACGCACCTTCTCTTTCCCTTCCGCGCCGGCGCCACCTGCGCGCTCTTTCCGGAAAAGCCCACCGCGGAGCGCGTCCTCGAGGAGGTGACCCGGCGCAGGGCCACCCATCTGGTCGCCGTCCCCACCGCGATCAACGCGATGGTCCAGCTCGACCCCGAGCCGGGCCGGTACGACTGGTCGTCGTTGCGCATCACCACCAGCGCGGGGGAGGCGCTGCCGCCGGCGCTGCTCGAGCGCTACATGGCCAAGTTCGGCCACGACGTCCTCGACGGCATCGGCTCGGCGGAGCTGTTCCACGTCTACATCACCAACCGCCCTGGCGACATCGTTCCGGGCTCGCTGGGCAAGGTGGTGGAGGGCTACGAGGCCAAGGTCTGCGACGACGAGGGCCGGGAGCTTCCCGACGGGGAGCTGGGCTCGCTGTGGATCCGCGGCGAGTCGATGGGCCTGGGCTATTTCCGCCGCACCGCGGAGACGCGAAAGCATTTCCGCGGGGAGTGGTTCGTCTCCGCCGACAAGTTCCGCCGCGATCCGGAAGGGCGTTTCTGGTACGGGGGCCGGACCGACGACCTGCTCAAGGTGGGCGGGCGCTTCCTCGCGCCCATGGAGGTCGAAAACGTTCTCCTCTCCCATCCGGCGGTCCACGAGGCGGCGGTGGTGGGCTTCACCGACGCCGACGGCCTGACCAAGCCGCGCGCCTTCGTGGTGGTCCGGGAGGGCGTCGAGCGGACCGAGGCGCTGGCGCGCGAGCTGCAGGAATTCGTCAAGGAACGCCTCCAGCCCTGGAAGTACCCCCGCCAGGTGGTCTTCCTCGACAGCCTTCCCAAGAGCGACCGAGGCAAGATCCTGCGCGGTGCGCTGCGCGACTGAGCCGCGCCCGAGCGCGCAGAAAGCACGGCGGGCGCCCCTTCCGAGGCATGTGTCCCGAATGCCCGACTGTGTGCTTTCCGCACGATCGTCCCCCTCCTTAGCTTCCATATGTGGCCGCGGGTGCGGCCTTCGGGGGGATCGTGGTGCGGCACCGACTCGCATCTGGGGCAGCGATCGCACTCCTCTGGGCGCTGGGGGGCTGTGGCAACGAGCCGCGCACCCGACCCATCGACGGCGTGGCGGCCTTGGCCCCCGAGGAGGTCGACTTCGGTAAGGTGGGGCTCGGCACGACCGCAACGCGGTCGATCTCGGTCCGCAACCGCGGCCGCGCGCCCCTGCAGATCCTCGACTGGACGATCGAGGGTCTCGACGAGGACATGACGGTTCTCGTCAAGGGCGGGCGCGCGATCCGCGAAGGGCGAACCGCGGAAGTGGTCCTCCGCTTCACTCCGAAGGAGATCGGTGCCGTCGAACGGACGCTGGTGCTCAAGACCGACGATCCGGAGCGCGCCGAGATCGCCATCCCCGTGCGCGGGGAAGCGATCCTCCCCCACGTGGTTCCGCACCCGGACTTCCTCGACTTCGGCCGGGTGGAACTCGGCGTTCGCGAGGTCCGCCCGCTCGAGCTGCGCAACCCCTTCGAGATCGAGGTGGAGGTGCGGATCGCCGTGCGGGGTGACGCGCAGTTCTCCGTTTCGCCGGCCGAGGCGATCCGCGTCGAACCTCTCGGTACCTCGGTGGTGGAGGTCGCCTTCCAGCCGGATACCGTCGGCCAGGTGTTCGCCGTGCTGGCGCTGCTTCCCTGCCCGGCGTGCGACGAGGTGGCGATCGTCCTGCAGGGAACGGGGATCGATCGCGCCCTGGTGATCGCACCCGAGGTGGTGGACTTCGGTTACGTGCCGGTGGAGCGTTCGGCGGAGCGCAGCTTCACCGTGACCAACGTCAGCTCGCGGGCGGTGGAGATCACCGCCATGGAGCTCGGAGACGAGAGCGAGAACTTTTCCCTCGCGCCGGTGCTCGGCATGCTGCAGCCCGACGAGGCGGTGCAGGTCACGGTGGGGTTTTCGCCCAAACTGGTGGCGCCGGAGCGAAACGTCGTCCGCATCCACTCGAGCTCGGTACGCGCGCCCGTGGTGGAGGTGGAGCTGCGCGGCGCCGGCGGTGGTCCTCAGATCCAGGTCTCGCCCTCCTCGCTCTTCTTCGGAACGGTCCCGATCGGGGCGCGCGGCCAGCTGCCGGTGCGGATCACCAACGCGGGCACGCCGCCCGGCGCGCCTCCGCTCGAGATCCTCGACGTCCGCGTGGAAAACCCCGCGGTCGCGCCCTTCGGCCCCGACCGCGATCTCGAGGCGGACCCGGTGATCCTCGACGCGGGCGAGCAGGACGAGATCCTCGTCGGCTACGAGCCGCTTCGGCTCACCGGCTCGACTCCCGATACCGCGGAGCTGGTGATCGTTTCCAACGACGCCTTGCTTCCGGAGATCCGCATCCCGATGACGGGCTTCTCCACCGAGATCGAGCCCTGCTCGCGACTCGAGGTGCAGCCGCCGGTCCTCGACTTCGGTGCCCTCGACCCGGGGAAGGGCGCGACCCTCTCGATCGAGATCCGCAATCCGAGCACGCGGACCTGCATCATGCGCAACCTGCGTATCGCCGCGGGCTCCGATCCCGTCTTCCGCACGCGAGAGGTGCAGAGCTTCCTCATCCCCGCCGGAGGCTGGTTTGGCTGGATGGTGAGCTTCGATCCCGCGGCAGTCGGGGCGGGGGAGGGCGACTACGCCGGCGAGCTGGAGCTCTTCGCCGTCAACGCCACCGAGCAGCAGCGCTATAGCGTGGCGCTGCGGGCCTCGAGCGATTCCGGTTGTCTGATCCCCGAGCCCAACTTCCTCGACTTCGGCAGCACCCCCATGGGCTGCGGTGCGCGGGAGGGCTCCGTCCGCTTCACCAACGCCTGCCCGCTTCCGCTGGGCGTGGGGCCGATCGAACTCGGCCTGCAGAGCACCGAGGGCGAGTTCGAGATCGTCTCGGCGCCCGAGACGCCCTTCGTTCTCGCCTCGGGGGCGAGCTTCGACGTCTTGGTGCGCTGGAACGCCCAGACGCGCGGACTTTCCACGGCGCCGCTCTACGTGGGTGAGGAGACGCGGCTACGGCCGCTGATGGTGCCCCTGCTCGGGGAGCTGCAGCGCGACGGCTTCACGGTCGACCGCTTCGTCCAGCAGCGCGATGGCGCGGCGGACGTCCTGATCGTGGTCGACAACTCCAGCACCATGGTCGAGGAGCAGCCGCGGCTGCGCGCGGCGGTGCACGTCCTCGTCGACGAGGCGATCCGACGCGGCGTCGACTTCCACATCGGCGTCACCTCCTCTGGCCTGGTGCCGGCGCCCGCCCCGGGATGTCCGGGGGGCGCCGACGGCGGCGAGGCGGGGCGACTCGTCCCAGTGGATGGTTCGAGACCTCGCATCGTCACCGCAGCCACGCCCGACGCGAGCGCGGTGCTCTCGGAAAACGTCATGGTCGGCACCTGCCACGAGTTGGAACAGAGCATGGAAGCGATGCGGCGAGCCCTTTCCGATCCGCTGCGCAGCGGGGACAACGCGGGCTTTCTGCGGCCGGAGGCCAAGCTCGGGGTGATCTTCGTCTCCGACGAGGACGACCACTCGGGTTTCGCGGTCTCCGAATACCTGGACTTTCTGCAAGCGCTGAAGGGGGAGGGCGGGGCGCGCGTGCACGCCATCGTGGATTTCGGCGACGTCTGCCCCGAGGGCGCGGGTCGCGCCAACCGCATCATCGAGCTGGTCCAGGGGACGTTCGGCCTGGCGGAATCCCTCTGTGAGAGGGACTGGACCGGGGCCATGTCGCGGATCGCGGACGACCTCTTCACCTTCCGCACCGCGTTTTCGCTGACGGCCACGCCGGACGAGGACGGGATCGCGGTTTTCGTCGACGGCGTCGAAGCCGATCCTTCGACTTACCGCTACGATCCCGGATCGAATTCGGTCAGCTTCGCCCCTGGCTCCCAGCCTCCACCCGGATCGGTGATCGAGGTTCGATACACGGCGCGTTGCGGTTCTTAGTCTCGCGCGGCGGTCGACGGATCGTTTCGACAACCCGCTCCCAGCCCCGCTTGCACCCGCTTTCGAACCGGGATAGACGGTGGACCCGGATCGCTTCGCCGGAGCCGCCGTGGTGTTCGCTGCGCGATCGAGCTGGGAGGATCTGCGGGAGTACGCCCGGGGCGGGGCGGTCGCGCTCTTGCCGGTGGGGTCCACCGAGGCCCACGGGCCGCATCTTTCCCTCGATACCGACGTGGTGATCGCCATGGCGGTGGCCGAGGAAGCGCAGCGGCTCCTGGCCGAGGCGGGTCGACGCGCCGTGATCTTCCCAGCGCTCGCCTACGGCGTCACCGATTTCGCACGGGGCTTTACGGGAACCGTCAGCATCTCTTCCGCGACGTTGGAGGCCCTGGTGGTCGACGTGGCGCGATCGCTCGCCGAGCAGGGTTTTGCTCCGATCGTGCTGGTCAACCACCACCTCGAGCCGGCGCATTTCGACGCGCTGCACCGCGCCGCCGCGCGCGCGGCGCCGGCCCGGGTGCTGGTTCCCGACCACCGCCGCAAGCCCTGGGCGCTCGAGTTGGGCGAGGAATTCTGCCGGGGCGGGGCGCACGCCGGTCAGTACGAGACCTCGCTGGTCCTGGCCGCCGACCCCGGCCGAGTCTTCGAGTCGCGGCGAGATCTGCCCGTGCTGGACATCGATCTGGGGCGGAAGATCCGGGAGGGCGCGCGTTCCTTCCGCGAGCTCGGAGCCGACCGCGCCTACCTCGGAGATCCCGCCTCCGCCACCGCGGAGGAGGGAAAACGGCTGCTTCGTGTGTTGGCTCGGATGGTGACCGAACTGGTCCTGACCGAACCGTCGGAGTGAGAGCTTGCAAATCGACACGCTGAGAGTCTTCTGCGACGTGGTGGACACCCGCTCGTTCTCCGAGGCGGCTCGCCTCAACCGGGTCACGCAGAGCGCCGTTTCGCAGCGGATCCGCGCGCTCGAGCGGATGTTCGACCGGAAGCTCCTCGACCGCACGCCGCGCGCCATCCAGCCCACCGCGGCGGGCGAGAAGCTCTACGAGGCCGCGCGCGCCGTGCTCGCGCGGTACGAGGAACTCCTGGAGATCATGCAGGAGGAGAGCTTCGAGCCGATGGGCACCGTCACCATCGCCACCATCCACTCGGTGGGGCTGCACGAGATCCAGCACCTGATCAAGGAGCTGTTTCGATCGCATCCGAAGGTGACGGCCCGCCTGGTCTACCGTCGCTCGGACCAGATCTACGACATGGTTTCCAAGGGCGATGCGGACTTGGGGCTGGTGGCCTTCCCCAAGGAGCGGCGCGAGCTCGTCCAGATCCCCTTCACCGAGGATCGCCTGGTGGTGGTGGTCCCGCCCGACCACTCCTTCGCCAAGCGCGACAAGATCCCGCTCGCGCACCTGGACGGGATCAACTTCGTGGCCTTCGAGCGCGACCTCCCCACGCGGCGGGCGATCGACCGCCTGCTTCGCGAGTATGGCTCGCAGGTCAACATCACCATGGCGCTCGACAACGTGGAGACCCTCAAGCGTGCGGTGGAGATCGGCATCGGCATCTCCATCCTTCCGCGCGCCTCGGTCCGTACCGAGGTGGCGGCCGGCACGCTGGTCGAGGTGGAGATCGCCGACGGCGTCTTCACCCGGCCGATCGCCATCTTGCTGAGGCGCGGCCGCACCCTATCGAAGGCGACGGAGGCCGTGCTTCAGGTCTTCCTGGAGAACGATCCGAAGCGCCTGGCCCTGGCCCGGGAGGCGACCTCCTGATGCGCCGCTACCTCTGGCTCGCCTGGGGGACCCTCGCCTACAACCTGGGCGTCATCGCCTGGGGGGCCTACGTGCGAGCCACGGGCTCGGGGGCCGGATGCGGATCGCACTGGCCCCTCTGCAACGGCGAGGTGATCCCTCGCTCGCCCACCGCCGAGACCCTCATCGAGTTTTCCCACCGCGTCACAAGCGGCCTGGCCCTGCTCCTGGTCGTGGTCATGGTGGTCTGGGCTCGGCGCCTCTTTCCCAAGGGCCACCCCGCGCGGCTGGGCGCGTGGCTCTCGCTGGGAATGATGGTCCTCGAGGCCCTGCTCGGCGCGGGCCTGGTGCTCTTTGGCCTGGTCGCCGACGACGACTCCGTGGCGCGCGCGGTGGTGATGGGCTTGCATCTGGTCAACACGCTCGTCTTGCTCGGGGCCCTCACCCTGGCCGCGTGGTGGGCCTCGGGGGGCCGCCCCTTCCGCGTGGGCGGGCACGCGGGAATGGGCCTGCTTTTCGGGATCGGCGTGCTGGGGATGCTCGTTCTCGGAGTCTCCGGCGCCATCACCGCGCTGGGCGACACGCTCTTTCCCGCCTCGAGCTTGCGGGAGGGGATCGCCATGGATTTCTCGCCCACGGCACACGTCCTCCTCCGGCTGCGGATCTTCCATCCCGTGATCGCCGTGGCCGTGGGCGTGTATCTGGCCTTCGCCGCGGCCATGGCGGCGCTCTTCCGGCCCGTTCCGACGGTCAAGCGCCTGGCGCTGGCGTTGGTGGCCCTCTTCGCACTCCAGATCGGCCTGGGCTTTTTGAACCTCTATCTGCTCGCGCCGGTCTGGATGCAGCTCGTCCACCTCTTCGTGGCCGACCTGGTCTGGATCGCGCTGGTCCTCCTCTGCGCGGCGGCCCTCGCCGAGGCACCGGCCCCGGAAGCGCAGGCGCAGGCCGACCCCGCCGGCGTCTGAGCCGCCGCGCGATGGTTTTTCGGACCCGCGGATCGCTCGCTCCTCAGAGCGCGATCTCCGCGCCGGCCTTCTCCTTGACGATCTCGCGGACCTTGGAAAGGAGCTCCACGCCCTGGCCCTTGTCGTCCAGCCACTGGCCCTTCGACTCGTCCCAGTCGAAATGCCAGGCGCGCCGATCCCAGGCCAGCCAGAGCTGACGCGCGGGCCGTTGGGTGTTGATCACGCAGCGCGCGCCGTCGGCGAAGACGATCTGCAGCACGTCGTGCGAGAACTCGAAGTCGACCAGGTCCGGATCCAGCGGCTCGAGCGCCGCCTGGATCCGCTCGAAGGTCTCGTCGGCCAATCGGAGATAGAGCGACTCGTCCATGCCCTCCTTCTAACGCCGGTTCGCCGTCGGTGCACGGTCCGATTGCAAAACGGCCGGCGTCCATGCAAGACGAGGATCATGCCCAGCGCCACCACCGAGGGGATCCGCGTCTCCGTACGCCCCGCGTACTGGAAGGAGCGCTCGTCGCCGGCGGCGGGCCTTTACGCCTTCACCTACACCATCCGCATCGAAAATCTCGGCGACGCCCCGGCACGGCTTCTCCGGCGTCGATGGGTGATCGTCGACGGTCACGGCCGCCAGGAGGTGGTGGAGGGCGACGGGGTCGTCGGACAGCGGCCGCACCTCGCTCCGGGCGAGACCTTCGAGTACACGAGCTGGGTTCCCCTCGGCACGCCGATCGGCACCATGCGGGGCTCCTTTCTCATGGTCCGCGACGACGGCCGGACCTTTCTCGCGGAGATCCCGGAGTTCGTCCTCACCCAGCCGGGCGCGCTCCACTGACGTTCTTTTCCTTGCGCCCGCACATTCGATTGCGTTTGGGCGCGCGCGGCGTAGATCTGCGCCGTGCAACCCTCGCGCCTTTCCGTCGCCGTCGCACTCGGCATCGTCTACGTCGTCTGGGGCTCCACCTACCTCGCCATTCGCCACGCCGTCGAAACGCTCCCGCCCTTCTCGATGGCGGCGGTGCGCTTTCTCGTCGCCGGCGGGCTGCTGTACGCCTGGGCGCGCCTGCGCGGTGCACCTCCGCCGCGCCCCGCGCACTGGAAAACGGCCGCCCTCGTCGGCTCGCTTCTGCTCCTCGGCGGAAACGGTGCCGTCGTCTGGGCGGAGCAGTACGTGCCCTCCTCGCTGGCCGCGCTCCTCGTGACCACGACCTCGTTGTGGATGGTCCTCCTGGATTGGGGCGCGCGCGGGAACCGGCCCTCCACCGGCGTGCTGGTCGGCGTGGTCGCGGGGCTCGTCGGGGTGGGGTATCTGCTGGCGCCCGGCGAGATCGAGGGGGGAACTACGTTCGTCCCGGGCCTCGTCCTGCTGGGAGGCGCCCTGAGCTGGGCGGTCGGTTCGGTCCTGGGCCGGGATCGGGAAAAGCCGGATTCACCCCTGCTGGGGGCCGGCATGGAGATGCTGGCCGGCGGCGTCGGTCTGCTCTTGCTCGCGATTCTGGTGGGAGAGCCGCAGCGCTTCGACCCGGCCGGGGCGAGCGCGGCCTCCTTCGCGGCTCTTGGTTACCTCGTCGTCGCCGGCTCCCTGGTGGGGTTCACCGCCTACTCGTGGCTGTTGAGACACGCGCCGATTTCCGTGGTATCCACCTACGCGTACGTCAATCCGGTGGTGGCCGTCTGGCTCGGCTGGGCATTGGCCGGGGAAGCCCTCTCCGCGCGCACGGCCGCGGCGTCGGCGATCATCATCGGCTCGGTGGCGCTGATCACCACGCTGCAGGCGCCGCGCCGTGCGCGTGCGCCCGCACCGCTCGAAGAGGAGTCGGTCTCCCGAGGGGCGCAGGGATGAAACTCGCTTTCGATACGCTGGCCGTGCACGCGGGACGGGAGGATTTTCGCGAACTCGGCATCCACGTTCCCCCCATCGATCTCTCCACCACCAACCCCATGGGCGATCCCGTCGAGTGCGGCGAGGAGCTCGGCCACCTGGCCTCGGGCGGCGACGTGCGCAATTGCGCGGTGTACGCCCGGCCTCTTATAAAAATCTCCAACCCCACGAAACCGAACAAAATCTCGTT
>QGUN01000006.1 GCA_003242475.1 Pseudomonadota bacterium
GGCGCGCCCCGCGGAGCCCTCCAGGAAATAGCGCGGGATCTGGCCGTTGAGCGAGACGAGCATCATGGTCCCGCCCAGGGGAAGCGCGCTGCGCAGGAGCGGGACGAGTTCCGCGCGCGGGAAGCGCGGCTGCAGGCCGATCTTTCCGCCGCTCGCCGCCCGCAGCGAGGGCAGGTCGAAGAAGAGAAAGGTGGCCAGGCTTCCAGCCGCCATCCCCGCCGCGCCGACGGCGAGCTCTCCGGTCGCGGCGTAGCCGGCGGCCAGTGCGACGATGCCCAGCACCCCGTGGGCGGTCATCGATTGCGCCACGCGGTCGAGCCGCTCGCGCCGCTGCAACCGCCCGTAGATCACCTCGCTGAGCGACTCGAAGCCCTGGGCCAGCGCCACGAAGAGGAGGACCGGCGCCAGGTCGGAGCCTCTCGAGGCCAGGACGGCGTAGAGCCCCACGCCGAGAAGCGCCAGGCCGGAGGTGAGCAGGCGAAGGCCGAAGACGGTGGAGAAGGAGAATCGTCCCGAGGCGTCGACGGCCTGGATCTGCCGAAGCTGCAGGTTGGTGAGGGCGAAGATCGGCGAGGCGATGGCCGTGGCCAGCGCCAGGGTCCCCACCGTCTCCGCACCACCGAGGCGGGCGAGGACCACCAGCCCGAGCCACCGCGAGCCGGCGTGGGCGAGGGTGCCGAAGAAGGACCAGGAGACGTTCGCCCGGAACGAAAGGGGCCGGTCGAGCGATCCGGCGCGGCTCTCCACCGCCGTCCCGCCTCGGTTCATTTCGCCCCTCCCCTTTCGGCCTTCATCTCGCGGGCGGCCTCTACCACGACCTCGTACTGGCGCGCCAGGGCCTCGCGCGCGTGGTGGCGCCGCAGGTACGACCAGGCCCCCTGCACCAGACGCCGGCGCAGCGCCTCGTCGGAAAGCAACCGCCTCAGGGCATGCGCCAGCTCCCCTGCGCCCTGCGCGACGAGAAGCTCCTCGCCGTCGCGAACGGGCAGGCCTCGCGCCCCCGCCGGCGTGCTCGCCACGGGAACGCCCGCGCGCATGGCGTCGAGGAGCTTCATGGCGATGCCGCTTCCGGAGAGGATCGGCACCACCGCCGCCGCGGCCGAGCGGAAGAAGGCGGTCGGATCCTCGACCCAGCCGCAAAGCTCGATCCCCGCCTCCCGCACACGACGCGCGATCAAAGGTGGGAGGCCCCGGCCGCCCACCACGAATCTCGCCTGCGGTAGGAGGCGCCGCAGCGCGGGCACGACCTCCCGGGCCAGCCAATCGATGCCCTCGGCGTTGGGGGGCCAGGAGAGCGTGCCGAGGAAGGCGATTCGATCGGAGGGCGGTGGAGGCGGCGGGCATTCACCCAGATCGCCCATCGAAGGCAGGATGGTCACGACGTCGTCGCGCCCGCTGAGATCTTGCAAGCGCGCCGCATCGTCGGGGCTGATGGCGATCACACGGTCCGCCTCCCGCACCGCCGCGATCTCGAAGCGGCGCACGCGGGCGCCTTCCCGGCGCGCGATCGGCGCGAGCCAGCCCGCTCCGGCGGCGCGTTCGAAGAGATCGCCTTCCACGTTGTGCTCGTCGAGGACGAGCGCCGCGTCGGCGAGGGCTGCCGCCCGGCGCGCCGCGGGAAAGACGTTGAGGTGGTCGCACCAGACGACGTCGGGGCGCAGGGTGCGCGCCAGCCGGTGGGCGCGTTCGAGGTAGGCGCGGTTGCGGAACTTGGCGACGAGATAGGGCTCGCCCCGAAGCAGCCCCTGCGCCATCGCCCGCGCCAGCGCCGCGGGCCGGCGGCGGATGCGGACCGGATGCGGAACCGGAACCTCGACCTCGATCCCGGGGACGTGGCCGGCGAGGGCCTCCGCTTCCTCCGCCGCGCGAGGCGACTCGGAGACCGCCAGGACGCGGACCTCGGCGAAGCGCGCCAGACAGGCCAGCGTCTCCGCGGTGCGGAGCTTTCCACCCCCGTCGACCGGCCAGGGGAGCTCGGTGGTGAGAAAGAGGATGCGGGGCCTCATCGATCGCCCTTCCGCAGCTCCCGCCAGGCGATGGGGAAGAAGGCGAGGTCCTCGACCAGGTAGCGTCGCGCCAGCCGCCGCGGCTCCTGGACGAGGCGCCACAGCCACTCGGCGCCGGCGCGCTGCACCCAGCGCGGCGCGCGCCGAACCCGGCCGGCGAGCATGTCCAGGCTGCCGCCGATGCCCAGGAGCGCGCGCGCTCCGAGCTCTTCCTTGTGCGCCTGGATGAATCGCTCCTGGCGCGGCGCCCCCAACGCCACGAAGAGGACGTCGGGCGAGGCCTCGCGGACCACGCGGATCGCCTCGGCGAGCGCCGCGGGATCGCGCTCGAAGTACATGGGCGGCGAGTGAGCGCCGACGACGCGCAGGCCGGGGTTTTCCTCCTGGAGCCTTTGCGCGGCGGCCTGGGCCACCCCCGGCCCGGCCCCGAAGAGGAAGACCGAGCGCCCCTCGGCGGCGCAGGCGGTGGCGATCCGCGGCACGAGGTCCGAGCCCGCCACGCGCTCGGGAAAGGGATGCCCACGAAGTCGCCCCAGCCAGACGATCGGCATCCCGTCCGCGGTGAGGATGTCCGCCGCGGACAGGACGCGGCCGAAGTCGGGGTCGCGATGCGCCTTCACCACCATGTCCACGTTGCAGGAGAAGACGACCAGCGGTGCCCCCTCCCCCGCGCAGGCGCGCATGACGCGCGTCACCGTCTCCTCGGTGGTGATCACGTCCACCGAAAGGCCGCAAAGCTCGACCTTCATCTCCACCCCGCCACGGCGGTGACGCCGAGCGCGAAGGCCACCGCCACCGTCGGCAACCCCACCAGCCTCCGAGCCGCGCCGGAGGGTCGGGCCCGTCCCATCTCCAAGGGGCCGGCCCAGCCGATGAAGAGCATGAAGACGGAAAAGGCGCCCATGGTCACGTTGAGAGCCGGCTCCTCACCGCGCACGGCGATCCCTGGGTTGTCGAGGAAGAGCAGCCCCAGAAGCCAAAGCGACGCCACCGCTCCCGCGACCTGCGCAGCGCCGATCCGGCCGGGGCGCCGCACTGCGTGCGCGGTCCCGGCGAGCGCCGCGGTCAACGCGAAGAGCGCCGTCAGCGCCGGCGGGCTCTTCCACCACATCGCCGAGCCGGGCGCGACGGGCGCGCCGAAGGGCCGCATCACCAGCCAGGCCAGCGCCGCGAAGGTGAGCGGGCCCCGAATCGCATGCGCCACGCTCCAGGGCAGCAGGTGGCCCAGCCCGACGAGGACGAGGAAGAGCGCCGCCAGAAAGGGAGTCACCCCGCCCTGCGGCGGCGCGGCGGTCGCCCCGAGCGCCGCGCCCGCGGTCGCCAGCGCCGCCAGCACCGCGGTCGCCTTGGCCGACTCACCCGCAGCGGGGATCGAGGGCGGCCCGACCGGCGGCCGCCGCGCGGCCAGGCCCAACCCGATGGCGAAGGCCGCGAGAAAGAGGCTCGAGGGCGACGAGGCCCGATCGGTCACCCACAGCGCGGCGGCGAGGAGTCCCATGACCGCGGCGCTGCCGAGGACGATCTCCTTCGGCTCTTCCTTCCAGCTCCGCCGCAAGGCGGCGATGGCCGCGCAGCCGAACCAGAAGCAGGAGACGAGGATGGCCGGTGCGGCGAGGAGCTCGTCGGTGGCCGAGGGGATGACCAGGGAAAAATCGCTCGGCGCTCGCAGGCCCAGGAGCGCCACCAGGACGAGCAGCGGAAGGCTCGCGCGGTAGCGCCGCCCCACCACCGCGGCCACGATCACGCCGAACGCGACCAGCGCCCAGTCCAGCCGGTCGAAGATCGCCGCGCCGAGCAGCAGCAAAGGAAAAAGTGGCAGCAGGCGCAACCATCCGCCGCGCGCGAGGTGATCGCCCGCGAGCAGGCTGATCGCCACCGCCAGAGCGAAGCGCTGCTCGGTCGAGTGGGGGATGCGGAAGAGCCAGGCGCCCACGACACCGATCGCCGTGCAGCCGGCGAAGACGCGGCCGAGCCATCGGGTGATCAGGGGCCCCCGCTCCTCTCCGGAGAGGACGGCCGCGACGACCGTCGTGCCGAGTAGCACCCACAGAAAAGGAAGGCGCTGCCCCGAGAGCAAGGCTGACGGAAGCGCGATACCCAGGAGAAGGAGAGGCTCGAAGAGCCGGATGCCCTGCGGCCTCGTCGTGGCCAGCCGAAGCAGAACCGCGCCGAGGAGAACCGCCCAGGCCCCGGGGACCACCAGCCCCGCAGCCGCGGCGTAGAGGCCCAAGAGCAAGACGAAGGCCAGGCCGAGCCCCAGCTCTCGCCCGAGTTCGATCACCCACGAGCCCGGCTGCGCCTGCCACATGCAGCCTTTGTAGAGGCTCGGCGATACGGTGGCAATCCCGCGTCTTCTTCCGGACGGCGTTCCGTGATAAGCGGGCGCCCGATGTCGACATCATTCATCGCAGCAGCGGAGCGCGTCGACACCCGACAGCGGATTCTCGAGGAGGCGGCGCGCTGGGGACTGTACGTCCATGCGGCCTTCGTCCCCCTCTCGATCGCCGGGATGCAGCTCGGCCTGGCCCTCGCGGGCCTCTCCCTCCTCGCCCTCTCGCTGCTGGGGCGTCGCGTCTGGCTCCGCAGCGTGCTCGACCTGCCGGTGCTCGTCCTGCTCCTCGTGGTGCTGCTCTGGCCCTGGGACGCGACGATCGGCAGCCGGCTCTACCGCACCTTCCTCTCGCCGCTGATCGCCGTCTCGGTCCTCGGCCTGCGCCCGCAGACGATGCGGTCGGACGCTCTGCGGGTCCTCGCCATCTGGGCCGGCTTCGCTCTGATCCCGTCGTTGCTCGCATGGGTGCAGTTCTTCGCGGGCGTGGACGTGCTGCACGAGCTCGGACTGCGCGCCAAACCCGTTCGCCCCCCCATCCCCCTCTATTCCGAGCGGTACGCCGCCACCGGCTTCTTCAAGTGGTACATCCGCCTCGCGCACAATCTCAGCGCCCCGCTCTGCCTCCTCGCGGCCATCGCCGTACACGGGGCCCTGTCGCCGCGGTGGCGCCGCATCGCGCTCGTCGCCGCGGCGGCGATCGGCGCGGCGGTCTTCCTCACCTTCACCCGCACCGCCTGGTACGGCCTCGCCCTCGCCGCACTCGTCCTGGCCGCGTTCGGCGGGCGTCGCGTCTTCGCCACCACGGTGATCGGGCTCGCGGTTGCGGGCGCCGTGCTCTTCGCCGTCCAGCCCGGCTTCCGCAACCGCGTACTGAGCACGCTGAGCGGCGAGCGGAATCAGGATCGCATCGGCATCTGGCAGACCTGCGCGGCGGTGGCCCGCGACCATCCCGAGGGGATCGGCTTCGGCAACATGCCGATCTTGGGCCAGCCCTACTTCGACCAGGTGGCGCCCGAGACCGTGGTTCGCGCCTGGTGCCACAACACCTTCTTCACCGCCTACGTCGAGGGCGGAATCCCCTACCTGCTCGCCACCCTCCTCTTCTGGATCTGGCTCGGCGTCGCCTTCCTCCGCATGGCCCGCGGGACGGATCCCCTCGGGCGTGCGGCCTGTGCCGGGGGGCTCGCGGGCCTCGCGGCCATGGGCGTCAACGCCCTGGCGCACGACGTCTTGTACGCCAGCGAGACGGTCTACGGCATGGGCCTGGCGCTCGCCCTCGCCGTCATCCTCGCTCGCCCACCGGAGAGGGAACCCTCCGCCTGAAGCGGAGGTCCTCGAAGGCGCCCACGGCCAAGCCCACCGCGAGGAGGATGGCCAGCGGCGCCAGCGCGGAGATCGCCGGGGAGATCGCCCCCGAGAGGCCGAAGGCCTGAAAGATGGTGAAGAGCGTCCAGAGCAGAAGAGAAAGGAGGATCCCCTCGCCGAGCGAGGTGGCGAGATGGCCGCGGCGGTTTCGCCGCATCGCCAGCCGGATGGAGGCGAGGGAGGCGGGAACGGCCGAGAAAGGAAAGGCGACGCGGCGAAATAGCTCCTGCCGGTAGCCGACGTCCTCGAGGCCGAGGCGCTGCCGCAACCGGATCTGGCCGAGGAGTTCACCGAGCCGCAGGTGCCGCGGCCGCCCGGTTCGGAGCTGGAAATCCGCCGGCCTCTCCGGGAGGTCGAGCTGCAGACTCTCCAGCTGCCGCCGTTCGAGCCGCTCCCCGCCGCGGAAGGTGGAGACCGTGGCCTTTCCCAGCTCCCAGCCCTGCTGGGCGGGCGTCATCGTCTCGGCGTCGATGCGGCGCACGAGAGAGAAGCGATCGTCGAGTTCGTAGAGGGTGACGTTGCGAAAGCCCTCCTCCGTGCGCTCGCGGAGGTTGTAGACCCAGTTGCCGCTGCGGAACCACTGCGACTGCTGGAAATAGGCGCCGATGTTCTGCGGGCGGCGGAAATCTCGGATCTTGATCTCCTCCGCCCGGCGCGCCGCTTCCGCCGCCACCGTCTCGTGCAAGACGAGCAGCCCGAGACAGAGCAGCGAGATGGTGCCCAGCAGCGTGGCGACGAGGCGGGCCGGGCGATTGCCGAGGGCGAGGTAGGCCACCAGCTCCCCCTGCGCCCGAAGCGAGCTCACCGTGATTCCCGCCGCCACCAGAAAGGCCGAGGGTGCCGCCTGGTAGCCCAGGTCGATCGCCAGGTTGGCGTAGAGCCGGAGCATGTTGCGAAACCAGCCCTCGCCGCGGAAGGAGTAGGCGCGATCGGCGAAGTCGATGACCAGGATGACGGCGACGATCGCCACGAAGGTCGAAAGCGCGATGCGCAGATAGGTGCGCGCCAGGTAGCGGTCCAGGATCACGCCCGCACCCCCCGCGCCCGCCGGTAGAGCAAGAGCCCCGTACCAACCGCCGCGACAGCGAGGACCGGCACCCAGGCCGCGAGCCACGCCGGGATGGCGCCGCGATTGCCGAAGGTGGTGAAGATCTTCTGGACGACGAAGTAGCCCACCACCGAAAAGAGCGTCCAGAGCAACGCCACCGCCTTGCCGGTCTTGCGCTTGCCGCTGGCGCCGCCCGCCGCCCCCACCCCGACCAGCGCCAGCGCCACCATCACGAAGGGATGCGCGAAGCGCTGGTGAAACTCCACCAGGTAGTCGTGCCGCGTCTGTCCCCTCGCCCGCTGGTACCAGCCGTAGTCCTTCAGGATCTCACCGGGCGTCAGGGTGGCGAGGTAGCGCCGGAAACGGTTCTTGCGGGAGATCTCGCGCTCGACCACCACCGCCACGTCCGCCGTCTCGAAAGTGGCCAGCGCATAGGAGCTCGTGCTCGGCTGGCTGCGGTGCAGCTCCCCCTCCTCCAGATGCAGCGTCAGCGCCGCGTCCCGGCCCTCGACCCCAAGCCGCCCTCGCTGTGCCAGGACGAGGATGGGATTGTCCGGCTCACGCGCATCCTCCACGAGCACGCCCGAGAGTCTCCCCGTCTCCCGGTCGATGTCCGTGGCGTAGATCGTCAGGTCCGAGAGGTCCTGGTAGAAGACGCCCGGTTTGATCTCCCCCGCGAGGTTGCGGGTGATGATGTCGCGCATCACCAGCCCGGTCTGCTTCAGGCCGAGGGGCGCCAGCCAGCAGGTGATGGCCATCAGCGCCGCCGTCCCGAAGACGGAGAGGAGCAGCGGCATGGGCAGCAGGCTGTGGGGGCCGCTACCCGTGGCGGAGAGCGCCACCAGCTCGTGGTCGTCGCCCATCCGCCCCAGCCCGACGAGCACGCCCAAAAGGTAGCCCACCGGCAGGCCGTAGGCGAGCATCGAGGGGAGGACGAAGAGCAGCATCCTCCCCACGTCGAGCAACCGGATCTGGGCGCCGAAGATCGCCTCGGCCTCGGCCAGAAGCCGCCCGACGAAGAACATCTGCGTGAGAAAGAGGAGACCGGCCAAGAAGGGCCAGAGCACCTCTTTCAGCACGTATCGATGGAGGGTCCAGCGCAGAGCTAGATCTTCTCCTGCAGCTTACGGTCCTTTTCCTCGACCCCGCGCGCCATCTCGGCCACGAAGGCATCCAGCCGGCGTGCGACCTCTTCGTCCGAGAGCGCCAGGATGCGAGCTGCCAGATAGCCGGCGTTCTTCGCCCCCGCCTTGCCGATGGCCACCGTGGCCACGGGCACCCCTCCCGGCATCTGCACCGTGGAGAGGAGCGCGTCGATCCCCTGGAGGGGGGAGCCGCCCGACAGAGGCACGCCGATCACCGGGAGCCGGGTCACCGCCGCCACCACGCCCGCCAGGTGGGCGGCTGCGCCCGCGCCGCAGATGATCACCTTCACCCCCTTTTGTTCCGCCTCGCGCACCAGGCGGAGCGTCCGCTCGGGCGTACGGTGAGCGGAGGAGACCCGGACCTCGCAGGGGATCCCCATCTCGCTTAGCGCATCCCGCGCCCCCGACATCTGCTCCCAGTCGGAGTCGGACCCCATCAGGATCAAGACCTTCGGTGCCTGGCTCATCGCTGCTCCTGGCCGAGGACGTGGTGCCCGATGTCCCGGCGATATTGCATTCCCTCGAAGCGGATCTTCTCGCAGGCGCGGTAGGCCCGCTCCCGAGCCTCCTTCAACGTGGCGCCCAGAGCGGTGACTCCGAGCACGCGCCCGCCCGCGGTGACGAGCTCGTCATCGCGACGCGCCGTCCCAGCGTGGAAGACGATCACCTCCGGATCGGCCTCCGCCTCGGCGATCCCGTCGATTCGATCGCCCTTGCGCACCTTGCCCGGATAGCCCTCGGCCGCGAGGACCACCGTCATCGCCGCGCGCTCGTCGAAGGCGATCGCCCCCGGGCCCATCCGCCCGTTGGCGGCGGCCTCCATGAGCTCCAGGAGGTCGTCCTCGAGGCGAACGACGATCGGCTGCGTCTCCGGATCGCCCATGCGGCAGTTGAACTCGATCACCTTGGGGCCTTCGGCGGTGATCATCAGGCCCGCATAGAGCGCCCCGCGAAACTCGCGTCCCTCCGCCGCGAGCTGGGCGACCGCTGGCAGGAGGATCTCGCGCCGCACGCGCTCGAGCGTGGCCTCGTCGACGATCGGCGCCGGCGAGTAGGCGCCCATGCCACCCGTGTTGGGCCCCAGGTCCCCGTCGAGCAGGCGCTTGTGGTCCTGCGCCGGCGCGAGGAGGCGGACGTCCCTTCCGTCCACCAAGGCGATCACGCTCGCCTCCTGCCCCTCGAGGCGTTCCTCCACCACCACCCGGCGGCCCGCCTCGCCGAAGGCCTTCTCGACGAGCATCGTCTCCAGCGCGCGCCGCGCCTCCTCCATGGAGCCGCAGACGATCACGCCCTTGCCCGCGGCCAGGCCGTCCGCCTTGACCGCGACCCGCCCGCCCCATTCGGCCGCGAAGGCAAGCGCCGAATCGACGTCCTCGAAGGTGCCGAAGGTGGCGGTGGGGATCTTCGCCCGCTTCATCAGCTCCTTGGCGAAGGCCTTGGAAGATTCGATCTCCGCCGCGGCCCGGCTCGGCCCGAAGCAGGCGATCCCCTCCGCGCGAAGCGCATCGGCAAGGCCCAGCGCCAGCGGAGCCTCGGGGCCGACCACGACCAGGTCGACCTGCTCCTTTCGTGCGAGCGCCACCAGCCCTGGCACGTCGTCCGCGGCAACGGGGGCCGTCTCGGCCAGGCCCTCGATCCCGGGATTTCCGGGCGCGCAGATCAGACGACGCAGGCGCGGGCTCTTGGCGATCCCGTGGCAGAGCGCATGCTCGCGCCCGCCGCTTCCCACGACCAGTACCTTCATGGAAACCTCAATGGCGGAAATGCCGCATGCCGGTGAAGACCATGGCGATGCCCCGCTCGTCCGCGGCGGCGATCACCTCCTCGTCCTTCACCGAGCCCCCGGGTTGGATCACCACCGTCGCCCCCGCGTCGGCCGCGGCGTCGAGGCCGTCGCGGAAGGGGAAGAAGGCATCCGAGGCGAGGGCGCTGCCGGCCAGCGGCAGGTGCGCCTTGGACGCGGCCAGCTTCACCGCGTCCACGCGGGAGGTCTGCCCCGCGCCGATCGCGAGCACGCGATCCTTGGCGCCGAAGACGATGGCGTTGCTCTTGACGTGCTTGACCACCTTCCACGCCAAGAGCGCCGCTCGTAGCTCGTCGGGCGTGGGCGCGCGGCGCGTGACCACCTTCAGGTCGGATTCCTTCACCTCGCCGAGGTCCCGGTCCTGGACGAGGAGCCCGCCGACCAGAGAACGGACCTCCTGTCCCTGGCGCACCCACTCGCTACGCGGGCGACCGAGGAGCGGGTCCGACAGCAACCGCAGATTCTTTTTGGCGGAGAGGATCTCGCGCGCTTCCTCGTCGTAGCCCGGGGCGATGACGCACTCGAGGAAGATGGACGTGAGCGCGCGTGCCGCCTCGGCGTCGACCGGCCGGTTCAGCGCCACGATGCCTCCGAATGCCGAGACCGGATCCACCTCCCGGGCTCGATCGAAGGCCTCGGCCGGGGTCCGCCCCAGCGCGACCCCGCAGGGATTGTTGTGCTTGACGATCACGCAGGCGCAGTCGTCGAATTCCTTGACCGCCGCCAGCGCCGACTCGAGGTCGAGGAGGTTGTTGTAGGAGAGCGCCTTGCCGCCCAGGACCTCCGCCCACGCCACCGAGGGCTCCTCGGGCCGCTTGCCGGTGCGGAAGAAGAAGGCCGCCTGGTGCGGGTTTTCCCCGTAGCGAAGCGCCTGCCCCGAGTGTCCCATCAGACCGAAGGCTGGCTGCTCCGCCTGCCGGGCAAGATACGAAGCGATCGCCAGGTCGTAGGCCGCGGTATGGGAGAAGGCCTTGCGCGCGAGCTCCCACCGCGTGGCCTCCGAGAGGCTTCCCGTCGTCTCGAGCTCCGTCGCCACGCGCTCATAGTCGGCCGGGTCCACCACCACCCCCACGAAGGCGGCATTCTTGGCGGCAGCGCGGATCATCGCCGGCCCGCCGATGTCGATCTGCTCGATGCAGTCGGCAAACTCCTTGCCCTGCGCGACGGTGGCCTCGAAGGGGTAAAGATTGACCACCACCAGGTCGATGGGCGTGATGCCTTGAGCAGCGAGGTCGGCCAGGTCCGCCTCGAGGTTGCGGCGCGCCAGGATGCCGCCGTGGATCTTCGGATGGAGCGTCTTGACCCGGCCGCCGAGGATCTCCGGGGCGCCAGTGACCTCGGACGCTTCCTTGACGTCGAGGCCCGCATCCCTCAGGACGCGGGCCGTGCCCCCCGTGGAGACGAGCTCGAAGCCCGTCGCAACCAGCCTTTTCGCAAAGGGAACCAGGTCGGTCTTGTCGGAAACGGAAAGCAGCGCACGCCTCGGGGTCGCCATGGTCTCCTCCGTGCGCCGCCTCTAGCAGGATCGCGACCCCCGTTCAACGCTCGTCTCAATCCTCGTCGTCGAGCCCGAGTTCCTTGGCCGCGAGCCGAAGCTTGTAAAGCCCCCGCGCCTCCACCTGGCGGATCCGCTCCCGGGTGAGATTCATGATCGCGCCGACCTCTTCGAGGGTGATCCCCCCTCGATCCGCCACGTCGAGCGCGCAGGTTTCCTCCAGCTCCCAGATCTCCTTGTCCGGGAAGTTGAGCTTGACCGAACCGGTACGGGGATTGACGTCGAGGTAAAGGTGGTGCTTGCAGGATACGTAAAGACAGGGGCGAGGTCCGTTGATGCAGTCGGCTCGGGTGCGCGGCCGCTTCGCTTCGAGCTCGCGGAGAAGCTCACCCTCCTCGCCATCGTCGAGCCCGAGGGCACGCATACGCCGAAGGTCACGAGCCATCTCCTTGCGGGACATGGTTCGCGCACGACTGCGCGTCATCCCCTCGTCCTTTTCCTCGGCAGATCGCGTCGCCAGTTCTTCGACCTTGCTCATGGACCCTCCAGCCCAGATGCCGGCGCGCACCCCTGGTCGGTCACGCCATCCGGCACCGCTGCCGCTCGACCGCCTGTCCCGAACACCCTACATCGTTTTACCCGTCACATGGGATCGGAAATTTGACTTCCGCCTTGAGGTTCGATCGACTGCCCCGCTTTCGTCAATTCACTGCGCATCCGTGTCTGTGGGAAAGAGTAGTCGCGTATCTCACCCTCATCCGCAGGGGAGCGACGTCCGCTCCAGGCCGCGCAGAGCGTAGACGCCGTCGCGATCCAGCAAGATCGCCACGCGCTCGTTCGCGACGACGCGAACCGATACACGACACCGGAAATCATCTTCATCCCGCACGAACACGATCTGACGCTGCCCCGCCGGGACAGTCGTCGAGTGCGGAGACATCGCGGCGAGCGCAAATGCATCGCGATCGTCGATCGTCACGCGCGCGCCAGGCAGCCGCGAGGTGAGAACCAACGTTCCCGTCTCCTGCGTCGCGGGTGGTGGTGTCTCTTTGGTGGGCCCCGGTCTCTCCTTCGCGACCGGTGGGCTCGGTGAAGACGCAGCGTCCAGCGGCGTCGAGGTGGGGGGCGCGGACGTGCGGTTTTCCGCCCTCGGCGCTTGCATCGGGCTCGCGGGGCGGGAATTCGAAACGTCCACGTGGCGATACTCGCTCGATTCGCCGGCGGTCTGTGCAACGATCTCCACTCGTTCCTCGGTCGGTTCGGGCGCCCCGTCCTTAGCCGATTCCGCCGGCGCTGTAAATGGCTCCTTAACTCCGAGCGCTTCACCCCTAGCAAGAGGCACATCATAAGGATCGGCGCTCTCCTTGGGCGACGTGGACTCGGCGTCTCGAATTTCCTCCGCTGCAGGTCCGAGGGCGGGCGCGGTCGCCCATGGCTTCCAGGCGACCATGGTCGCGATCCCGAGCATCGCTCCCAGCGCCGAGGCCACCGCCACCGGCGCCAGGGCCTTCCCCCAGCGCGGCGCCTCGCGCTCGGCCGTGGCCTGGCTGCTGTGCGTCCGGCTCAGGGTGAGCGTTCGCCGTACCCCGCTCGGACGGTGATCGTCCGATCTCGACCGCGGCGGATCCCCCTCGGAGACGAGGGTCGGCGCGTTCATCCAGTCCTCGTCCGAGACCACCGTCTTCGCCTCGGGATCGACGGGCCAGGGGTAGGCGCTGCCGTCGCTCGACCTCCACGTGGACAGCTCGATCTCCGGCCGCGAAACCGCCGCGGTCGCCGACGCCAGCTTCTGCTGGAGATGAAAGAGATCCAGGTCCTCCGGCGACCGCGCCAGGCGGAAGCTCAGGTCGGCCAGCTCCCGGAAGGCGGCGCCACTCGTCGGGCGGCGGGCGGGATCGCGCTCGAGCAAGCGCATCACCACCCGGTCCACGTCCGGAGGGATCCCACGGACGAGGCTCGAAGGGGGCGGGATCTCCTTCTGAATCACGTCGAGCAGGACCTGGGCGTCGGAGGCGCCGTCGAAGAGCCGGCGACCGACCAGGCATTCCCACAGGACCGTGCCGAGCGAGAAGACGTCGGCCCGGGCATCGACCTCCTGCCCCCTCGCCTGCTCCGGGGCCATGTAGGAGCACTTCCCCCGTACGCGGCCGGGTTGGGTGATCTGGGAGCGGAGGGCCGCCTTGGCGATGCCGAAGTCGGCCAGCTTGACGTGGCCCTCGCGGGAAACGAGAACGTTCTGCGGCGAGACGTCGCGGTGGACGATTCCGAGCGGCTCGCCATCCGGCCCCGTGGCCCGATGGGCGTAGTCGAGCGCGCGGGCGAGTTCCTTGGCCACGAAGAGGCTGGCGGCGGTACCGAGCCGAAGCCGGTTGTCGCGCAGCGTGCGCAGGATCTCGGCGAGGGTCCGCCCCCGCACCAGCTCCATCGCCAGGTAGTAGGTTCCCTCCACCTGACCGAAATCGAAGGTCTGGACGATGTTGGGATGGGAGAGGTGCCCGGAGAGGCGCGCCTCGTCCAGGAACATGCGGATGAACTGCGGGTCCTCGGAAAGCTCCGAGCGGATGACCTTGAGGGCAATCTCCTTCTCGAAGCCGCCCTCCACGGAGAAGGTGGCGCGATAGACCGTCGCCATCCCTCCCCCGCCGATCCGCTCGTGCAGGAGATAACGCCCGAAGTGCCGCGGAAGCCCGACCGAGGATGAGAATTCCCGCACCCCAGCCTCCTGACGGTCCCCACCCGATTTCAGGTGTCAACCTATCAGACGCTCGGGCACCGCGGCCATCCTTTTGGTCCGAAACGTCGAAATTCCCCCGTTTGACAAGGTTCGGTCCTGTCTTAAGGTAGCCCACGAAATCGAGGTACGGGCATCGGAAGGTGCCGAATTCTCAGCAGAGAGAGGACCGAACTTTGGGCAAGATCATCGGTATCGACCTGGGAACGACCAACTCCGTCGTGGCGATCATGGACGGCAAGGAGCCGAAGGTGATCGCCAACGAGGAAGGTCATCGGACGACTCCTTCGGTGGTGGCCTTCACCAAGGACGGTGAGGTTCTGGTGGGCCAGGTCGCCCGCCGCCAGGCCATCACCAATCCCAAAAACACCATCTTCTCGGTGAAGCGATTCATGGGGCGCACCTACGAGGAGGCCGCCGAGGAAGCGAAGCGGGTCCCCTACGAGGTGGTGCGCACCGACAGCGGCGGCGTCGCCATCGAGATCGGCGACAAGCGCTACACGCCGCCGGAGATCAGCGCGCGCGTCCTGCAGAAACTGAAGCGCGCCGCCGAACAGTACCTGGGCGAGCCCGTGACCGAGGCGGTGATCACCGTCCCCGCCTATTTCAACGACGCCCAGCGCCAGGCGACCAAGGACGCCGGCAAGATCGCCGGTCTCGAGGTCAAGCGCATCGTCAACGAGCCGACCGCGGCCGCCCTCGCCTACGGGCTGGACAAGAAGAAGAACGAGCTGATCGCCGTCTACGACTTCGGCGGCGGCACCTTCGACATCTCCATCCTCGAGGTGGGCGAGAACGTCGTGGAGGTGATCGCCACCAACGGCGACACGCACCTGGGCGGCGACGACATCGATGAGCGGCTCATGCGCTACCTCATCGAGGAGTTCAAGAAGGAGACCGGCATCGACGTCTCCGGCGACAAGATGGTGCTGCAGCGCCTGAAGGAGGCGGCGGAGAAGGCCAAGATCGAGCTCTCCTCCACCATGGAGACGGAGGTCAACCTCCCCTTCCTCACCGCCGACCACACGGGCCCCAAGCACATGAACATCCGGGTGACCCGGGCCAAGCTCGAGCAGCTCATCGAGGACCTGATCGAGCGAACGATGGTCCCGGTGCGCAAGGCCCTGGAGGACGCGGGCAAGAAGCCGAGCGACATCGACGAGGTGATCCTCGTCGGCGGCTCCACCCGCATCCCCAAGGTTCAGGAGGTGGTGAAGAATTTCTTCGGCAAGGAGCCGAACCGCTCCGTCAACCCGGACGAAGTGGTCGCCGTCGGCGCGGCCGTGCAGGCGGGCGTGCTCTCCGGTGAGGTCAAGGACCTGCTGCTTCTCGACGTGACGCCGCTTTCGCTCGGCATCGAAACCCTGGGCGGCGTCTTCACCCGCCTCATCCCGCGCAACACCACCATCCCCACCCGGCGCAGCGAGATCTTCTCCACCGCCGCCGACAACCAGACCTCGGTGGAGATCCACGTGCTCCAGGGCGAGCGCGAGATGGCGGCGGACAACCGCACCCTCGGACGCTTCCGCCTCGAGGGCATCCCGCCGGCGCCGCGGGGCGTGCCGCAGATCGAGGTCACCTTCGACATCGACGCCAACGGCATCGTGAACGTCAGCGCCCGCGACAAGGCGACCGGCAAGGAGCAGAAGATCACCATCACCGGCGCCTCCGGGATGACCAAGGAGGAGATCGAGCGGGCCATTGCCGAGGCCAAGGCGCACGAGGCGGAGGACCGCAAGCGGCGCGAGGAGGCGGAGGTCCGCAACAACGCCGACAACCTCCTCTACCAGACCGAGAAGCTCCTCTCGGAAAACCGGGACAAGCTCCCCAAGGACGTGGTGGACACGGTGGAGGCCCGGCTCTCCGACCTCAAGGGCGCCCTGGAGCGCAAGGCCTCGGTCGAAGAGGTGCGGCGCGCCATGGACGAGCTGACCCGCGCCTCCCACAAGATCGCGGAGAAGCTCTACGAGGCCGCCGGCACCGCCGCCCAGGGCGGCTCCGCCCAGGCCGATGGCGGCGCCGCCAAGGAGGCCAAGAAGGAAGAGGACGTCGTCGACGCGGAGTTCGAGGAGAAGCGCTAAACTTCCTCCGCTTCCCGTGACGAAGAGCGGCCGGCAGACCGGCCGCTCTTTTTTTCGGAGATCATGACGGAGCCTCCCTCACATTGGCTCCGGGACCGCCGTCGACGACGGGAACTGCATCGAGTGCCTCGGGGACGCTTCTCGAAGATCGCCGCCGACATGCAGGCGTGCGCGCACCGCTCGGACGGTCACGCGGTCTGCTGGGGTCATCCCGCCTGCCGAGATTCCAGCCCGCCCTGCGGACTCGCCTCCAACACGACGGCCGGCGAGTCCGCCAGCCGTTGGTCTTGCAGAGCTGGCTCGGTGGCCGCGATTCGGCTGCCGCCCCCCGGCCCGCCGGTGCCGCCTCGGCTCGTCCCGGTCACATGTGCGGAGGCGCGCTTCCGATCACTACCCGTAACCGACCGTCGCGAGACGGCGGAGGCGGTAGGCGAGGCGCTTCGCGCTTGGTGACTGCAACGGGCTCCTAGCGGCGGGGCTTGCGTCCGGCGGCTGCCTTTCGCGTGGGAGGGCGCGGACGCAGGGAAGCCTTGCGCTTGAAGATCAGGCGGAGGGGGATTTGCAGGTCGAAGGTTTCACGCAGGCGGTTGGCCACGTGGCGCCGGTAGGCGTCGGGAACGAGCTCCGGGTGATTGGTCTGGATCACCAGCGTGGGCGGCCGGATGCCGACCTGGGCGATGTAGTAGAAGTTCGCGCGCACGCCCTTCACCACGGGCAGCGCGTGGTGCCCCTTGATCTCCGCCAGCACCCGATTCAGCAGAGGCGTGGGCAGGCGGGTGGAGGCCTGGTCGTAAAGGCGCGCCGCAAGGCGAAGAATGCTGGCCACCTTTTCGCCGGTGAGCGCCGAGACGAAAACCCGCGGCGCAAAGGGGAGGAAGGAGATCTTCCGGTCCAGGTAGTCGAGAAACGCCTTGCGCTTCTCCTCGGCGTACTCGACCAGGTCCCATTTGTTGACGACGATGATCACCGGCTTGTCGCGCTCGTCGACCATGCCGAGGATCTTGAGATCCTGGTCGACCGCCGGCTCGGTGGCGTCGAGGAGGACGGCGACGACGTCGGAGCGCTCCACCGCCTGGAAGGCGCGAAAGACGGAGTAGGCCTCCACCCGCATGGCGATGGATCGCTTGCGCCGGATGCCCGCGGTATCGGTGAGCACGTACGTTCGCCCCTCGAACTCGAGCCGCGCATCGACGGCGTCGCGGGTGGTGCCGGCGATCGGGCTGACTACGAAGCGCTCCTCGCCGAGGAGTCGGTTGACCAGGGTGCTCTTGCCGACGTTCGGGCGACCCACGATCGCCAGGCGAATCGGCCTCTCGCCCTCCTCTTCGGGCTCCTCCTCGACGGGAAGCGGCTCGGGCAGGGCGCCGACCACCGCATCGAGAAGAGCGGATACGCCGCGGCCGTGCTCGGCGGAGATGGCGGAGACGTGGGAAATTCCCAGCGCGTAGAACTCGGGCAGATGGCCGCGCAGCTCGCGCTTTTCGGTATCGATCTTGTTGACGGCGAGGAAGATCGGCTTGCCGCTGCGGCGCAAAAGATCGGCGATCTCCTGGTCGACGGCAGTGGGGCCCTCCATCCCGTCGACGACGAGGATCACCGCCTGGGCCTCGTCGATGGCCAGATGCGCCTGATCGCGGACCTGCTGGATGAGGCGATCGGGACTGTCGGGCTCGAAGCCGCCCGTATCGACCACGACGAATCTCCGGCCCGCGTACTCCACCTCCTGGTAGTTGCGGTCCCGCGTCACACCGGGAACGTCCTCGACGATGGCCACGCGCCGGCCGACGATGCGGTTGAAAAGAGTGGACTTGCCCACGTTGGGCCGGCCGACGATGGCCACCACCGGCATGGCGGAAGGCTCGTTCATTCGGCGTACCCCAGTCGTCTGAGCGCGTCGCGGCGCTCGCTCCACCGCGGCTCCACCTCCACCTCGAGCCCCAGGTAGGCGCGGCAGCCCAAGAGCTTCTCGATCTCCAGGCGCGCGGCGGTGCCGATCTTCTTGAGCATCTCGCCGCCCTTCCCGATGAGGATCCCCTTCTGCGTGTCGCGCTCCACGAAGATCCGCGCCTGGATGCGCACGAGGTTGCGCCCTTCTCGCTCGGACTCGTCGAAGGACTCGACCACCACGGCGGTGCCGTAAGGAACCTCCTCGCGGGTGAAGCGGAGGATCTGTTCGCGGATGTACTCCGCCACGATGGTGCGCTCCGCCAGATCGGTGACCATGTCCGGCGGGAAGAGCTGGGGCCCCACGGGAAGCTGTGACACCACCTCCTCGACCAGCCGGTCGACGCCATCGCCCGTCAGCGCGGAAAAAGGAACGATCGAAGCGAAATCCATGCGCTCGTTCCAGGCGTCGATGAGCGGCAAGAGGAGCGGCTTGCGAATCTGGTCGACCTTGTTGATGCCCAGGATGATCGTCTTCCTGGCCCGCCGCAGCCGCCGCACGATGGACTGCTCTACCTCGCCGAGGGGCCTGCGCATGGCCTCGGCCGTGTCACCGCGCGGCGGCTCGACGATGAAGAGGACGACGTCCACCTCCTCGATCGCGCCGAGCGCCTGCTCCACCATGTAGCGGTTCAGCCCCTTCCTCGCGCGGTGGATGCCCGGCGTGTCGACGAAGGCAACCTGGGCGTGCGGCAAGGTGAGCACGCCCAGGATGCGGTTTCGCGTGGTCTGCGGCTTGGGCGTGACGATGGCGATCTTCTGGCCGAGCAGGCGGTTGAGCAGCGTGCTCTTGCCCACGTTCGGCCGGCCGACGATCGCGCAGAAGCCGGCTCTGTGCGTCTCGTTCGCGCTCAAGGCTCCGACGAAACCTCTTCGACGATGACCTTCTCCAGCACCACGTCGCGGAGGGGCCGATCGGCGCGATTCCGAGGCGTACGCGCGATGGCCCGCACCACCTCCATCCCCTCCACGACCTCTCCGAAGATCGTGTGGTGGTTGTTGAGCCAGGGGGTCGGGACCTCGGTGATGAAGAATTGCGAGCCGTTGGTATCGGGGCCGGCGTTGGCCATGGCCAGTAGCCCCGGGCGGTCGAACTTCCGACCGCTCTGGAATTCGTCGGGAAAGACGTAACCCGGGCCGCCGGTGCCGTTGCCGAGCGGATCGCCCCCTTGAATCATGAAGTCCGGGATCACGCGGTGGAAAATCGTCCCGTCGTACATTGGGCGCCGCACCTTCTGTCCCGTCTGCGGGTCGATCCACTCCTTGGTCCCCTTGGCGAGCCCCACGAAGTTCTCCACGGTCATGGGCGCCTCGTCGGGAAGGAGCCGCACGCGGATGGTGCCCAAGGTGGTCTCGAGGGTGGCGTAGATCTCGTTGGCCATGACCTTCTCCTTGCAAGGGCCCGCCACCGGGGCGAGCGCCCGCCTTCTCGCACGAATGCTTCCCCGACGTCTACGGTATTTCGCCGCTCAGAGCGAACGTAGCGCCTCGCGCGCGCCGAGCTGCTCGGCGGCTTTCTTGGAACGTCCCTCGGCGCGGAAGACGGCGTCTCCCACTTTGACCTCCACCACGAAGGTCTTCTCGTGATCGGGGCCGCGTTCCTCCACCACCCGATAGACCGGCGGACCGAGGAGGCGCCTCTGCGCCTCCTCCTGCAGCCGGGTCTTGTAGTCCCGGTCCACCTCCCCCGCCTCCGCCCGAGCGAAGCTCTCGCCGAAAAGGCGATCGACGACCCGGAAGACCGCGCGCAGACCGCCCTGGAGGTAGACCGCCGCCATCACCGCCTCGAAGGCGTCGGCGAGGAGGCTCGACTTGCTCCGGCCGCCCGAGGCGGCCTCGCCCTTGCCGAGAAAGAGGAGCGATCCGAGGTCGATGGCGCGGGCGATCGAGCTCAGGTTCTCCTCGTCGACCAGGGCGGCGCGCAGGCGAGAGAGCGTGCCCTCGGGCGCGTCGGGAAAGCGCGCCATCAGCCGCTCGCTGACGGCGAGGTCGAGCACGGCATCGCCCAAGAACTCGAGCCGCTCGTTGTCACCGATGCCGGCGCCGGGGTTCTCGTTCACCCAGCTCCGATGGGTGAGCGCCTGCCGGGCGAGCACCGGGTCGCGGAAGCGGTAGCCGATGCGGCGTCCGAGGAGGGCGACGGCATCCGGCTCGCGGTCCCCCTTCCTCGTCGCCTTTCGAGCGGATGCCCGCTGCGAAGGTTGAGAAGGATGCGGTCGCGCCTCCCCCGTGTTAGATGCGCGAAGCCCGCTCCTCCGCCTCGCCGAGGAACTCGATGTCGCTTTACCGCGCCCTTTTCGCATCGCTTCTAGTCTTCCTGCCTCCCATGGCGAACGCCAGCCACTTCGTCAACGACGACGTGGCCGCCCGGGCCCAGATCCTCGAGCAGACCGGGGCTCAGTCGCCGACGGCCGAGGAGCCCTTCCGCCTCATCGGCGAGGTGGGGACGGCTCTCACCCGGGGCAATACCGAGACCTTCCACCTCAACGGCCAGGTCCGCCTGATCCTGGTGCCATTCGAGGGCTGGGTGAGCGAGAGCCGGGGGCAGGTCCTCTACGAGGAATCGCTCGGGCAGACCACCGCCAACGCCTGGGCGGCCTTCCAGCGCGTGGATCGCTACCTCGGCAACCGCTTCACCATCTTCGCCGCCTTCGGCATCGAGCGGAACGTCTTCCAGGGCCTGCGAAGGCGCCTCTCCGAACAGCTCGGCGGGACCTTTCTCCTCGTCGACCGACGCGCCGCGGATCCGGAGGAGCGCATCGTCGACCGGCTCCGCTTCGAGCTCGGCGCCTACGCGGCACAGGAGAGCTACACGCTCTCCCCCACGGCGGCGCCGGAGACCGTCCTCGAACGAGAGGGCGCGGAAATCGTCGCGGCCCGGGGCGCCGCCACCTACGTCCACGGCTTCCGCAAGGGAACCGAGGTAGGCCTGGAGGTCGAGGCGATCCAGGATTTCGTCGACCCCCGCAACGTCCTGGTCAACACGACGGTCTGGGCCGCGGCCGCGCTGATCGACGGCCTGGCACTGAAGATCTCCGCCGGCCACTACTTCGACAACGTCCCCGCCGAGCCGAGCCTGAAGAAGAGCGATTTCCTCGTCACCGCGGGGATCGTCGTCAGCCTCTGAGACGCCGGCCGCGCCTCCGCCCGGGCACGATGCGGGTGCCGTCAGGAAAGGCGGCCGACCACCTCGTCCACGAGATCGTAGGGGTTGGCCTCGCGGCGGGCGATCTGCGCTGCCAGGGCCTCGAGCTGGCCCCGCTCCGCCTCGAGGCGGGCAACGGCCTCCGAGACCAGCCGCTCCCGCAGCATCCCGAGCAGCTCCGCCTTGGCCCGGGCCTGCTCGCGCCGCGCGCGCCCGTCCCCCTCCTCCAGATGCGCCCGGTGCTTCTCGATGGCGTCGACGAGGTTTTCGAAGCCCTCGTCGCGGATGGCGATGGTGCGGGTGATCGGCGGCACCCAGTCCGTATCCTGGACGTGCAAGGCGATCGCCTCGGTCCGGAAGAAGCGGTGCGCGGCGTCGTGATCCATGGGGGCAGCCACCGCGTGGCGAAGTTCGATCATCGCGCGCAGCTCGCGCTCGGTACGATCGGCGCCCTCGCGGTCCGCCTTGTTGATCGTGAAGATGTCCGCCACCTCCAGGATCCCCGCCTTGATGGCCTGGATGTCGTCACCCATCCCCGGAACGACCACCACGATGGTGGTATGGGCGAGCGAGGCGATGTCCACCTCGTCCTGCCCCACCCCCACCGTCTCGACGAGGATCACGTCCTTGCCCATGGCGTCGAGGACGCGGGTGACGTCCGAGGTGGCGCGCGAAAGCCCGCCGAGCGAGCCCCGCGTGGCCAGCGAGCGGATGAAGACGCCCGGATCGAGCGCGTGTTCCTGCATGCGGATGCGGTCGCCGAGGATGGCGCCGCCCGAGAAGGGGCTGGTGGGATCGATCGCCACCACGCCCACCGTCTTGCCCCGCTTGCGATACTGCGCGATCAGCCGATCGGTGATGCTCGACTTGCCCGCGCCGGGGCTGCCGGTGATCCCGACGATGTAGGCGTTGCCCGTGTGGGGGAAGAGGGCCCGAAGGACGTCCGCGGCTTCCGGGTATCCGTCCTCCAGGTCCCGCATCAGGCGCGCCGCCGCGCGGACGTCGCCAGAGCGGACCCGCTCCGCCCACTCCCTCGCCCGGCTCTCTCGGGTCGACATCACCGGAGGATCTCCCGGCTGATCACCACGCGCTGGATCTCGCTCGTCCCCTCGCCGATCTCGCAGAGCTTGGCGTCGCGCAAGTAGCGCTCGACCGGGAACTCGCGCGTATAGCCGTAGCCACCGTGGATCTGGACCGCCTTGTTACAGGCCCTTGTGGCGGCCTCGCTGGCGAAGAGCTTGGCCATGGAAGCCTCGGTGGTGAACTTGCGGCCCGCATCGCAAAGGCGCGCCGCCCGCTGCACCAGCAGCCGCGCGGCGTCCAGCTCGGTGGCCATGTCCGCCAGCATGAATCGGATCGCCTGGAAGTCGGCGATCGGCTGGCCGAAGGCCTTGCGCTCGCGCGCGTAGGCCAGCGCCTCCTCCAAAGCGCCCCGGCCCAGCCCCACCGCGAGCGCACCGATGGTGATTCGGCCGCGGTCGAGGATCTTCAGGGTGTCGATGAAGCCCTGGTCGACCTCGCCGATGCGATTCTCGTCGGGGATCTCGCAGTCCTCGAAGACGAGCTCGGCGGTGTCCGAGGAACGCATCCCGAGCTTGCCCTTGATGGGGACGGTGGAAAATCCCTTGGTCCCCGGCTCGACCAGGAAGGCCGTGATCCCCTTCTGCCGCTTCTCGCGGTCGGTCAGGGCGAGGACCACGTAGATGCCGGCGACGGTGCCCTGGGTGATCCACATCTTGGACCCGTTGAGCACCCACCGGTCGCCCTTGCGCACGGCGGTGGTCTGCATGCCCGCGGCATCGGATCCGGAGCCGGGCTCGGAAAGCGCCCAGGCACCGAGGACCTCACCCGTGGCGAGCTTGGGAAGCCAGCGCCGCTTCTGCTCCTCGTTCCCGAACCAGCGAATGTGGTTGGTGCAGAGGCCGTTGTGCGAAGCCACCGTGAGAGCGAGAGAGCCGTCGTAGCGGGCGATCTCCTCCACCACCGTGGCGATGCCCAGCACGCTCAAGCCCACGCCCCCGTACTCCTCGGGGACAGACATGCCCAGAAGACCGAGCTCGCCGAGCTTGGCGACGGTGTCGCGGGGGAAGCTCTCCTTTTCGTCCCACTCGCGCGCGTACGGCTTGACCTCGGCCTCGCAGAACTCGCGGACGGTCCTCTGCAGTGCGACGATCTCTTCGGGAAGGCGGAAATCCATTCGCGCGGCTCCCTCTCAGACCGGATAGACGCCGTGCTTCTTTTCCGGTCGCGGCTCCTGCTTTTCGCGGTAGAAATCGAAGCGCTGGACGAGCTCCTCGCGGAGGCGATCTCCGGGGACGACCGCGTCCACGACGAGCTCGGAGGCGAGCTTCATGATGTCGATGTCGCGGCGATACTCCTCGCGGAGCTTCTGCACGAAAGCGGCGCGCTCCTCCTCCGGCATTTCCTGGATCTTGTTGTAGTAGACCGCGTTGACCGCGGCCTCGGGGCCCATCACCGCGATCATCGCCTGCGGCAGCGCGATGGTGCAGTCGGGGGCGAAGCCGGGACCACCCATGGCGTAGAGACCGGCGCCGTAGGCCTTGCGCACGATCACGCTGATCTTGGGCACGGTCGCCTCGGAGACCGCCGAGATCATCTTGGCGCCGGCGCGGATGATGCCGGCGCGCTCCACCTGCGTGCCGATCATGAAACCCGGCACGTCGGCCAGATAGAGGATGGGGATGTTGAAGGCGTCGCAGAGCTGGATGAAACGCGCCGCCTTGTCCGCCGAATCCACGAAGAGGACGCCGCCCTTGAACTTGGGCTGGTTGGCGATGATCCCCACGGGCCTTCCGTCGATGCGCGCCAGGCAGGTGATGATCTCGCGGGCGAAGAGCTCGTGGATCTCGACCACCGAGTCCTCGTCGACCAGCTCCTGGATGAGGAGCTTCATGTCGAAGGGCTTGTTCTGGTCGGGCGGGATGATCTCGTCGATCGACTTTCCGCTCGACTTCGGCGGCCGCGCCTCGCGCACGGGCGGCAACTCGTGACAGTTGGAGGGGAAGTAGTCGAAGTATTTCTTCGCCCAGGCGATCGCCTCCTCTTCGGTCTTGACGAGGACGTGGCCCACGCCGGAGACGGAGCAGTGCATGCGCGCGCCACCCATCTCCTCCAGGGTCACCTTCTCGCCGATGACCATCTCGGCCATTCGAGGCGAGCCGAGATACATGGAGGCGTTGCCCTCCACCATCACCACCACGTCGCAGAAGGCGGGGATGTAGGCGCCGCCCGCCGCCGAGGGGCCGAAGAGCAGGCAGATCTGCGGCACCAGGCCGGAGAGCTTGACCTGGTTGTAGAAGATGCGCCCGGCGCCCCGCCGACCCGGGAACATCTCCACCTGGTCGGTGATCCGCGCGCCGGCGGAGTCCACCAGGTAAAAGAGCGGACAGCGGAGATTCATCGCCGTTTCCTGGATCCGGATGATCTTCTCCACCGTCCGCCGACCCCACGAGCCCGCTTTCACCGTGGAGTCGTTGGCCATGATGGCCACCGTCCGCCCGCCGATCCGGGCCAGCCCCGTGACCACGCCGTCGGCCGGAAGTTCGGGATCCAGGCAGTTGGCGTAGAGCCCGTCCTCGACGAAGGAGCCCTCGTCCACCAGGAGGCGGATCCGCTCCCGGGCGAAGAGCTTGCCCTGAGCGGCGTTCTTCTCGTGATACTTGGCCGCCCCGCCCTTCTGAATCCGCGCTTCGATCTCGGCCAGCTGCTCCCCTGCCCGGACCGGCGCTTCCTTGGCGCTCATCCTTTACGGATCCTCCTTCCAGACGAATTCCGCACCTCGCCCCGATGGGATCGGTCGGTCGCGCGGGAATTTGCTCGTGGGCGCCCTATTTGGTCGATGGCGGCCTCCAAGTCAATCCCGGGGTTCCCCCGGGCGGGGCCCCCTCAGACGCCGCGGTAAACCGGCTTTCGCTTCTCCCGGAACGCCGCCAGCCCTTCGAGGCGATCGGCGGTGTGTAGGGTCCGCTGGTACTGCTGGTACTCGAGCTCCAGGGCCTCGTCCAGGCCGAGCTCCATGCCCTGCTGGATGGCGGCCTTGGCCGCCGCCAGGGCGATCGGACCGCCCTCGGCCACCTCCGCGGCCAGGGCCACCGCCGCCCCCACCACGTCGTCGTCGGCGGCGATGCGGTTGACCAGGCCCAGCCGGTACGCCTCCTCTGCGTCCACCGCCCGCCCGGTGAGGATCAGATCCTTGGCCACCGCCATTCCCACCAGCCGCGGCAGGCGCTGCGTGCCACCGCCTCCGGGGATGATGGCCAGCCGGGTCTCGGTCAACGCCATCTTCGCGCCCCGGCGGATCACGCGCAGGTCGCAGGCGAGGGCGAGCTCCGTTCCGCCGCCGTAAGCGGCGCCGTTGATGGCCGCCACGAAGATCTTGTCGGAGAGCTCCAGGGCCCGGAAGGTGCGCCGGAGGTCGAGGAGGAAGGCCCTCACCTCCTCCTCGCTCATGCCGGCGCGCTCCTTGAGGTCGGCGCCGGCGCAGAAAGCCTTGTCGCCCGCGCCGGTGATCACCACCGCCCGAAGCTCGCGCTTCGATTGCGCCTCCTCGATCAAGCGCTCGAGCTCGGCTCGCATGGCGCGGGAAATGGCGTTGCGCCGCGCCTCTCCGTCGATGGTCCAGACCTCGATCGCGCCGCCCTCGCGCGATTCCACCCGGAACTCGGCCATCTCAGCTCTCCAGCGATCGCGCGGCCCTTTCCGCCACTCGCCTCCGCTCACCGAGCCGCGCGCGGAAGTAGCGGCCCGGAAGCTCCCGCCCCACCAGGCGTTGGGCGAGCTCGGCCACGTCCACGAGCTTGTCCAGGTCGACCCCATGCTCGATGCCCAGGCCTTCGAGCATGTAGACGAGGTCCTCGGTGGCCAGGTTCCCCGAGGCGCCCGGGGCGTAGGGGCAGCCGCCCAGCCCTCCCACGCTGGCGTCGAGGGTGGTGATCCCCTTGGCCAGGCCCACCAGCGCGTTGGCCAGCGCGGTGCCACGGGTGTCGTGGAAGTGCAGCGCGAGCTTGTCGAGCGGGATCTCCTCGGCGAAGCGGTCGAGGATCCGCTCGGTCTGCCCCGGCGTCCCCACCCCGATGGTGTCGCCCAGGGAGACCTGGTAACAGCCCATGTCGAGGAGCCGCCGGGTGATCGCCAGCGAGCGCTCCACGTCGACCTCGCCCTCGTAGGGGCAACCCCAGACGGTGGAGACGTAGCCGCGCACCCGCATCCCCGCCTCGATGGCGGGAGGGATCACCTCCTCGAAAGCGGCGAAGGTCTCGTCGATCGTCTTGTTGACGTTCTTCTTGTTGTGGGTCTCGCTGGCGGAGAGGAAGACCGCGATCTCCTCCATTCCCGCGGCCTTGGCTCCCTCCAGCCCCCTGGCGTTGGGTACGAGCGCCGAATAGGTCACGCCCTCCCGGCGCTGGACCCGCGAGGCGAGTTCGCGCGAGTCGGCCAGCGCCGGGATCCACCTGGGCGAGACGAAGGAGGTGATCTCGATGCGGCGCAGGCCGGCGTCGGCCAGCCCGGCGATCAGCCGGAGCTTGTCCTCGGTGGGGACGACGCGCTCCTCGTTTTGCAGCCCGTCGCGCGGCCCCACCTCGTAGATCGAAACCTTCCGCGGCAGCCGCTCGAGCACTTTCCCTCCCTCAGGCCGCCCGCGCCCGCGGGCGGATGTTGTCGCGCACCCAGGCGATGATGTCCTCGGTGGAGGTGCCGGGGAGGAAGACCTCCCGAATCTTCTTCTCCTTGAGGACCGGGATGTCGTCGTTGGGGATGATGCCCCCCAGGAAAACGACGATGTCGTCGGCGCCCTGCTTCTCGAGGAGCTCGACCACCGCCGGCGCCAGCGTCATGTGGGCCCCGGACATGATCGAGAGACCGATGCCGTCGACGTCCTCCTGGATGGCCGCCGCCACGATCATCTCGGGCGTCTGGTGCAGACCGGTGTAGATGACCTCGAAACCGGCGTCGCGCAGCGCCCGGGCGATCACCTTGGCGCCGCGGTCGTGCCCGTCCAGCCCGGGCTTGGCGATGAGGATCCGTAGCTTCCGTTGCGACATGACTGCTCCCTAGAAGCGGCCCTCCTCGCGGTAGGTGCCGAAGACCTTGCGGAAGACGTCGCAGACCTCGCCGATGGTGGCGTAGGCGCGAACCGCCTCCAGAACCGGAGGCATGAGGTTCGACCCGTCCTCGCAAGCGCGCTCGATCGCCTCCAGGGCCTTCTGTACGCGGGCGTTGTCGCGCTTCTCCCGCACCTCCCGGAGGCGAGCGATCTGCTCCTCGGCAAGGGCATCGTCGATCTTGAGCACCTCGATCGGGGTCTCCTCGTCCATGCGGTAGGCGTTGACCCCGACGATGATGCGGTCCTTCGACTCCACCTCCTTCTGGTGGCGGAAGGCCGACTCGGCGATCTCCTTCTGCGGATAGCCCTCCTCCACCGCCTTGATGATGCCGCCCATCTCCTCGATGCGATCGAGGTATTCTCGGGCGCGCTTTTCCAGCTCGTCGGTGAGGTACTCGACGTAGTAGGAGCCGGCGAGCGGATCCACGACGCGGTCGGCGCCCGACTCGTGGGCGATGATCTGCTGCGTCCGGAGCGCGATCGTGACCGCCTCCTCGGTGGGGAGCGCGTAGGTCTCGTCCAACGAATTGGTGTGCAGCGACTGCGTGCCGCCGCAAACCGCGGCGAATGCCTGCAACGCCACGCGGACGATGTTGTTGTAGGGCTGCTGGGCGGTGAGCGAGACGCCCGCCGTCTGCGCGTGCGTGCGCAGCATCATCGAGCGCGGGTCCTTCGCCCCGTACTTCTCCTTCATCGTGCGCGCCCAGATGCGGCGAGCGGCGCGGAACTTGGCGACCTCCTCGAAGAAGTCGTTGTGCACGTCCCAGAAGAAGGAGAAGCGCGGGGCGAACTCGTCCACCTTCATCCCGCGCTTGAGGCACTCCTCCACGTAGCCGAAGCCGTCGGCCAGGGTGAAGGCGAGCTCCTGGACCGCGGTCGCTCCCGCCTCGCGGATGTGGTAGCCGGAGATGGAGACGGGGTGCCACTTCGGCATGTTCCGCGAGCACCACTCGATCATGTCGATGAGGATGCGAACCGCCGGCCGGGGCGGGACGATCCACTCCTTCTGGGCGATGTACTCCTTGAGGATGTCCGCCTGGATGGTGCCGCCGAGCTTCTCCGGCGGGATGCCCTGCTTCTCCGCGGTGACCACGTAACAGGCGAGCGCGTAGATGGCGCTCGCGTTGATGGTCATGGAGGTGGTCACCTTGTCGAGGGGGATCCCGTCGAAGAGGATCTCGAAATCCGCCAGGGAGGAGACCGCCACGCCCTCCTTGCCCACCTCGCCGCGGCTCATGGGATGATCCGCGTCGTAGCCCATGAGCGCCGGCATGTCGAAGGCGACCGAGAGCCCCGTCATCCCCTGCGACAGCAGGTACTTGAAGCGCTGGTTGGTATCGCGCGGCGTCCCGAAGCCCGCGAACTGGCGCATGGTCCAGGTGCGGGCGCGATACATGGTCGCCTGCGGGCCCCGCGTATAGGGGTACTGGCCGGGGAAGCCGATGTCCCGCAGGAAGTCCTCGTGGGCGCGGTCCGCAGGGGTGAGGACGTCCGGGATCGGAATCCCCGAGTCGGTCACGAATTTCTCGCGCCGAAGGGGCATGCGCTCGAGGGAGGCGGCGAGAACCTCCTTTTCCCACGCGTCCTGGGCTTCCCGGATCTGCCGGATGGTGCCGGCGTCGTAGGTGGGATGCTCGGGCGTCCCCTCTTCGCGCGTCGGGGCGATCTGGGTGGAAGGCTTGCTCATCGTCTCGACCTCAACGAAGGAGTTCGCGAGCGATCACCACCCGCTGGATCTCGCTCGTACCCTCGTAAATGGTGGTGACGCGGACATCCCGAAGGTGCCGCTCCACCGGGAACTCGTCCACGTAACCGTAACCTCCGTGGATCTGCACCGCCTCGGCGGCGATGCGGTTGGCGGCCTCGGAGGCAAAGAGCTTGGCCATGGAGGCTTCACGGGTGAAGCGCATGCCCTGCTCCTTCATCCAGGCCGCCCGCAAGGTCAGCCACCGGGCCGCCTCGAGCTGGGTCTTCATGTCGGCCAGCTTGAAGGCGATCGCCTGGAAGTCGGCGAGCGGCCGCCCGAAGGCCTGCCTCTCCTTCGCGTAGGCGATCGAGGCCTCGAGCGCCGCCTGGGCGATGCCGATGGACTGCGAGGCGATGCCGATCCGGCCGCCGTCGAGGGCGCGCATGGCCCACTTGAATCCCTCGCCCTCCTGGCCGAGGAGGTTTTCCGCGGGGATCTCGCAATTCTCGAAGAGGAGCGGAACCGTGGGCGAGGCCCGCAACCCCATCTTGGCCTCCGGTCGGCCCACCGAAAGCCCCGGCGTCCCCCCTTCCACGAGGAAGCAGGAGATGCCCTTCGCGCCCGCGGAGGGGTCCGTCTTGGCCCAGACCACGAAGAGCCCCGCCACGCTGCCGCTGGTGATCCACTGCTTGGCCCCGTTCAGAACCCAGCGGTCGCCCTTCCGCTCCGCCCGGGTGGTCATGGCGGCCGGGTCGGAGCCGGCGTGCGGCTCCGAGAGGGCGAAGGCGCCGGCGACGTACTCGCCCGCGGTCAGCCGGGGCACGTACTTGCGCTTCTGTTCGTCCGTGCCGGCGGCGCAGATCAGCTCGGCGCACATGTTGGTGACGCCCATGGTCACCGCGGCGGAGGCATCGCCCCGGGCGATCTCGGTGAGGGCCAGCGAGTAAGCCACCGCGCCGGCCTGCGCGCCGCCGTATGCCTCCGGGACGTTGACGCCCATCAGGCCCAGGCGGGCCATCTCCAGGATCTCCTCGCGGGGGAAGATCTCCTGGCGATCCCTCTCCCGCGCCCCCGGCGCGAGCCGCTCCTCGGCGAATTTCCGCGCCGTATCCCGGATGGCGATCTGGAGTTCGTTCAGCTCGAAATCCATCGATCGACCGTCAAGCCTTCAGCAAGTTGGCCGAGATCACGATGCGCTGGATCTCGCTCGTGCCCTCGTAGATCTCCGTGATGCGCGAATCTCGATAATAGCGCTCCACGTCGAATTCCTTGGAGTACCCGTAGCCACCGTGGATCTGGAGCGCCTTGTGCGTGACCCGGTGGCTCATCTCGGAGGCGTAGAGCTTGGCCATCGAGGACTCGGCGGTGTGGCGCACGCCCTGGTCCTTGAGCGCCGCCGCGCGGAGGACGAGCAGGCGCGCCGCATCGATGTCGGTGGCCATGTCCGCCAGCATGAAAGCGATGGCCTGGTGCTCGGCGATGGGCTTGCCGAAGCTCTTGCGCTGCTTGGCGTAGGCGAGCGCGGCCTCGTAGGCGGCGCGGGCGATGCCCACCGCCTGGGCGGCGATCCCGATGCGGCCGCCGTCCAGGGTGCTCATCGCCACTTTGAAGCCCTCGCCCTCCTTGCCGAGAAGGTTCTTCGCCGGGACCCGGACGTTCTCGAAATAGAGGGAGCAGGACTCGGAGGCGTTGATCCCGAGCTTGCGATCGGCCGGCGCCCGCGTGACCCCCGGGGTGTTGAGGTCCACGATGAAGGCGCTGATGCCGCGGTGCCCAGCCTCCTTGTTGGTCATGGCGAAGAGGACGATCGCGTCGGCGCGGGTGCCGTTGGTGATCCAGTTCTTCGCCCCGTTGATGACGTAGAAGTCGCCGTCGCGGACCGCGGTGGTCTTCTGCGCGGCCGCGTCGGAACCCGCATCGGGCTCGGTGAGGCCGAAGCAGCCGAGCTTCTCGCCGCGGGCGAAGGGAACGAGCCACTCGCGCTTCTGCTCCTCCGTGCCGTAGCGGAGGATCGGATCGCAGTAGAGCGAGTTGTTGACGCTCATGATCACGCCCGTGGAGGCGCAGCCGCGGCTGATCTCCTCCATGGCGAGGGCGTACGAGACGTTGTCCGCCCCTGCACCGCCCCACTCCTCCGGGACGGCCACGCCCATCAGCCCGAGCTCGCCGAGCTTGCGAACGGCCTCCACGGGAAAGTGGTGCTCCTCGTCCCAGCGCCGGGCGTTGGGAACGAGTTCCCGCTCGGCGAATTCGCGACAGGTGTCGCGAAGCATCCGCTGGGTTTCCGTCAGTTCGAAATCCATCACCAGCTCCTCGGAGCGCCGCTCGAGCTCACCGGCCGGAGAACGCGGCCGGCCTCTTCTCGAGGAAGGCGCGCATTCCTTCCTTCTGATCCTCCGATCCGAAGAGCACGCCGAACGCCTCCTGCTCCAGGGCGTTCGCCGTGCGAGGATCGCAGGCCGAGGCCTCGATGATCACCCGCTTGAGCGCGGCGATCGCCAGCGGGCCCTTGGAGGCGATCTTCTTGGCGATGGCCTCCACGCCCTCGCGCAGCGAGTCCGCGGGGAAAACCTCCAGGACCAGGCCGATCTCCTTCGCCTTCTCCGCCGGGATCATGTCACCGGTGAAGCAGAGCTCCAGCGCGCGCATCGGCCCGATCTTGCGGGGGAGCCGCTGCGTGCCGCCGAAACCGGGGATGACGGCGAGGTTGACCTCCGGCTGGCCGAAGCGCGCCTTCTCGGAGGCGTAGACGAGGTCGCAAGCCAAGGCCAGCTCCATGCCTCCGCCGAGGGCGAAGCCGTTGACGGCGGCGATGGTCGGCACGGGGAGCTTTTCCAGCTTCTCGAAGACACGGTGCCCCAGGGCGGAGAAGTTCCGCGCCTGGGTCGGCCCCATCTCCGCCATCTCGGAGATGTCGGCGCCCGCCACGAAGGCCTTCTCCCCGCCCCCGGTGATCACCAGCACGCGAAGGGAGGAATCCTTCGCCGCCTCGTCCAGCGCCCGCTCGAGCTCCAGCAGGGTCGGCGTGTTGAGGGCGTTCAGGGCCTTGGGCCGGTCGATCTCGATCCAGGTGATCCCGTCTTCGCGCCGGTCCACCCGCAGGTTCTCGTAGGCCATCGCCACCCTCACTTTTCGTAGGTGTAAAAGCCCCTGCCGCTCTTGCGGCCCAGCCAGCCGGCATCCACGTACTGCTTGAGCAGCGGGTTCGGCCGGTACTTCGGATCGCCGAGACCCTCGTGGAGGACCTGGGCGATGTAGAGGACCGTGTCGAGCCCGATGAAGTCGGCCAGCTCCAGCGGCCCCATGGGCTGGTTGGTGCCGAGCTTCATCGCCTGGTCGATGTCCTCCACCGAGGCGATGCCCTCCTGCAGGGCGTAACACGCCTCGTTGAGCATGGGAATGAGGATCCGGTTGACGATGAAGCCGGGGAAGTCCCGCGACAGCACCGTCACCTTCCCCATCTTCTCGGCCAACGCCTTCGTCTGCGCGTAGGTCTCGTCCGAGGTCTGGGCGCCGCGGATGATCTCCACGAGCTTCATCACCGGCACGGGATTCATGAAGTGCATGCCGATGAAGCGCTCCGGTCGACGGGTGGCGGCCGCCATCCGCGTGATCGAGATCGAAGACGTATTCGAGGCCAGAATCCCCTCGGGCCGGATCAGCTCGTCGAGCTTGCGGAAGATGTCCTTCTTGAGCTCCTCGTTCTCGGTCACCGCCTCCACGGCCATGTCCAGGCCGCGTGCAGCGTCGAGCGTGCCAGCGGGGGTGATTCGGCCGAGGATGGCCTCTCGCTCCTCCGCCGTGATTCGGCCCTTCTCCACCTGCCGGGACAAGAGCTGCCCGATCTTCGCGTGCGCCTTGCGCGCGTTCTCCTCGCTGACGTCGACGAGAACGACTCGAAGCCCGGCCTGGGCCGCCACCTGGGCGATCCCCGAGCCCATCTGCCCGGCGCCCACCACCGCGAGGCTTTGGACGTCCATGTGATCCTCCGAGGAAGGGAAATGCCCGCGGGTTGTATCGCCCGCCGACCGAACCGGTCAAGGGGAGCGGGCAGGCTCTCAGGGGCCTGCTGCTGGAGTCGCCGGTCCTCTAGCAGGCCCGTTCGTGCCACCGGCTCGAGCGCTTTCAGTGCGCGGGATGAGCGCCGCGGTTCTTCTCGATGATCTGCTGGAGGACCTTGGCGGAGAACTCCTGGCCGATCACGGCCGATTCCGCACCGATCGCCCGCATCTTCTCGAGGATCTGGCGCCCCTTCGGGCTCTCGTAGAACTCGACGAGCGCCTTCACCTCGTCGAGCGTCAGGTGGCGGTCGTAGACGCCGACGAGCGCGTCCTCGAACTCGGCGAGGAATTTCTCGGTCGGGAAATCCTTCCACGCCTCCACCGAGGAGGGCACGGAGCGCTGCATCGCCTCCTTGACGCCATCGATGATTCGCTGCCCGGTCTCCCGCACCTTGCTGATCTTCATCAGGTGGCGGATCGCCTTCTCCTTGGCGGGATCGACGACGGCCTTGCCCGGCACCTCGGCGGGCGCGGCCGCCTTCTCCTTGCCACCGGCCTTTTCCGACGCCCCGGCCGGAAGCGTGGCGAAAAGCGCGAGGACCAGCGCAACGAAAGACATCGTTCTTTGGATGATTTTCATCGGTTCTCCGATCGTATTCGCCGCGCCCCGGGCCGCCGAGAGCGCGTGTCCCGAATTTTCAGGTGGAAGACGCCGCCATGTAAGCCTTTCGGTACTCGACGTAGTTCTTCCACGTCCGGTCGAGGAGTTCGAGCTCCTCGGCCCGAAGCTCGCGCTTCACCACGGCCGGCGCGCCCATCACCAGGCTCCGCGGAGGCGCACGAAAACCGGGCGTGACCAGCGCCCCGGCGGCGACCAGACAGCTCTCGCCGATCCGGGCGCCGTCCATGATGGTGGCTCGCATCCCCACCAGCGTGCCGTCGCCGATCTCGCAGCCGTGCAGCATCACCGCGTGGCCGATGCTGACGCGGTTGCCCAACCGCAAGGAGAAGCGGTCCTTGAGCACGTGCAGGCAGCAGTGGTCCTGCACGTTGGTGTCCTCGCCGATCACGATCTCGTGGACGTCGCCGCGAACCACCGTCATCGGCCAGATCGAGGATCGCGCACCGATCTCCACCTTGCCGATGATCAAAGCCGTCTCGTCCACGTAGGCGGTGGGATGGATCGAGGGCATGCGTCCGGTAAAGGGACAGGGGCGGATCATCCTCGACTCCCCTTCGTCATGGCGTGGTGAGGCGCCGGGAAAGCCTCCCACGCAGCTCGGCCCAGGCCGTGTACGCCATCGCGCCGGCGATGCTGCCGAAAAAGTCGGCCAGAAGGTCGAAGACCGAGGCGTCGCGCCCCGGGACGAATCGCTGGTGCAACTCGTCGGTGACGCCAAAGGCCGTGGCCAAGACCACCGCCAGGACGGCGACGGCACGCGGAGCGATCCCCGGCCGGATCAGACAGATCGCGCGGTTCACGAGGAAGGCGAGCACGGCGTACTCGCCGAAATGGAGGAGCTTGTCGTTGAGGCGGAGGCTCGGCAGGCTGGACCGGCTCGAGGCGAAGACGATCAACCCCGCGTAGAGCGCCACGGGGCCGAGGGCCCAGACCCACCGCCCAAGCCGCCTCATGCCACCACCGCCAGGCGGACTCGATTCGAATCGCCGCCCCGAGCCGGGCGGTGCCGGTCGTAGCCGACCTGCACGCCCGAAAGCGAGTTCGGCGTCGCCTCCTCCACGAGCACCATCACCGTCTCCCCCACCTCCGCGTCGCCGTCGAAATTCACCACCCGATTTTCGGGAGTGCGCCCGAAGCGCCGGCTCGGATCGTAGCGGCTCGGCCCCTCGACGAGCACCTCCACCTGGGTGCCAATGCAAGAAGCGTAGTACTCCAGGGAGTGCTCGCGCAGCCGCGCCTGCAGCCGGACGAGCCGGGCCACGGCCGTCTCCCGGGGCACCACGCCCCACTCGTGCATGTGCCGCGCCGCGGCCGTCCGCGGGCGGGGGCTGTAGATGAAGGAATAGGCGTTCTCGTAACGAACCCGCTCGACCAGATCGAGCGTCTTCTGGAAATCCTCGTCGGTCTCGCCGGGGAAGCCGACGATGATGTCGGTGGTGATGGCGATGCCCGGCCGGGCGGCCCGTAGCTTCTCCAGGCGGTCGAGGTACCAGTCGACGGTATAGCTGCGCCGCATGCGGACGAGCACCGCGTCCGAGCCGCTCTGCACCGGCAGGTGGAAGTGCGGCATCACCTTCGGTTCCTCGGCGAAGACCGCGATGAGCTCGTCCGAAAGATCGTGGGGGTGGCTGGTGGTGAAGCGGATTCGCTGCACGCCCGCCACCGAGGCGACGCGGCGGAGGAGTTCGGCGAAGCTCACCCCGCCGGCGTAGGAGTTCACGTTTTGTCCGATGAGCGTGATCTCCCTGACGCCGACGTCGACCAGGCGCCGAACCTCGTCCAGGATCTCGTCGACCGGGCGCGAGACCTCCCTCCCGCGCGTGTAGGGGACGATGCAGAAGGAGCAGACGTTGTTGCACCCCTTCATCGCGGTGACGAAGGCGGTGGCGCGCCCGCGGGCAAATTCGGGATCGGCCTGGGGAAAGACGTAGGTAGAGGAATCGAGCCACTCGGTCTCGGCCAGGCGGACGTTCTCCTCCTCCACCCGCCGGACGATCTCCGGAAGCCGGCCCACCTGGTCGGGGCCGAAGACGAAGTCGACGTAGGGAACCTTCTTGAGAAGCCGGGCCTTCTCCTGCTGAGCCACGCAGCCGCCGACGCCGATGCGCACCCCGCGCTCCAGCTTGAGCGGCCGATACCGACCGAGGGCCGAGAGGATCTTCTGCTCGCTCTTCTCGCGGATGGCGCAGGTGTTGAGGATGACCAGATCCGCCTCCTCTGCGGTGCTGGTCGCCGCCCATCCCGCCCGGGCCAGCGCCTCGACCATGCGGGCCGAGTCGGCCTCGTTCATCTGGCAGCCGAAGGTATGGATGAAGACCTTGCGCAAACGTCCGGCTCCCGCGCCCCACCGCGGGGCGACGACCTCGGGAGATACCCGACGCTTCTCGCCCTGGCAAGGCTAGGCGTCTTTTTCGACTTCGCCGCCGTCGTCACCCGACGTGGCGCCGGACGGGCCGATGAGCCGCCGCGTCTCCTCCAGGATCTCGTCGACGTCGAACGGCTTGACCAGAAAGTTGCAGCCGAGCTCCCGGGCGATCGCCCGGCCCTCCGTCCCGGCGCTGATCATGAGGATGGGCGGGATCCTTCTCGCGTCGTGGCGTTTGCGAAGCTCTCGGACCATCTCCGGCCCCGACATGATCGGCATCATGATGTCGAGGACGATGAGGTCCACGGGATCCTCCTCCAGCCGCTCGAGCGCCTCCCGGCCGTTCTTGGCCACGATGACGCGGAAGCCGGCGTCCTCGAGGATCTCGGCGACGATCTCTTGGATGTCGTACTCGTCATCGACGAGGAGGATCCGGCCAGCCTTCATGACGTCGGTTGGGAAATGGGGACCAGGCGCAGGCCCGAGTCGGTGATCTCCAGCTCTCCCGCCCGGGGCGCGGGTCCGGTGCCCCTCGTCTTGGCCACGTGCAGCACCTTGCGGGGGTGCAGTTCCCGCGCGTCGTAGAGGATGAGCAGGACGTTGTCGATGCTCGACCAAGGGAGGGTCTTCTGGCCGTCGTCGAAGCCGCGACCGAGCGTCCCGTGCGAGGAGAAGAGCGTGGTGACCCCCTTCCCCCGCAGCTGGTCGAAGAACATGGCCCAGTAGAGAGAGACGCGGTCCGGAAAGAGGAAGAGCCGCTGCAGGGCATCCGCCCCGTCCAGGACGAGGCGGGTCGTCCGGCTCTCCTCCACCCTCTGGAGGATCAGCGCCACCTGGCGGTCGATGAAGTCCTCCTGCTGCGGCAACCACAGCACCTCGAGAAGCCCCGAGCGCAGGCCGCTCTCCAGGTCGATCCCCACCTTGCCCGCCGCGTCCACCAGGCGCGCTGCGCTCTCGTGGTACGAGACGAAGAGGACCTTCTCGCCGCGCCGCAGGCCCTCCCCGGCGAAGGCCAGGCAGAACGTGGTCTTGCCGGAACCCGTGGGGCCCATCAGGCAGGTCACGCTGCCGCGTTTGACGCCCCCCACCATCTCGTCCAGGCCCGATATCCCCCACGAAAGCCGACCCGGCCAGAGCACGTCTGCGGGAGCTCCCTTCCAGCCCGACTCCAGCCGAGGAAAGACGACGAGCCCGTCGCTGAGGATCTCGAAGACGTGCTCGCCCGGCAGGTGAAACGAACCCCTCGACTTCCGCACCTCGAGCGTGCGGAAGGTGCGCATCCCGCGGCGCCGCTGGCGGAGTTCGATGACGCCGTCGAACGAACCGTACTCGGTCGCCTGCTCGGTGATGGGTCGGTCGGTGGAGGCGACGATCGTGGCGCCCGACATCGTGGCCAGGGCGATCGTCTTTTGTAGAAAGGCCCGGTAATCCAGGGGCGTCTGGGCGTAGCCGCTGAGCATCCCGATGTTGTCGAGGACGACCAGCGCTGCCCCGCTGCGGGGCAGCGAGAGCCGCAGCATCTCCTCCAGTCCGGGCAGCCCCTGCGCCTCCAAGATCGAGAAGGCGCTGATGAACGTGATCTGCCGGTTGATTCGCGACTCGTCGAAAAAGGTGAAGGTGGAGAGGTTGCGCAAAAGGTGCGAGTAGGGCTCGGTCAGGACGGAGACGAAGAAGATGCGTTCGTCGTTGGCGGCGAGGTGGAAGGCCATCTGGCTGCCGAGCACGGTCTTGCCGGTGCCCGGCCCGCCGGCCAACAGGTAGCTCGAGGGCCGAAGCAGCCCTCCGCAGAGGACCCTATCGAGCCCCTCCACGCCGGAAGGCAACCGGTCGTCCGTCCGCCGAAACACGAACCCTCCCAGCGGTTCCGACGCAACGATAGGTCCCACCCACCCGCACGGCATCTTGGCGGGGCCAATTGCGGTGGGCAGCCCCCCGTAGAACCCGCCTCCCCCGCTGGCGGCACACCCTGGGGGCACCTACCCTTTTTGGTAGCGGGGATTCGATGAAGGAAGCAGGCCGGCGCAGATCGGAACTGGCAGACATGATCGTCCAGCGCCGGGACGAGGTCATCGACCGCTGGATGGAGCGGTTTCAGGAGAGGCTGGGCCCGGGCATCCCCCCTCCCACCGACGTTGTCGATTCGGTGCCGCGCTTTCTCGACGAGATCGTCCACCAGCTCACCGAGCCACTGCAGGAGCTGGAAGCCTCGGCGCGGCGGGTCAGCGGGCCTCACGGCCGACACCGCTTCTTCGGTGGAACGGATCTGCGGACCGTCGTCCTCGAGTTCGAGACCATCCTCGAGGTGCTGGTCGACATGGTCATCGATTACGCACCGCGGGTGGAACTCGCGGCCTGGATGCGCCTGCACCGATGGCTTTTCACCGGCCTGAAGGAGGCGGTGGCCACCTATACCGCCGCGCGCAATCAGCAGCTCGAAGAGCAGACCAGCGAGTACCTCTCCTTTCTCGCACACGAGCTGCGCAACCCCGTCACCAGCCTCTCGCTCGCCCTTCAGGTGATGCGCAAACGCATCGGAGCGGAGGAGAAGCGCTCGGCGGACATCATGGCCCGCAACATCGACCGCATCATGGATCTCATCGACCAGCAGCTCGTCGGCCTCAGGCTGCAGGCGGGAGTCCCGGTACATCCCGAACGGCTCGACGCTCGCGAGGCGCTCTGGCACGCCTCGACCAATCTCCAGCCCAACGCCACGAGCAAGAACCAGCACATCGTGATCGATGCCGAACCGGGGCTCGTCTTCCCCGGAGACGCTCGGCTGGTCCGGTCCGTTCTCTCCAACCTGATCGGAAACGCAATCAAGTTCAGCCACGAGGCGGCCACCATCATCCTGCGCGCCCATCGAACCGACTCCGCCATCGAGATCGGCGTGGAGGATGAATGCGGTGGGCTCTCGGAGCATGCCATCGATCGCATGTTCGAGCCCTTCGTGCAGCTCGGCGTGGACCGGAGCGGCCATGGCCTCGGGCTTCCCATCGCCCGACAGGCGATGGAAGCCCACGGCGGCAGCCTCCGCGTGCGCAACATCCCCGGGAAGGGTTGTGAGATGATCGCCACGTTCCCGATGGAGCAGCCGACTGCCGAAGCGCAACCCCCCGTGCAGCCCGCTCTGTGAATCGGTTTGCTCTCCTCAGTACGAAACGATCCGGCGGGCGGCATCTTCGAGATCGGCCAGCGACTGCACCACCAGGATCTGCGAGACCGCGGCTCGGTAGCGAAGCATCTCCGAGTCGCCCGTCCCCCAGGCCTCCTCCGGTTCGGGCGTGATCCAGATCAGACGCCGCGCCTTGCGTCGGATCTCCTCGAGCGCCCAGACCGCCGGGTCGTTGTAATTGTTTCTCGCGTCGCCGATCACGAGAACCGTCGTTCTCCGCCCCACCGCGGCGATGTGGTCGCGCACGAAGAGCGAAAGTGCGCGGCCGTAGTTGGAATTTCCGTACAGGTGGATCGCCTTTCCGGCGATGGCCAGGTCGAGCGCGCGCTCCGCTTCCGCCTCGCGGAAGGCGTCGGTGATCTCCCCGATATCCGAGACAAAGGCGAAGGAGCGGACGCCCTGATGGCGCGACTGCAGGGTGTGCACGAAAAGGAGCATGAGCCGCGCCACGTGGCGAACGGAATCCGAGACATCGCAGAGAACCACGATCTCCGGGCGTTCCCTCCGCTTCCGCTTGAAGGCCAGGTCGAAGAGCGCGCCGCCATGCGCCATGTTTTTCCGCAACGTGCGACGCACGGCGAGCCGACCACGGCGTCGATGTCTCTCTTTCTCCACCAGGCGGGAGCGCAGTCGCTCGGCGATGCGCCGAACGGCCACCTGCACGCGCTCGAGTTCCTCGCGGGAGAGATCGGCAAAGGGACGAAAGGCAAGGGTCGGCTCCGAACGTCGCTTCCGCGCAAGCCGTACCCGGGCGCCGACGAACTCGCGCGCCGCCTCCTCCACCGCTCGGAGGCGGGCGGAAAGCTCGCGCGAAACGACCTCCCGCGCCGCGGCCGAAAGTCCCTCCCGCTCCAGCCTCCGGTCCAGCTCGGCGAGATCGACGCGCGCCGCTCCGAAGCCGGCGGCCGAAAGCAAGCGACGGGAAAAAAAGCCCGCCTCCAGCGCGCTTTCCACGCGGGAGAAATCGAACTGCAGCGCCGCTCCGCGGAAAAGCGAGGCGACGGAGGCGCCGTCACCGGCCAGTAGCGCCCCGGCGAGCGGCGACATCCCCTCCTTCAGCCGCGCGAGCTCGGCCACCAGGCGATCGAGCTCCTCCTCCTGAAGGAGTCCCTCGTCCTCCAGCTTGCGGGCGAGGCTGCGGTCGAGTTCGCGGACGAGGCCGTGGGTTGGCGAGAAGAAGAGATCGAAGATCCGGTCGAAGGTCTCTCGATCCCGGGCCCGCTTGACGAGCGTGGTGGAAAGCGCGGCATGGACGGAGGTTCGGTCCTCCAGGCCGACCGCCTGCAGGGCGACGCCAGCGTCCTCGACCTCGGCAGACGAGACCCGCACGCCGCCCTGCCGAAGCAGTTCGGCGAACTCCACCAGCCGCGCTTCCAGGCCCATCAGCGCAGCATCGGCTTGATCTCGGGCGCGACGCGGAAGCGCGCCTCGGTGATCCGGCGCACGTCGTCCACCGTCACGTCGGGCGCGAGCTCCTTGAGCAAGAGCCCGTCCTCCACCACGTCGAAGAGGGCGTAATCGGTGACGATGGTGTGCACGCAACGCTTGCCGGTCAGCGGCAGCGTGCACTCGCGCAAGAGCTTCGGCCGCCCGTCCTTGGCGACGTGCTCCATGGTGACGATCACGCGCTTGGCACCCGCCACCAGGTCCATCGCACCGCCCATCCCCTTGACCATCTTGCCGGGGATCATCCAGTTGGCCAGGTCGCCCTTCTCGCTGACCTCCATGGCCCCGAGGATGGCCAGGTCGATGTGGCCGCCGCGGATCATGGCGAAGGACTCGGCGGAGTCGAAATAGGCCGTGCCCGGGATCTCCGTCACGGTCTCCTTGCCGGCGTTGATGAGGTCGGGATCCTCCTCGCCCGGATAGGGATAGGGACCGACGCCGAGCATGCCGTTCTCGCTGTGGAGGACGACCTCGATCCCCTCGGGCACGTAGTTGGCCACCAGGGTCGGCATGCCGATCCCCAGGTTGACGTAGAAGCCGTCCTGGAGCTCCTGCGCGACGCGCTGGCAGATCTGCTCACGGGTCAAAGGCATGGTTTCACCCCCGTCTCGCGTTCGCTCGCCTCATGCGCCCTCGGGGCGCGGCCTCGTCGTCCTTCTCTCGATCCACTTCTCGTAGCTTTCGCCCTTGACGACGCGGTCCACGTAGATGGAGGGGACGTGGATCTGATCGGGCTCGAGCTCCCCGACCTCCACGATGTGCTCCGCCTCCACGATCGTCACCTTCGCCGCCTTGGCCATGATGGCGTTGAAGTTGCGGGCGGTCTTGCGGAAGACCAGGTTGCCCCACTTGTCCGCCTTCCACGCGTGGATGATGGCAAAGTCGGCCACCAGCGGCAGCTCGAGCAAGTACTCCCGCCCGTTGATGACGCGGGTCTCCTTGCCCTCGGCCACCTTGGTGCCCACGCCGGTCGGCGTGTAGAAGCCCCCGATCCCCGCGCCGCCCGCGCGGATGCGCTCCGCGAGCGTGCCCTGGGGGACGAGCTCGACCTCCAGCTCGCCGGCGAGGAACTGGCGCTCGAATTCCTTGTTCTCGCCCACGTAGGAGGCGACGATCTTCTTGATCTGCTTGTTCTGCAGCAGGATCCCGAGACCGAGATCGGTGGTGCCGCAGTTGTTCGAGATCAGAGTGATGTCCTTGATCCCCTTGCGGTGAATCGCGCGGATCAGGTTCTCCGGATTTCCGCACAGACCGAAGCCGCCCGCCATCAACGTGATGCCGTCGGTCAGATCCGCCACGGCGGCATCGGCGCTCTCGTAGAGCTTGTTCACGAGCCTGGCCTCCTTTGGAAGGTGAATCCAGTATACCCCGGCGGTCTCAGCGCGAGACGACGAGGGCGATCCCCTCGCCGCCACCGATGCAGAGGCTCGCCACGCCCCGCTTCCGGTCCATGTCCTTCATGGCGTGAAGCAGGGTGACCAGGATGCGCGTGCCGGAGGCGCCGATCGGGTGACCGAGCGCCACGGCACCGCCGCGCACGTTCACCTTCTCGGTATCGAGGCCGAGGAGGCGGTTGTTGGCGATGGCGACGACCGCGAAGGCCTCGTTGATCTCGAAGAGGTCGATGTCCTCGAGCTCGAGGTTCGCCCGCGCGAGCGCGCTGCGGATCGAATCCGCCGGAGCGATGGTGAACTCCTCCGGCTTGCGCGCGGCATGGCCCCAGGATTCGATGCGAGCGAGGATGGGCCGACCTTCGCGCTCGGCGCGCTCGCGGCTCATCAGCACCACTGCGGCGGCGCCGTCGTTGATCGACGAGGCGTTCGCCGCCGTCACGGTGCCGTCCTTCTCGAAGGCGGGCTTGAGGCTGGGGATCTTGTCGGGCTTGGCGTTCTTGGGGCCCTCGTCCTCGTCCACCACGCTGACCTCGCCTTTCTTCCCCGCCACCTCCACGGGGACGATCTCCGCCTTGAAGAGGCCGGCCTTCTGCGCCTCGATGGCGCGGGTGGTGGACAGACGCGCGTATTCGTCCTGGGCCGAGCGCGGAATGTTGTGCTCACGGGAGCAGAGCTCGGCGGCGTTGCCCATGTGGAAGTCGTTGTAGACGTCCCACAGGCCGTCCTTGATCATGGCGTCGACGAGCTTGACGTGGCCCATCCGCGCCCCTCGCCGTGCCTCGTAGTTGAGGTACGGCGCGTTGGACATGGACTCCATGCCGCCGGCGACGACCACGTCGGCCTCGCCCATCAGGATGGTCCGCGCGCCCTGGACCACCGCCTCCAGTCCGGAGCCGCAGACCTTGTTGATGGTGACGGCTGGCGTACCGATCGGAAGTCCGGCGAAGAGCGCCGCCTGGCGAGCGGGCGCCTGCCCGACGCCGGCCTGCAGCACGTTGCCCATGAAGACGTGCTGCACGGCTTCGGGCGCCACGCCGGCGCGCTCCAGCGCCGCCTTGATCGCCACCGCGCCGAGTCGGGGCGCAGGAACCGTGGAGAGCGCTCCGAGAAAGGCCCCGATGGGAGTCCGGGCCGCTCCGACGATCACCACCTCACGCTTGTCCGCCATGCCTCGCTCCTATGGTTGGGAAGGGTTCCCGGTTGCATACCCACCCGCCTCGGCGTCGGTCAACCGCGAGATCCGGCCTCCTCCGAGCACCTCATCCCCCCGATAGAATACGGCTGCCTGCCCCGGAGCCGGTGCCCTCACCCGCTCGAGGGCCGCCACCTCCCAGGCGCCCCGAACCGGTCGCACCCGACAGGGGGTTCCGGCGTGGCGGTGCCGGACGCGGACGAGCAGAACGTCGTCGGGCGCGGGCGGAAAACCCGAGACCCACGAGACGTCCCGGACGAAGAAGCGGTCCCTTTCCACCTCGGCCGCCGGGCCGACGACCACGTCTCCCGTATCGGGACGGATCTCGCTGACGTAAAGGGGAAGCTTCTGCCCCCGGGGAGCGGGAAAGCGATCGACCGCCTCGCCGAGCCCCTTGCGCTGCCCGATCGTGAAGCGATGCACGCCGTCGTGCCGGCCGAGCTCGCGGCCGGCAGCGTCCACCAGACGGCCCGGGCGAGGCGAGAGCCCCTCCGCCGCCGCCCGCCGATCGACGAAGCCGGCGGCGTCGCCGTCCGGGATGAAGCAGATGTCCTGGCTCTCCGCCTTGTCCGCGACCGGCAACCCGGCGCGCCGCGCCAGCTCGCGCGCCTCGGCCTTGTGCAGGTGGCCCACGGGAAAGAGCAGGTCGCGTAGCTCCTCTTGCCCGAGGTGATGCAGGAAATAGCTCTGGTCCCGCGCCTCGTCCACGCCGCGCAGCAGCCGATACCTGCCGTCTTCGCCCTGCACGATCCGGGCGTAGTGGCCCGTGGCGAGCCGGGCGCCGAGCGCCCGCGCGCGACGCAGCAGGTGGTCGAATTTCACCTCCCGGTTGCAGGCCAGGCAGGGGATCGGCGTCTCGCCCGCCAGGTAGGAGCGAACGAAGGGTGAGATCACCTGCCGCTCGAAGAGCTCCGTCGCCTCGAGGACGTAAAATGGAATCCCCAGCGTCCGCGCCACCGCGCGCGCATCCTCGAGATCGTCGGGTGTGCAGCACCTACCCGGCCCTGCCCGGTCCGTCCGGGTGAGCCGAAGCGAGACCCCGATCACCTCGTGGCCTTGCTCGACGAGCAGGGCCGCGGCAGCGGAGGAATCCACCCCTCCGGACATGGCCACCACCACGCGCATCGCCCGCCTTCTTAACACGCGGGGCTCGATCGCGCCCTGTCCAGAAGCGTCTCCGGGCGATCGCGCTTCCGTGGACGTTCAGCTGGCGACGGGGCGGTGGAGCCGGGTCTCCTGGGCGAGCTGCAGGCGGGAGTTGATCCGGAGCTTGAGGAAGATGCGGCGCATGTGCGCGCCCACCGTCTGCTCCGAGATGCCGAGGGTGTGCGCGATGTTGACGTCGGTCAGTCCGCGGGCGGCGAGGCGGGCGATCTGGAGCTCGCGCCCGGTGAGGAGCTCGAGGGGCAGGATCGGATCCGTGCTGACGCCCTCCGAGCAGCCCCTGGCGAGCCGGATGGCGCGCTCCAGTGTGCTGCCGGCGACGCGAGCCACCTCTCCGAGCGGAGCCAAGAGCTCGCGCGACCCCTTCTTCTTCCCCAGCCAGACTGCCGCACCGCCCACCACCTTCCCCTCCGCCAGGAAGGAGGCGTGGATCAGATCCTCCACTCCGGCCGCCTTCATGAGCGGCTCCAGGAGCCGCCGCTGCGTCCCGTCGTCGTCATCCAGGGGAAAGTAGGGGGTTCCACTCGCCGCATCCGGATTGCGCTGTCCGTGCCGGGTCCAGGCGATCCGAGGCAGCACCTCGCGGGCCACCCGAACCATGATCTCGTCCATCTCGTCCGGATAGACCGAGTGAACCCCGTCGAGGATCTCCCCCGGCGGGCAGGTGTAGATGCCCACGAAGCGCGCTCCGGTCGCCGCCGCCAGCGCCTTTGCCAGGCGGTAGCGCCACGTCGGAGCGGGAAGAACACTCGCTGCTGCGCGCCTCGCTGAAGTCCAAGAACTCATGATACTCGGGAATTAACACTAAAGTGGGATATCGTACAACTCGAAAGTGTGCGAGGCTTCGCCTCTCGGTGTCCGCGGAGGGCCCGGCAGGAGATGCGCAGCATGGAGCCACAGCTTGGAGACATCCTGGTGGTCGACGACTCGGAGCTGATCCACAAATTCCAGGGCCTGGTGGCCCGGCGCCTCGGCCTGACCGTATCGCACGCCTACAACGGCCTCGAAGCCCTGCAGTTGACCCGAAAGAAGCGGTTCCGGGCCATCCTGCTGGACCTCAACATGCCCGTGCTCGACGGTCTTTCCTTCCTCGAAACCCTTCGCAAGGAGGAGTTCGGCGATCCGGTGCCGGTCGTCGTGGTCTCGACCGAAAACCAGGACGAGGACATCCGGCGGGCACTCGAGCGTGGCGCAACAGCCTATCTCAAGAAGCCGTTCACCGTCGAGCAGATCGCCGAGGTCCTCCAGAGGGTCCTCAACCTTCCCTCCAGCGCTGCCGCGCGATGAGTCTGGAAGCACTCGCGCGTGACTTCGCGGAGGAGGCGCTCGGCCTCCTCGATACCGCGGAGGATGCCCTCCTCGCGTTCGAGATCGGCGGCGAGGGGGCGACGGCGCGGCTCCGCACCCTTCGCCGCGCCCTGCACACGCTCAAGGGCAACGCCGGCATGGTCGGCGCCGAGGTCGTCCAGGCGGCGGTCCACGTGCTGGAGGACCTGGCCGCGCGCCTGGAAGACGATCCGGCGCTGGTCCAGGACCTGCTGCAGGGCATCGATTGCCTGCGGCAGGAGGCCCGGCAGATCCTCGACGGACGGCCGGTCGACCAGGTCCTGCCCGCCGTCCGCGCCATCGCCGAAAAGGACCGCGAGGTCACCCCTGCCCTCCCCCTCTCGCTCACCCCTTACGCCGAGACGGCCCTTCGCGTTCCCCAGGAGCGGGTGGATCGGCTGGTGGCCGCGGCCGGCGAGCTCGTCGTGCACGAGACGCGTCTGCAGCGCGCCCTCGCCTCGGGCTCCCTCGCCGAGGCGCGGATCGCAGGCGATGCCCTGCAGCGGGCGGTTCGCGTCCTCCACGACCAGGTCCTTCGCCTTCGGACCGTCCCGATCGGCGCCTTCCTCGTGCGTTACCGCCGCATCGTCCGTGACGAAGCGCTCCGCAACGGCAAGCGGGCCGAGCTGGAGATCATCGGGACCGACGTGGAGATCGACAAAGCGGTTCTCGACCGGCTGGGCGAGATCCTCGGCCACCTGGTTCGCAACGCGGTCGTCCACGGCATCGAGCTTCCCGAGGTGCGCGAACGCGCGGGCAAGCCGGCGGTGGGCCGGGTGGTGGTTCGCGCCTCCACGCACGGCAGCCAGGTCGTCGTGGCGGTCGAGGACGACGGCGCCGGCATCGACGAGGAGGCGGTGCGTCAGCGGGCGCGCGAGCTGGGGTTGGACGACTCTCGCGATCCCCGCACGCTGATCTTCGAGTCCGGCGTCACCACCGCCTCGCTCAGCCGGAGCGCCGGCCGGGGCGTCGGGCTCGATGCCGTCCACAAGGAGGTGGTCCGGCTCGGAGGCTCGGTCGAGGTCCAGTCGGAGCGAGGCGCAGGAACGCGCTTCGTCCTCACGGTGCCCACCTCGATCGCGCTCGAGCGCGCGCTCCTCTGCCGGATCGCGGACGAGATCTACGCGGTCCCTGCCGCCTCGGTGGTGGAGGCCGCCCGGATCGCCGAGGGCCAGATCCGCTGGATGGGCGCGGGGAAGGCCCTCGAGCACCGGGGCACCTTCTTCCCCCTCGTCGACCCCGAGACGGCGCTCGGGCTTTCCACGGAGGGGGAATACGCGGTCTTTCTCCAGGCCGGCGCCACGGCGGCCCTCCGGGTCGATGCGCTGCTCGGCCAGCAGGATTTCGTCTTCCAGGCCCTCGATCCCGCGCTCGGTGAACGGGCTCCGGTGGACGGGGCCGCCCTGCTCGCCGACGGGGCGGTGGTCCTCCGCCTGGCTCCCGACCGGCTCGTCGCGCTGGCCGCGGGAAGGGGTGAGGTCGCATGAGTGAGAAACTTCCCCCCTTCGGCTTCGCCGAGGACATCCTCGCCAAGGTACCGAAGGCGGATCCCTCGGATCCGGAGCAGATCGTCCGCTTCGTCGAGGCGGTCGCTCCGCCGGACAAGCAAGAGGCCGAAAAGCCCGTCGTCACCTTGCAGTTCGTCACCTTCTCGCTCGACGACGAGCTTTACGCCCTTCGCGTCGAGCGCGTGCGCGAGGTGATCCGCGTGCAGCGGATCACGCGCGTCCCCCAGGCCCCCGCCCACGTCCGCGGGGTTCACAACCTGAGGGGCGCGATCCTCCCGGTTCTGGAGGTGCGGACGAGGCTCGGCCTGGAACCGGCGGAGATCGGACCGCGCAGCCGAATCGTGGTCGCGGAGAGCCGGCACCGGCGCATCGGCCTGCTGGTCGACGCCGTGCACCAGGTGATCCGCATCCCGGAAAGCGCCGTCGAGCCGCCACCGCCCGAGGTCCACCACCGCCTCAGCGAGTACGTGGTCGGCGTGGTCCCCGCGCACGGACGGCTCGCCCTTCTTCTCAGCCTGGACAAACTCCTCGTTCTTCCCGAGCTCGCGCCATGAAAATGTCGATCAAGACGAGGCTCGCCTTCGCCATCGCCCTGACGCTGTTTTCCCCGATCGCGATGACCGTCGCGATGGTCTTCACCATCAGCCGGTCGGACGAAGTGCTGCTCGCCAGCCACAACTGGGTCCAGCTGGGCGCCACCGCCATGCGCATGACCGCGACGATCGACCGCTTCGGCAACACGATCGTCGCGAATTCGGCGCTGCTGGAGCGCATCCAGGCGGACGCCGAGGCGCTCCGGAAGGCAGCCGAGATGGTCGGCGAGGAGGAGCGCGTCGCGCGGTTGCTCGACGAGCACCTGGCCGCCTTCCTACGGGCGCCCTCCGAGCACGCCGCGGCCTTTTCCCGGGCGCTCGGTCTCCTCTACATGGACACGACCAAGAAGTACGACGAGGTCCATGCCCGGCTCGAGGAACTCAAGGCGGTCGCGTTCCGGAGCCAGACCGCGGCGTTCATCGTCATCCTCGCCGGCCTCGCGGTCGTCGGCACCATGCTGGCGCGCTCCATCACCAAGCCGCTGGACGAGCTGACCTCCACGGCCGTTCGGATGGCGGAAGGCGACCTGGCGGTCGCGGTGCCGAGCTTTCGGGACGTCGAGCTGCAGAACCTCGGTGCGGCCTTCGACCGCCTGCGCAGCATGCTGGCGTCCACGATCGGCAATCTGAAGGCGCACGCCCACGACGTCTCGATCGCCACCGCTGCCGTCGCGGCCAGCACCACCCAGATGGCCGACGGTGCCCAGGAGCAGAGCGCCGCCGCCGAGGAGACCTCCTCCGCCATGGAGGAGATCGCGGCGCAGATCCAGGGCGTCAGCCGCAACGCAGTGGAACTGGCCAACGACACCTCCGCGGTGCTGAACGCCGCGCGTGAGATCGGCGGAGCCGTGGAGCGGATCAGCCGCGCCGCCGAGGAGCTGGACCAGGCCCTCGGGCGCGCGGGCCGGAGCGTGGAGGACGTCTCCGGGCGCGCCGCCAATTCGGCCCGCGATCTGGAGGAGGCCTCGTCCTTCACCCGTTCCATCGACGAGGAGGCCCAGGCCAGCGCCCGCACGCTGGAGGACTCCATCGTCCGCATCAACGAGATCGGCGAGAGCTCGCGCAGCTCGAGCCAGGCCTTCGAGGAGCTGGCCGAGCGGTCTCGCCAGATCAACGTCATCGTGCAGACGATGGCGGAGATCGCCGACCAGACCAACCTTCTCGCCCTGAACGCCGCCATCGAGGCGGCGCGCGCGGGCGAGAGCGGCCGGGGCTTCGCCGTGGTCGCCGAGGAGGTCCGGAAGCTCGCGGAGCGCGCCCTCGGGGCCGCCAAGGAGGTGGCCGAGCTCATCGGCTCCATGCGCGACCAGACCGAGACCGCCGTTCGCCTCGCGCGTGAGAATGCGCGCCGCACCGACGAGGGCACTCGCCTCATCAACGAGGCCGGCGCCAAGATGACCCGCGTGCTCGAGTCGATCCACCGCGTGGGCAACCTGGTGCAGAAGGTGGCGCTCGCGGTTTCCGAGCAGTCCCGCAGCTCCCAGGAGCTCCGGCAGGAAGTGGATCACATCCGCAACCTCTCTCGCCTCCTCACCGAGAGCGCCAACGAGCAGTCGCGCGCCGTGCGCTCCTCGCTCGAGGCCGTGGAGCGGATCTCCGAGCGGACCCGGCAGGTCGCCGACGCCACGGTCCAGGTGCGCGCGGGTGGTGAGCAGGTGCTCAAGGCCATCGAGAACATCAGCGTGGTGGCCCGCCAGAACCAGGATGCAGTCCAGCGCGTGGCCGAGACGCTGAACGGCATCTCGGCGAAGGTGACCGAGCTGACCGCCCACGTCGAGCACCTGCGCCTGCCGGAGAAGTCTGCATGAGCGGCGCCGATTCCATCTTCCTCGAGGCGCTGGAGCGCGCGCGGCAGGGCGTCGAGCCGGCCGGCACCATCGAGGAGGCGCTGGCCAATGCCTCGCTCGTCGTGCGCGACCGCGCCGCCGAGGTCGCCGCGGAAAAGCTCACGCCCGAACGCCTGGTCGAATTCGTCGCGAGCAGCGAGTCCTACACCCGGCGGGCGACCGCGATGGAGGCGCTGCGGAAGGCCGCACCGCGCTCCCTTCCCGCGGTGATCGCCGGGGCGCTCGGCCGCTCGCGGGACACTGCCCTCTTCTGCATCCAGGTCCTGGGCGGAATCGATCATCCGCAGGCCCGCTCCACCCTGCGCTCCCTCGTCTCGCACCCCGATGTCCTCCTCGCGCAGGCCGCCATCGAGGCGATCGGCGAGCAACGCGACGCGGAGGCGGTGCCGCTCCTCTTGCAGCTCCTCTCCCGGGACCCGAAGGAGCTCGAGGGCGACAGCTGGCGCGCGGTGTCCGCGGTCATCACCCTGGGGAGGATCGGCCGAGGAGATACCCTCGAGGCGCTGCTGCGTCTGAGGGACCTCGAGCTCTTCCGCGAGGCCGTGGACGAGGCCGTACGCGCCATCCGCATGCGCTCGGGAGCCGAGGCCTGAGATGCTGCGCGCACCCCTGGTTCTCGAACCGGAGCCGATCCCGGCCGACTGCCTCGCCGACTTCGGAAAGCTCGTGGAGGGATGGTTCGGTCTGGCGCAGCCGCGGCGCAATCCGCAGGTCCTCGAGCGGCGGTTCCGTGCCGCGATGGCGGCCAGCGGTTACAGCGACCCGCGCGAGTACGTGCGCGACCTCGCCCGCGGCGGGCTCGACTCCCCCCTCGCGAACACCGTCGCCGAGCTGGTGCCCAACCGGGAGACGAGCTTCTTTCGGGACGTCGAGCAGCTCAACGCCTTCGTCCAGGCGCTGCACGTCCGGCAGGAGACCTTCACCGGCGAGCCCCTGCGCGTGCTCTCCGCCGGCTGCTCCACCGGTGAGGAGACGTACAGCCTCGCCATGCTCCTGCTCGACAACCTCCATCTCTTCTGGGGCCGTCCCATCGAGGTCTGCGGCATCGACATCAGCGAGAAGGCGCTGGACCGCGCGCGCTCCGGCCTTTACAGCCCCGCAGCCATCACGAAGGCCGGCGCCGGCCCGGACGACTGGCAGAACCGCTATTTCCGCCTGACGAGGGATGGCTATCTGGCTCGGCCGCTGCTCCGCGCCTGCGTCTCCTTCCGGCGCGCCAATCTGGTCGATCCCGACTCCCTCGCCCAGCTCGGCGAGTTCGACGCGGTCGTCTGCCGCAACGTCCTCATCTACTTCGACCCGCCCGTCCTCGAGCAGACCGTCGGGCGGCTGATGGAGCGCCTCAGGCCCGGCGGCATCCTGCTGCTCGGCCACCCCGAGACGGGTTTCGTCACCAACCTGGACCACCTACGCCATCGCAGCGGAGACAACGTCTGGTTCGTGCGCGAGGAGGGGCCGTGAACGATTCCACGACCATCGCCACGCTGCTCGTCGACGATTCTCCCTTCGCACGGCGCGCACTGCGGCGCGTGCTTTCCAGCGAGCCCGGGATCGAGGTCGTCGGAGAAGCCGGCGACGGCGCCCAGGCGCTGGAGCTCGTCCGCAAGGTCGCGCCCGACGTGGTCGTCCTCGACCTCGACATGCCCGTCCTCGACGGCCTGGGCGTTCTCGAGGCCCTCTCCCGGGAGATCGATCCGCCCGCCGTCGTGGTGGTCTCGAGCGCCGCCCGGCCGGATGCGGAACTGGCCATCCGCGCGCTCGAGTACGGCGCCTTCGACCTGGTCGACAAGACCACGGTCTCGGCCATGGAGCTGCACGCGCTGGGCGGCGAGGTCGCGTCCAAGATCCGCGCGGCCGCCGCCTTCCGGCGGCGGGCGCTCGGCCGAGCCGCCTCGCCGGAGAGCTCGGGCATCCTCCTCCCCGAGCTCGTCGTCATCGGTGCCTCGACCGGCGGCCCCCAGGCGCTCTTTCAGATCCTCGGAGAGCTACCTTCGGACTTCCCCGCGCCGGTCGCAGTAGTGCAACATATTCCCACGAGCTTTCTGCAGCCCCTCATCGAGCGCATCGCCGAAAAGACACCGCTCTCGGTGCGCGAAGGCGTTGCCGGGGAGGCGCTTCGACCGGGTGAAGTGGTCTTCGCGGGAGGAAAAAAGAACTTGGAGGTCGTGCGAAAGGGGGACAGCCTGATCCTCGTCCAGCGGGACGCTCCTCCCGATACCCCCCACGTCCCGTCGATCGACGCGCTCTTTGCCTCGGCCGCTCGGGCCTGTGAGGCGCGAGTCTGGGGAGTCCTGCTCACCGGGATGGGAAGAGACGGGGCGGAGGGGCTTCTGGAGATCCGACGGCGCGGCGGCTGGACCATCGTCCAGGACGAGACCACCAGCGCCGTCTACGGCATGCCGAAAGCCGCCGTCGCACTCGGTGCGGCTGCGGAGATCCTGCCACTCCCGGCGATCGGCAAGCACCTTGCCAGGACCGCAGCAGACCTGGCACGCAAGGCGGTCCATCCGGACCGCACGAAAGGAGCAACGACATGACCGTGGTTCGTCGGTTCGTCTCGGGCATCGTCGCGTCGATCGTCTTGCTCCCGTCGCTGGCCTTCGCCAGCCCGGATGCGGAGCTGTCGCTCGTCCAGAAACTGCTCGGCATCGAGCTTCCCGCCGAGCTCAAGCAGTACACGCACCTCTCCAATGGCTATCGCTGCAATCCCTGGCGCTTTCTGCGCACCCCGAAGCAGGTGATGATCGAGCACCAGCAGGCGCTCCTCGCCGGCGACCTCGATCGCGCCATGTGCGACTACGCGCCCAACGCTCGCGTCCTGACCGCGGACGGCGTCCACGTCGGGCGCGACGCCATCCTCCAGGGCTTCATGGCGCTGGCCCAGCTCTTCGGCGGTGTGATGCCGACGACCACGGGTATGCACCACACCGGCGAGGTCGTCATGGTGAACTGGGAGGTCTACACCCCGGCGATGTCCGTCCCCGACGGCGTGGACACCTTCGTCATCCGCTTCGGGCAGATCTACTACCAGACCGTCCACGCGCGCATCGTCTTCGGTGACGGCCAGAACTGACGGCTGACCTCTCGTGCGAGCACGGGCCGCCCCACTTCGGCCCGTGCTCGTACGCGTTTCCAGGAACCCCGAACGAATCGAAACAATCGCGGAACAACTCGATGGTTCGGCCTGCTGCAGCCAGGGTTTCTCATTCGTCGTCGCTTCGCCGCACGGCGGACGTCGTGGTCGAGGAGATCGTCCGCGCCGGTTGCGACCGCGTCTTCGGCGTCCCGGGGGGCCCGATCGGCCCCGTCTTCGACGCGCTGTACGATCGCTCGGAGATCGAACTCGTCGTCAGCCGGCACGAGACCGCCGCGGTGCACACCGCCTGCGGCTACGCGCTCGCCAGCGGTCAGGTAGGCGTCTCCATCTCCACCTGCGGACCGGGCCTCACCAACTCGCTGACCGGCCTCGTCACCGCGCGGCAGGAGTCGGTGCCGCTCGTGCATCTGGCCGGCGACGTGCCGCGCGCCGATCACGGTCGCGCCTCGGTCCAGGAGGTCGGCCCCTACGGCCTCGACCTCGCCGACGGCTACCGACATGCGGTGAAGATGGCGATCGAGGTCACCCATCCCTCCCTGGCTCGCGTGGCCCTCCGTCGCGCCTTCACCGTTGCCCGGGAGGGCCGGCCGGGGCCGGTCCTCGTCATCCTCCCCCTCGACATCCTCACCGCCTCCGCGGAGATCGTCGATCCCACCATCGCTCCGCGGACCATCGAGGCCGCGGTTCCGGACGAGGAGTGGGAGCGGATCGCCCGCGGCCTCGCTTCGGCCGAAAAGCCGCTCGTCTTCGCGGGCTCGGGCGTCCGCATCAGCGGCACGGGTTCGCAGGTGCTCGAGCTGGCGGAGGCGCTGCAGGTTCCCTTCGCGACCACCGCGCACGCCAAGGGCACCCTGCCTGAAACGCATCCCCTCTCGCTGGGCGTGATGGGCCACGCGCGCTCCCGCTGGGCGGCGGCCTACGCGGAAGAGGGCCCCGACTACGTCCTCGCCCTGGGCACCCAGCTCTCCGACCTGGCCACCGGCGGATATCGCCCCCTGGCGCGCGAGGGCGGCACGGTCGTGCAGGTGGACGTCGAATCCACCTCCTTCGGCAAGACCGTGATCCCCGTCACCGCCACGCTCCAGGCGGACCTCCGCACCGCCCTCCCTCGGCTCCTTCGGATCGCGAAGGAGATCGGTCCCCGCAGGGCCAACCCCGCGCTCGAGCGCGCCAAGGCCGGTCCACGGGTGGAGCAGCCGGAGGATCTGGAATCCACCGCGATTCCGCTCTCGCCCGCGCGAGCTCTGGCCGATATCGAGCGCTCGCTGCCCGATGGCGCCACGCTCGTGGCGGACATCGGCGAGCACGGCGTCTTCGCCCTGCACTACTTCGAGGTCAAGCGCCCCGGTCATTTCTACAAGCCGGTGGCGAGCTGCACCATGGCCACGGGGCTGACCCTGGCGTTGGGCATGGCCATGGGCGATCCGCGCACGCCGATCGTCTGCCTCACGGGCGACGGCTGCATGGGAATGCACGGTCTGGAGCTCATCACGGCCGTCGCGCACCGCGTGCCGATCACCGTGGCCGTCTTCAACGACTCGAGCTATGGCATGGTGAAATTCGGCAACCAGCGCGTCTTCGGCCGCTCCCATCCCTTCGAAGTCGGCGACGTGGACTTCGCCCGGCTGGCGGAGGCCATCGGCGCCATCGGCATCACCGTGACCCGGCCGGGAGCGATCGATCGCGGGATGCTCGAGCTCGCGCAAAAGGAGGGGAGACCGGTCATCCTCGACATCAAGATCGACCGCGAAACGCCCTCCCCCGGCAACAACCGCTACAAGCAGATGGCCGCAGCCGGCACCCACAGGAGCATCTGATGGAACGCAAGCACTACCTCCACCACCTCACCGTCGTCGTCCCGGACCTGGAGGCTGCGCTGGCGAGCTTCGCGCCCTTCGATCCCAATCCGGAGCGCCACCTGCTGGAAAGCACCGGAATCGAGATCGGCGTGGTCCGGATCGGGCCGACCGAGATCCATCTCATCCACCCGCTTCGGGACGACACGCTTCCCGCCCGACAGCTCCGGGAGAAGGGAGGCCCCTTCGTCCATCACATCGGGGTGGGCATCGAATCGATCGACGAGGAGATGAACCGCCTTTCGGAGGCGGGAATGCCGCCGCTGAGCGAGCCTCAGCTCACGGCGCCCGGGCTCCGCGAGGTATTCGTTCGTTTTCCGCGGGGGACCGGCCTGGAGCTGCAGCTCGTCGAGGACAGGCGGGAGGGGAAAGTCGAACTCATCGACAACGGCGTCCTCGACGCCATCGAAAGCGTACGGGAGAGAGCATGAGCACCGTCAAGGCAGTGGGCATCCTCGGCATCGGCCGGGCCCTTCCTCCGAACATCCGTCGCAACGAGGATTGGCCGGCGGACTTCGTCGAACGACTGCTGAGCCGGGAGAAAAAAGGAGAGGCCGACCCCTACCGCGGCATCACCGGCGGCTCGGCAAGCGAGCAGCACTACGATCCGATCATCTCCAAGCAGATGGCGCGGTGGGCGCACGACCCCTTCCGCGGCACGAAGGAGCGCCGGGTCATCGGCGCGGACGAGAAGCCCTCCACCTACGAGATCGCCGCGGCGCGCGAGGCCCTGGAACACGCGAAGGTCGACCCCAAGGACGTGGACCTGCTCCTCGTCCACTCCATGGTGAGCGACGAGGAGTTCCCGCCCCCCTTCAACGACGCGTACATCCACCATCAGCTCGGGCTGAACCCCGATGCCGGTGCCTGGCAGCTCACCAGCGTCTGCAGCTCCTTCATCAGCCACCTGTCCACCGCCTACGCGATGATCATGCAGGGCATGGCGCGCTACGTGCTCTGCATCACGTCGTGCATGTATTCGCGGTGGACCGACTACGCCGCCACCAACTCCCTGTATCACGGTGACGGCGTCGGCGCCGTGGTCCTCGGCCCCGTCGAGGAGGAGTATGGCATCAAGGGCTGGCATTTCCGCACCAACGGCTCGCTCCACGGCGGCATCCGTACCGTCTACCGCAAGCCCCTGGCCGGCCCCAACGGCGAGACGGACATGCCGCCTCATCTCATCACCGAGATGGGCCCCAAGGAGATCCAGTACAAGGTGATGGCGGATCTCATCCCCCAGATCCGCCTCTGCGCCGAGGGAGCCCTCGGCCGCGCCGGCTGGAAGCTGGACGAACTGAAGATGATCTTCACGCACCAGCCCACGGCCTGGTTCAACTACGCCTGCCTGGAAGCCCTCGGCCTGCCCGAGTCGATGCACTACGACACCTTCGCCAAGTACGCCAACCTCAGCTCGGCCTGCATCCCCGTCACCATGTACGAGGCGCTGCAGGAGGGCCGCCTGGAAAAGGGAGACAAGCTCTTCCTCTTCAGCCCCCACGCCGGCTACGGATACGGCGGCATCGCCCTGCGCTGGGCGATCTGAATCGCGCTCGCCAATACGCGGGGCGGCCCCTCGGGGCCGCCCTTTTTTTGCGCCGCGAGCTCCGGCGGCTCTCCACGGCCAAGAACGCCTCGATTCTTTGGCGATGGCCAGAACCGCTTCAGCCGCCCTCGATCGAACCGTAGCGCTCGCGAAGCAGGCGCACGAGCGTCTCGGGCTCGTTGCGCGCGGGGTCCTCGAGCACCTGAGCGAGAAGGTAGCGCAACGCCTCGCCCACCTTCGGGGAGGGACCGATCCCCAGCACCTGCATCACCTCGCGGCCACCGATGGCCAGGTCGGGGATCTGCAGGGCGGGACGCTGCTCGAGGAGGCGACGTGCCCGACCCTCCAGGGCACGCAGATTGTCGAGGAGCGCCTCCTCGTTTCGCCCGTGTCCGAGGATATCGGCCCTGCGAACCTCGAGGAGGCGGTCGAAGGAGTCCCCGATCCGGGCAAGCATCCGGCGCACCGCGGCGTCGCTCCACTCCTCCGTGTAGACGAACTGGTGCTCGCGGACGAGGCGCTCCACCTCGTCCGCGACCTTTCTGGCGAAGCGGAGCCGCAGACAGATCGCCCGCGCGCGCTTCGCGCCGCTCACCTCGTGTCCGAAGAAGGTGTTTTCGCCCGGATGCCGGGTCGAAGGTGCGACCGTGCGCGGCTTGTCGACGTCGTGCAAGAGCACCGCCAGACGGACCACCAGGTCCGGCGGCGCGGCGTCGAGAGCTCGCAGGACGTGGTGATAGACGTCGTAACGGTGCCAGCGGTTCTGGCGCAGTCCCAGCCCCTCGAGGAGTTCGGGCAGGATCACCGCCAGGTAGCCCGTGCGCCGCAAAATCTCCATCCCGTATCTCGGATGCGGCGAAACGAGGAGCTTGGCCATCTCCTGGCCGATCCGCTCCGGAGCCACCCTTCGCTCGAATTCGTTCACGAACGCCGGCATGGCGCGCCGCGTCCGGCGCTCGATGCGGCAGCCGAAGCGCGCGGCGAAGCGCGCGGCGCGGACCGGTCGGAGGGGATCCTCGGCAAAGCGCGCCTCCGCCGATCCCACCGCCCGGAGCAGGCCCGCCCGAAGGTCCTCCAGCCCGCCCTGCGGATCGAGGAAGCGGTCGTCGAGCGGGTCGTAGGCCATGGCGTTGACCGTGAAGTCGCGCATGGCCAGGTCCTCCTCGATCGTGCAGACGAAGCTCTCGCCTTCCTCCGCATAGGCCCGGCCGGCACGGTAAGTCGTCACCTCGCAGGAGAAGCCCTCCTGGAGCACCGTCACCGTGCCGTGGGCGATACCGGTCTCGACCACCCGGTCGAACAGCTCGGCGACCCGCTTGGGGCGCGCGTCGGTGGCCACGTCGAATTCGGTGGGAGCCTTTCCGAGCAGTAGGTCTCGGACCGCGCCACCCACGATCCAGGCCTCGTGGCCGGCCTCTCGCAGCCGGCCCAGGATCCCCATCAGCTCTCGCGGCGGTTGGAATTCGCGCAGCTCGCGCGGCGTCGCCTCCACCATGGATTCGCTCCGCCGCCGGTTCTACGCGAGCCGCCGCGGCCCATCAATTGCGCCCGGTCGATCTGCCAGCGCTCCACCCGGGGTGCCGCTCGACGTCGTCGAGGGTCGCTTCGATCTCGCTGGCGGTTGAATCAAACCAACCAGTGGTGATACCCCAAGGGTTGTCGTTTTGCGGTGGGCGGCGGCGTGTTGTGGCATCCCCGGGTAAAGGGCATGAGCGACGATGCGACACGAGCTGGCGTTCGTTGCGATAATTTGTATTTTTACAATCTCTTGCACCAAGGACGAGACACCCAAGCCCCCCGGAAAGCACCAAGCCCCCGAGATCGTTTCATTCGAGGCGAGCGCGACCCGAATCACGTCCGGTGAAACCGTCCGGATCTCTTGGCAGACGCGCGACGCGGAAGCGGTCGAGCTGAAGGCGAACGGAAGGGTCGTCGAACTCGGCGACGCCGATCCGGCCGCCGACTCCGTCGAGATCCCGGTCCACGAGACCACCGAGTTTCGCCTCGCGGCGATCGCCGGCGAAAGGCGTGCAGAGGCAGAGCCGATCACCGTGGAGGTCGAAAAGCCGCGGATCGTCTCCTTCACCGCCACGCCCGAGACGATCGAGGAAGGCGAGGCGGTCACGCTCTCCTGGAAGACCGAGTACGCCACCGCGCTCGAGCTCCGAGACGCCGCCGGGGATCCCATCGACCTCGGCGACGCTTCCGTTGCCGAAGGCTCGGTGCAGGTGGTCCCCACTTCCTCGACCACGTACACCCTTCGCGCCATCGCCGGAGGCCATTCGACCGAGGCCAAGACCTCGGTGCGGATCCGCGGCGCGCCGGTCCTGGAGGTCAGCGCAGACCCGTCCGTGATCCTTTACGGCGAGTCGGTCACCTTCCGCTGGACCATGGCCGAGGCGGAGACGCTGCGCATCGAGAGGGATGGCACGCTCATCCACGAGGCCACCGAGGCGAGCGGCGAATTCGTCGACGAACCCCTGCTCACTTCCACCTACGTCTTCACTGCCTCCCGCGGCGAAAAGACGGCGGTGCAGTCGGTGGCCGTCGACGTTCGCCCGGTGATCTTCTCCTTCACCTCCAGCCAGACGCCGACGCCCGTGGGCGATGGAGTGGAGGTCCGCTGGCACGTCGGCGGCGCCCGCGAGATCGTGATCGCGAACGGTGCAGGCTACGAGGAAACCCTCGAAGTCGAGCCGATCAGCGAGGGGAGCCTCGTCCTCCCCATGGGCCCCGAGGGGCGCTTCACCCTCTTTGCCCGCAGCGACTCCCACGAGGAGACGGCTTCCGCCCAGACCCCGGTTCTGCCGCCGCCCACCATCGGCGCGTTCACGGTCGTGCCCGAGGTCGTCAGCGCCGACCCCGGCCAGACCGCCCGCGTCACCTTGAGCTGGAGCGGCGTCGAAGGGGCCACGAGCCTTCTTCTCGAGGGGGACCGCACCGGTCCCATCGATATCTCCGGTCAGCCGACCGCGAACGGCTCGGTCGAGGTCGAGGTCTCCGAGGACACCACCTTCGTCCTGACCGCACAGAACGCCGCCGGAGAGGCAAACGCCACCGCTTCCGTGCGGGTGGTCCCCTTCCCCGCCATCGTCGAACTCGCAGCGGTGCCGGGGCGCGTGGGCGTCGGCGAGGCCTTCGTCCTCTCCTGGGCCACCGTCAACGCCACCTCGATCTCCCTGACCGCCGACGGCCTTTCGGTTCCCGGCGTGGCGGAGGACGACTTCGCCGCCTCGGTCGAGCTGCAGATCGCTGGCGATACCACTTATGTCTTGAGGGCCGAGAACGACGCCGGAGACTGGGTGGAAGAAACCCTGACGGTCACCGTCGGCGCGCCCCAGATCCTTTCCTTCACCGCGACCCCCGACTACGCGCCGACCGGCGGCACGGTGACCTTCGCCTGGGAGAATCTCGGCGGCGTCTCCCTGATCCTCACCGATCCGAGCGGCGCCATCGTCTGCTCCACCACCGACCTCGCCGAGATCGAGGCGGGCGATTGCCCCTCCTCGATCGTCGAGGAGGGAACCTTCGCGTTCACCCTCGTCGTCACCAACGGCGCCGGCGACGAGAGCACCGCCACGGTCACCGTGACCACGAGCACCGGCCCGCGCATCCTCGCGTTCTCCGGCTCCAAGAACGTGCTGACCGAAGGCGAGTCGATCACCTTCTCCTGGCAGGTGCAGGACGATCCCTTTGGAGAAACGCCCGTTCTCTCGCTCAGCGACGGGATCACCAGCTACGACCTCTCCGACGCCGATCCGAACCAGGGAAGCAAGAGTTTCACCATCCACGACGTAGGTGATCTCACCTTCACCTTCACGGCCTCGACCGCGGCGGGGACGAAGAGCGCCACCCACGAGGCGAGGGTCTACGCCCAGCCCTCGGTGACCCTCCTGGCCACTCCCAGCCAGTACGACGGAACCACGCCGATCACGCTCTCCTGGACCTCGGAGAACGCCGACGCCTCGCTCGTCCTCTATTCGCTCGACGGAGATGGCCGGCCGGTGCAGCCGCCACTTTACGAAGTTCCCGAGCCGGAACGCGCCTCCGGGTCCTTCGAGGTGGAGCCCGCGACGAGTACCACCTATCGCATCGTGGCGACCAACGGCGCCGGCGCCACCGCCACTGCCGAGGCGAGCGTCACCCTCGCACCGCCAACCATCCTCTCCTTCGAGGCCGTGCCGGACGAGGTCGTCGAGGGTGACGAGGTGACGCTGAGCTGGAACACGATCCTGGCGACAGCGGTCCAGCTCAGCGTCGCCGAGGGGTTCGTCGCCGAGGAGATCTTCGAACCCTTCGTCGACATCCGAACCCAGGGTGCCACGGCGCTCACGATGACGAATGCCTGCGGAGGAGGGACCTTCCAGGCCATCGACGAGGGCTGCGCTCAGATCACCTTCCCCACAGGATTCACCTTCCCCTTCGGTGGCACCAACCTGACCTCGATCTACATGGCCGCCAACGGCTTTCTCTCCGTCGCTCCGTTTTCCAACACGACCTGGTACAACCAGAATCTCGACGGAACGAATACGCACGTCGCCATCGCTCCCCTCTGGGAGGACTTCGGAACCGGCCAGTTCTACTACCTCTTCGGCCAGGACGATCGGGGCGAGTACCTCGTCACTCAGTGGACGGAGATGGTGTATTACGACCAGCCCCAGACGAGCGCCACCTTCCAGGCGGTCCTCCGTGCGAACGGCTCCATCGAGTTCCGCTACGGTCCGATGAGTGGAGCGCCCCAGGGCCAGCTCGACGGAGACTCGGCCACCATTGGAATCCAGTATCCGGATGGAAGCTTGGTCTATGTCTTCCACTTCGGCGCCTCTGGCTACACCAGTGGCACGCCCTACCCCGGAGGTCTCTCCGGCAGAGCCTGGCGGTTCGCCAAGCCCGACTTCGCGCCGAACGATTCGTTCCTTTTCCACCCCGCGGAAGATGTCGATGTCGTGCTCACCGCGATTGGCCCCGGGGGTGAGACCGAGGCGACGGTATCGATCACCGTCCACCCGCGGGCGAGGCTCACCGTGATCGGCCCGACGGAGGAGATCGAGGCAGGGGATGTCTTCACCATCGGCTGGACCACGGAAGACGCCAACTCGCTCGTGATCGTGGACGACGACGGCAACACCGTATGCGAAGCGCCGCCGCAGGAAGTGGCCGCAGGATCGTGCGAGATCTCCGAGGCCGTTCCGGGAACCTACACGTACACCGTGCGGGCGACGGGAGCCCTGGGCCACGTCGTCGAGGAAGTGTTGACGCTCGACGTCTACGCTCTCCTGGCCGCCGAGTTTCAGGTGAGTGCCGCCGAGATCGACTACGGGCAAGGCGTCACCCTTTCCTGGGAGACGACCGGCGCCAGCGAGATCTCGCTCACAGCGAATGGCGAGGATCTGCTCTCTGGCAACGAGCCGCTCGATCAGGGCAGCATCACCCACGTTCCCACCGAGGAAACGACCTACGTCTTCACCGCGACCTCGGCGGACGGAAGGACCCGGTCGATCTCCCATACCGTGACCGTCCGAACCTTCCACTTCGAGCTCTCCGCCGATTCCACCCAGGTCAAGCCCGGCACGCCGGTCACGATCAGCTGGAGCGTCACCTCGCTGACGGGTGAGTCGCCCCTGATCTATGCGGTGTGGCCGCTCGAGGAAGTGACGGACGGCTCCGCCGCCTTCGAGGACATCTCCCAGGACGGCATGCCTCCGACGATCGCCGGTGGCGCCGACGGTACGCTCGCCGAGGTCCAGTTCCCCGCCGGATTCACCTTCCCCTATTTCGGCGAAACCTATTCGGCCCTGAAGGTGAGCGCCGACGGTTTCGTCACCTTCAACCTCGGCTTCAACGACACGACGCAGCACGCGAACTACCCGCTTCCCTCGACGGCTCGCCCGAACCAACACCTCGCCATCTTCTGGGACGACCTGCACACTTCGAATGGCGGCGTGTACACCGCATTCCGCTCGAATCCGGACCGTTTCATCGTCCAGTGGTCGCACGTCGCGCGCTACGCCCCGAGTCCGCCCTCGGGCCAGCCGCGGACTTACGACATGAACTTCCAGATCGTTCTCTTCCCCGACGGCAAGTTCGAATACCGCTACGGGACCATGACTCCGCCGTCCACGCCTGCGACCTCCCCGTCCGACTGCACCCCGCTCACCTGCGAAAACGAAACCAACGGATCGAGCGCCACGATCGGCTATCAGGTTCCCGGACAAGACAAGGGCTTCATGCTCCACTTCGGCGGACCGGCGGCCGAGGGCGATCCTCCCTTCCCTGGAGGGCTTGCCAACCGAAGCTTCCGCTATCAGACACCGCCAAGCCATTCGATCGTGGTCACGCCCAGCGACGACACCGAATACGAGGTTTGCGTTGCTTTGGGCGGCAAGACGGAATGCAAGTCCCTCGTCGTCCAGGCTCCCTGGGAGATCCTGTCGTTTGCGGCCAGCAGCGACTGGATCTACCCCGGCGATGCCGTGACGCTGAGCTGGGAGACGGTCGGAGCGGACGACCTCGAACTCACGGCCAACGGGCAGCCGGTCCATCTCGCGGGCAAGGACCTCGAGCACGACGCCCTCGTGCTCTCCCCCACTGAGACCACGACCTACGAACTCACCCTCGTCTCGCTGGGTCGGGCGAAGACCGCTTCCCTCACCGTCGAGGTTCGGCAACTCGACGTCGAGGTCACGGTTCCCGAGGGTCCCTTCGTGGCCGGTCAATCCGTGGACGTGGAATTCGATTACACGGTCCACGCGCCGGGAAACGTGGTGATCTATGGTCCGATGCACGAGGTGCCTTCGACCTTCACCGACATTCGCAACGATCCGAACGCGGTGCTGCTGATCGGTGCAGGTTCCGACGTCACCGTGGTCGACCACGCCTTTGCGGGAGGCTTCGCCTTCCCCTACTTCGGCACGACCCATACGAGCGTACGGGTCTCGACGGACGGCTACCTTTCCTTCGATACCTCGACCACGACGGCGAGCATCAACACGCGCTTTCCGAACTCCGATTCGTTGTCTCGACAGGTCCACCTGGCCGCGTTCTGGGACGACCTGGACACGCGGAGTTCCGGACGAGTTCACGCGCTCTTGGCTTCCGATGGAAGCTACGTCTTCCAGTGGTCGAACGTGAGCAAGTGGCACGGTTCGAGCAACACGAACGAGTACGATCTCAACTTCCAGATCGTGCTCTTCCCGGATGGAGCCTTCGAGTTCCGCTATGGAACGATGGATCCCCCACCTGGCCACTCCACCACTTGTAAGCCCACGATCGATTGCGTCGCCGATGCGAACGGTTCCAGCGCGACCATCGGTTATCAGGATCCGACGGGTACCATGGGCAACAACCTCCACTTCGGTGGGGAGTCTCAGGACTCGAGCAACGTCCCCTTCCGCGGCGGACTGGCCAACCGCTCCTTCCGCATGGAACCGAAGACGGCGCCCGGCTCGATCCCGATGACCCTGGGCGCGGAAGAAGGCGAATACGAGTACATGATCTGCGGTGTCGTGAACGGCTACGCGAGATGTGAGGCTTTCGCCTTGGAGCTTCTCCCGCCCAGCTTCGTGATGGTCACGGAGATCCTGCTCGCCCCGGCTTCCGGAGAGGCCCAGTGGTTCGAGGTTCGCAACCTGACGCGCGAATCGATCGACCTGCAGGGGTGGGAGATCCACGCGGGCCCAAGCGTCCACACCATCGCTCAGCCGCTCGTGATCCCGCCCTTCGGCTTTGCCACCTTCTCCTTCGGTCCGGCGGCCGGCTTCGCCGCCGACTACGTGATCCCGGGCCTCGGCCTCTCGTCGGCGTCCGGCTCGTTGAAGATCGCGAAGAGCGGAGTGGCGATCAGCGGATTGAGCTGGGATGCCGCATGGCCCATCGTCTCCGGGCAGAGCCTGGAACTCGATTCGCTGGCGCAGTGGTCGGGCCACCACCACCTGCTGTCGTCGCCTGCGCTCTTCTGTGCTCGCACGGAGAGCTACGACGGTGGATCCAACGCCGGCACACCGGGATGGGACGGCGGGTCGTGCGACACCAGTTCGGGCTACGTCGTCTACAACCACACCGATGCCGAAATCTTCGACATCCAGGCCACCGGCACGCACCTGTTTAGCGGCATCTTCAACGAGGTGGGGGTGAACCTGAGCTTCTCCTTCCCCTTCTTCGGCACCGCCTCCACCCAAATCTGGGTGACGTCGAGCGGCTTCCTCACGGTGACGCAGGCCGACGACGAGTACGTGAACCGACCGTTGCCCTCGATCGCCCCACCCGCCTCGGCCGGCATCATCGCGCCCTTCTGGGACGACCTCTTCTATTCGGCGACTGGAGGGGTCGTGAAATGGGAGGAAAGGACGGTCGGCGGACAGAAGGTCGCCATCTTCGACTGGCACAACGTCAACCACTCGGACGTCGGCGCTCCCATCTCCTTCCAGGCCCAGCTCTGGGAAGACGGGCGAATCGTCTTCGCCTATCGGCAGCTCGGAGGTTCGCCAATCGATCGGGCGACTCGCGGCGGAAGCGCGACGGTCGGCATCCAGGCGCCGGGAACGTCGAATCCCGCCTATGTTCTCTACTCCCATGGCCAACCGAGCCTGACCGAGGGCCAGGTGATCGAGTTCGTCCCGATCACGCCGTGATCCCCTGACGGCTCGCCCCGGCACGACCACGTCGTGCCGGGGCGCCCTTTCGAGGTGGTGGTGGCTGTGCGGCCCTGCCGCCTTTCCTTTGCCCTCGGCGTGGCCGGAAGAGCCGCTCAGGGGCTCAACCCAGCGCCTTCCCCACGCGCGGAGAACTCCGGCTTTCGCTCCGGCGTGGCCCGAGCCAGCGCTTCCCGGGCGCGCTCGGCGTCAAAGTCCTGAACGTAAACCGGTGATCCCGGCTGCTGCCGCCACGACTCGGCGAGGGGGCCGGCGTCGATGGGATCGAAGCCCAGCTCGTCGATGAGCGCCATCACCTTCTTCTTGGCCCGCGGATCGTCTCCGGCGACCGGGATCGCCACCCGGCCGGGCGTGCCGTGCGGCTTGCCCTTCGTCGCCAGCGATCGGGCCGGAATGGTGTTGAAGGCCTTGATGACGGGCCGTCCGAGCATCCGAGATACCCAGACGCTCTCGGGCATCCCCTGCTCGATCTCGCGGATCTCCCCGTCGCGCGTCGGGTAATAGTTGCCGGTATCCACCACCGCCACGTCTTCGGGCACGCCGTCGAAGAGCCCCTTCGGCAGGCGGGGCACGGCGCCCTCGGGGATGGCGACGACGACGATCTCCCCCGACCGCGCCGCCTCCTCCGCCGTCACGGCCTTGGCGCCCGTCTCCCTCTCGAGGTCGCGCAGCGTGTGCGGCCCTCGCGAATTCGCCACGTAGACTTCGTGGCCGAGCTCCCGAAGTCTACGCGTCAGCGTGCCTCCGATGTTTCCCGCTCCAATGATCCCGATTTTCATGCCGCACCCCCTTGGCGGACGGAAACATGATCCGCTCGCGAATCGACTCGCTGCTCAGTGGAGCGTGCCGCGCCCGTGCCGATGAAGGAGACGGTAAACCGAAGGGGTCCACTGCAGGGCGAGGATGTCGAGGTGACCGTCCACGGCGGAGAAGGCGACGACCTCGACGTCGATGGTGTCCTCCATCAGGTCGACGGAGGGACCGGGGACGCCGTCCTCGACCGTCACGCCTCGAAACCACTGGGAACCGCCCGGCGTCGTCATGGCCTCGCGCCAGACGACGTGCGTCCGCCTTCCGTCCACGTCCAGGCCCAGGAGCTGCGACCAGGTTCCAGGCGACTGGCTGAGATCGACCGCGGGCCCGAAGGTCGACCCCCCATCGAAGCTCTCCCGCAGAAAAAGCTCGGAGGGCGAAAAGAGATCGTCGGAGTCGTGGGCTTCCCAGGCGAAGGCCAAGTGGTGATGAGAGGCGGCCAGCCGCCCCGGCCCGATCTGAAGGTATCCCCCCGTCGCGAGTATCGAGGTGCCAAAGGACTGTCCCCGGTCGAGGCTCCGCGCGAAGAAATGCGTGCGCCACCGAGCTCCGCCGAAGATCCAATCCGTCTGCTCCCAGTGGACGAAGACGCGATTGGCATGCGCATGGACGCTGCCGACGAATACAGTGGGCCAATCGCTCGCATAGGGGGAAAGAATGGTGAGCGGCCCGTAGCTTTTTCCGTGATCGCGGCTGCTCCGAATCCGCGCGCGGGGGTCGTCGTTGCGCCAGGAGTCGTCCCACAGCACGTGAACCCCGTTTCCATGCGCGGCGATCCGGACGTCGCCGTGCCCTGCTCCGTCGTCCAGTCGAAGGGGCGGAAGGAAGCTCGCTCCTCGGTTCGGGCTGACGGCGACGGCAACGCCGCCGATCTCGTCCTCTTCCGACCAGGTCCAGGCCACGTGAAGCCGACCGCCGCTCCAGGTGATGGCCGCGGGCCCCCCGGGCAAGGGCCCGCTCACCGGGACCGGAGAGCCGAAGGTGGCGCCCCTGTCGCGACTCGTCCGCATCGAGAGCGTTCCGTCCTCCACCCACGCGACGTGCACGTCCCGTTCGTGAGCGTACACCCGTGGATACGAGGGGAAGTCTGCTCCGCTCGAGATCGCCAGGGGCGCCGACGCGCCTCCCGGATCGCGCCGCAAAAACATCAGTCTTTCCGTCGTCCAGTCCACCCAGACGACGTAGAGGTCGTCGCCAAAGCGGGCCATCTCGGCCCAGCAGAGATCGCCCGCCGCGAGCTCCACCCAGTCCTCGTCCAGTGCAGCGCCCGCCGAAAACGCCGCGAGCAGGACGACCGAAATCGACGCCGTCGTCAGCCGCATGACATTGGCCCTCCTTCCCACCCTGGGATCTCGAGTGCCGAAGCAAGTTAGGAGCCGGTTGCAGTGACGCAACCTGCTGCGGCGGTCGCCCACCTTCGCTCGGCGACGGCTACCGCGTCATCGCGCGCATCGTGGCCTTCTCCGCCGACGTCGTCCTGCAGATCCCCATCGGCGCCCTCTTTCGTGCCGGCCGCACCTGGAGCGTCCTCCGCGGCGTAGACGGCCGCGCCCGCCTGCACCCGTGAAGATCGGCGTCCGCGGCGAGGAGAGCGTTCCGATCCTCGATGGCCCGAGCCCCGGCGGCGCGGCGCCGTCGTCCTCCATCCCGGCGACCGTATCACCGACGGCACCTGCGTCCGCGACCGAGTGATCTACCTCCAGCTCCCGGCTTGCACCGACAGACCACAGCGCCTCCCCAAAGCAAGTACGGTCGCGTCTCCAGACAACCGTCATGCCAATGTGTCGGCTCAACCCTTGGATCGTCTTCTGTCAACATTTTGGCAGATACTCCCAGGCTCTTGCTTCTAGGAGCCTGTTGCGGTATTCGGACGAACACCTCGACAGGATGGGGCGGCCGTGATCTTCTGGGGGCGTGAGCAAGACCTACAGGCCCTACAACCCCCATCAGACCTTCCTGCTGCCCCCTTCCC
>QGUN01000050.1 GCA_003242475.1 Pseudomonadota bacterium
AGGCCCTTCGACCCGGCCGCCATCTGGGCCGACTACCAGAAGCTGGTTCAGGAGAACCCGAAGATCCGGGCCCGTGATGCGGCCCAGCAGCTCGGCATCTCCGAGGCGATGCTCGTGGCCTCGCGGCCGGACGCCACCCTGCTTCGCCCCGAGTTCCGCGAGATCCTCGAGGCGCTCGGCAAGCTCGGGCCGGTGATGGCGCTGACCCGCAACGAAAGCTGCGTGCACGAGAAGCGTGGCACCTATCCCGCGCCGGAGTTCTCGCCCGTCGGCGGCATCTTCCACTCCCGCGACATCGACCTGCGCTTCTTCTTCTCCCCCTGGCACTCGGTCTTCGCCGTGCGGGAGAAGCGCGACGGCGAGCACCGCTACAGCCTGCAGTTCTTCGACCACGCCGGCGATGCCATCCACAAGATCTGGCTCGAGGCCGAGAGCGACGAGGCCGCCTTCGACGCCCTGGTGGAGCGCTTCGCCGCCAATCAGCCCTGGGCGCCCTCCGACAAGCCCATGCCCAAGGAGGACAACCTCCCCGTCGATCAGGTCGACAAGGAGGCCTTCCTGCAGGGCTGGCGGGATCTGAAGGATACCCACGACTTCTACCCGCTGCTGCGCAAGCACAAGCTGCACCGCCTCGACGCGATGCGCCTGGCGGACGAGCGGCTGGCGGTCCAGCTCTCCCCCGCGGTCGCCACCGCGGTCCTGGAGGAGGCGGCCAAGCAGGGCGTTTCCATCATGGTCTTCGTCGGGAATCCGGGCATGATCCAGATCCACACGGGGCCCGTGCAGAACGTCAAACCGCTCGGCCCCTGGATCAACGTGTTGGACCACGGCTTCAACCTGCACCTTCGCACCGACCGCGTGGCCGAGGCCTGGCGCGTGACCAAGCCCACGGTCGACGGCGACGTGAACTCGATCGAGCTCTTCGACCCCGACGGCGAGCTCATCGCCCAGTTCTTCGGCGAGCGGAAGCCGGGCATTCCGGAGGCCGAGAATTGGCGCGCCTTGCTTTGCCAGCTCGAGGAAGCACACCGTGTCTGAGAACGCAGCGAAGGCAAGGATCGTGAAGACGGCGGCCCTGGCGGCCGCCGCCGCCCTTTGTGCCCTCCCGCTCGCCGCTGCGGCCGAGAAGGGGGAGGAGCGCATCGTCACCCTCGGCTTCGACATCACCGAGCTCGTCTTCGCGCTCGGCGCGGGCGAGCACGTCGTCGGCGTCGACAGCTCGAGCGGCTACCCCGCCGAGGTCGAGAAGCTCCCCAAGGTGGGCTACTACCGGAAGTTCGCGGCGGAGGGCGTCCTCTCGCTGCGGCCGACGCTGGTCGTCGCCAGCGCCCTCGCCGGCCCGCCCGCCGCCCTCGACCAGCTCCGCAAGGCCGGCGTGCGCGTGGTGGTCGTCGACGAGGTCTCCGACCTCGAGTCGGCGCGGAAGCGCATCGGCACGGTGGCCGAGGCCATCGGCCGGGTCGAGGCCGGAAATGCGCTCGTCCAGCGCCTCGATCGCGAGGTGCAGGAGGCGAAGGCGCTCGGCGACAAGGTCCGCGCCGCCGCGCCCCGGGTGCTCTTCCTCTTCTCCCCCACCCCCTCGGTCCTCAACGTGGGCGGCAAGGAGACGGTGGCATCCGAGGTGATCGCCATGGCCGGCGGAAAGCTCGCCGTGGACTCCTTCCAGGGCTATCGGCCCATCAGCACCGAGGCGCTCGTGGCCGCGCAGCCCGACGTCCTCCTCGTCACCGAGCGGACGCTGGCATCCCTCGGCGGCCCGGAAAAGCTGTGGAGCGTTCCCGGGCTCTCCCTCACGCCCGCCGGCAAGGCGAAGAGGATGGTGGTGCTGGAGGACACCCTGCTGCTCGGGATGGGGCCGCGCGTCGGCGAGGCGGTCAGCCAGCTCGCCCGGCAGCTCTTGGAGGCGAAGGAGGCCCGATGAGGGCGGCGGTCTCGGAGCGGGCCCGTCCGGTGGCGCTCCCGGCCCGGAGCCGGGGGCGCCGCGCGCGCATCGGCATCGGCAGCCTCGCGGTGCTTCTCGCGCTCGCCGCGCTGCTTTCCGCCTCCATCGGGGCGGTGCCGATCGCGCCGAAAGAGATCCTTCGCATCCTTCTCTCCGGACTCGGGCTCGTCTCCGCGGACTCGGTGGACGCCACCGCCTCCGCCGTCTTCTGGACGATCCGCCTGCCGCGGGTGGTCCTCGGGGTCTTCGTCGGAGGCGCGTTGGCGAGCTGCGGCGCCCTCCTGCAGGGACTTTTCCGCAATCCGCTCGCCGATCCCGCGCTCCTGGGCATCTCCGGCGGCGCCATGCTGGCGGCGGCCCTCTTCATCGTCTTCGGCGACAGCCTCGCCAGCGTCGTCGGCCCCGCCGCCCTGCCCGCGGTGGCCTTCGCCGGCGCGCTCGGCGCCACCACCCTGGTGCGGCGGCTGGGCCAGCGCGGCGGCAGCACCGACGTGACGGTGCTGCTTCTGGCCGGCATGGCGGTCGCGGCCATCGCCGGTGCGGGAACGGGCCTCTTGAGCTTCCTCGCCACGGACACGCAGCTGCGCGCCCTCACCCTCTGGAGCCTGGGTAGCCTCGGCGGCGCCACCTGGACCCAGGTGGTCTGGGTGGGCGTCCCGGTCACCTTCGTCCTCTTCGCCGCGGTGCGGGTTTCGCGCGAGCTCGACGCCCTCGTCCTCGGCGAGCGGGAGGCGCATCACCTCGGCGTGGAGGTGGAGCGGCTCAAGGGTCGCCTGGTCTTCCTCACCGCGCTGGGCGTGGGCGTCTCGGTCGCAGCGACGGGGACCATCGGCTTCGTCGGACTGGTGATCCCGCATCTCCTCCGCCTCGTCATCGGCCCCGGCCACCGCGCCCTTCTCCCCGCCGCGGCCCTCGGCGGCGCCACCCTCCTCCTTCTCGCGGACCTGGTCGCCCGCACCGTGGCGGCGCCCGCGGAACTTCCCATCGGAGCGCTGACGGCGATGATCGGCGGGCCGTTCTTCCTCTACCTTCTCCTTCGCCGGCGAGGACGCGGGTCGTGGTGATCGAGGTCCAAAACCTGCGGGTGCGGCGGGGGAGCCGCGAGATCCTCCGGGGCGTCGACCTTCGAGTCGCGCCCGGTGAATTCGTCGGCGTCCTCGGCCCCAACGGCGCGGGCAAGTCGACTCTGCTCGCCGCCATCAGCGGCGAACTCCCCCTGGAGGATGGCGAGGTGCGCTTCGCCGGGCAGCGGCTGAAGTCGATCCCCGCCCGCGAGCGCGCCCGGCAGCTCGCGCTCCTCCCCCAGGAGTCCTCGCTCGGCTTCCCCTTCACCGTCTTCGAGGTGGCGCGGATGGGCCGGCTCCCCCATCCCCCGCATCCGGGCGACGACCGGCTCGTGGAGGAGGCGCTGCAGAGGGCGGGCGCCCTGCACCTGGCCGATCGGCTCTACCCCACCCTCTCCGGTGGCGAACGCCAGCGGGTGCAATTCGCTCGCGTCCTCGCCCAGCTCGCCGGCGCGCCCGAAGGTTCGCCGCAGGCGCTGCTCCTCGACGAGCCGACCAACAACCTCGACCTGGAGCACCAGCACGCCATCCTTCGCGCCGCCAAGGATCTCTGTGCGCGCGGCACCGCCGTGCTGGCCATCCTCCACGACCTCGACCTCGCCGCCGTCTACGCCGAACGCCTCGTCCTCCTGCACGGCGGACGGATCGCGGCGGAGGGAACGCCGTGGGAGGTGCTGACGGAGGAGCGCGTCACGGAGGTCTTCGGCGTGCGCGCCACCGTGCTCCAACACCCGCACGCCGACCGCCCCCTCGTCGTCACCGGCTGAGCCCCCTGCTCAAGCGTCGAGCAGGGGCCGAACGTGCGCCCAGATCGCCTCGTCGACCTCGTCGGGGGAGAGTTCGCCGTCGATGGTCACCACCCGGTGGCGCGACCGAAGGACCTGCTCCGCCTCCTCGTAGAGCCGCGCCACCAGCTCGAGCTGCGGGAGGGTTTCGAAGAGCTGGGGCGCACCGCTTTCGCGCAGCCTTCGCTCCAGCGCCACCTCGGGTCGAACCCGCAAGAAGAACGTGCGGTCGGGCGGCGCGGCGAAGCGGTTGAGGGCGCGGATCCACTCCCGCGGCGCGGCCATGCCCTGGTAGGCGACCGAGGACAGGACGTAGCGGTCGCAGACCACGTGGACGCCGGCCTCGAGGGCGGGCCGGATCTGACCGAGGTAGTGGTCCAGCCGATCCGCCGCGAAGAGGAGCGCCAGGGTGCGGCCATCCCATTCCCCTGCCCCGGTCGGGGAGAGCCGGCGCTCCAGGATCGCCCGAAGCTGTTTGCCCACCGGTCCCTCCGAGGGCTCGGCGGTGAGCAGCACCCGCGCCCCTGCCGCCTCCAGTCTTCGCGCGAGCCTCCGCGCCTGGGTGGTCGTGCCGGCCCCGTCGATCCCCTCGAAGACGAAAAATCGGCCTTTGGCGTCCATCGCGCGCAACCTAGCCGAAATCCCGATGCGGGGGCAGCCGCAATTTCGCCGAGAGGTACCCTTGCCGGGCGAAAGGGGCTAGCGTCGAAGCGTGGAGCTCTCGCCACACGAGGAGCGCAAGCCGGCTCGGCAGGAGGGTGGATGGAGCGCGCGAAGGAGATCCTCGAGTTCTGGTTCGGCCCGGAAGAAGAGCTCGGCTGGGATTTCGATCCGGCGCGCTACGAGCTCTGGTTCGGGCGCTCGGCCGAGACCGATCGCCTCGTCACCGAGCGCTTCGGAGAGGATGCGCGCGCCGCTGCCGCCGGCGAGCTCGACGACTGGGCCGCGACGCCGCGCGGCCGCATGGCGCTGCTCCTCCTCCTCGATCAGTTTCCCCGCCACATCCACCGCGGAAGGCCCGAGGCCTTCGCGCAGGATCCGAAGGCCCAGGCCCTGGTCGTCGAGGGGCTCGCGCTCGGCCACGACCAGGCGCTGAGCCCCATCGAACGCAGTTTCTTCTACCTGCCGCTGGAGCACGCCGAGAACCGGGAGCTGCAGGCCCGCTCGGTCGAGCTCTACCAGGCGCTCGCCGACGCCGCCCCCGAAGCCGTGAAGGATCGCTACCTCTCCTTTCTGGACTACGCCATCCGCCACAAGGAGATCATCGACCGCTTCGGTCGCTTCCCCCACCGCAACGCCATCCTCGGCCGCGAGAGCACCGAAAAGGAAGAGGCCTTCCTCCTCCTCCCCGGCTCCTCGTTCTGAAAGGGGCCGCTGGCGAGTCAGCCGACGCGGGCGAGGCTCATGCGCTCGGCAAATCGCTCCATCACCTCGGCCTTGAGACGCCGATGCTCGGGGGCGGCGAGGTCCGGGTCGCGGGCCACGAGGTGGAAGGCGTCGCTGCGGGCCTGCTCGAGCAGGCGCGCGTCGCGCGCCAGGTCGGCGTGTTGCAGCTCGGGCAATCCGGCCTGGCGGGTGCCGAGGAATTCCCCGGGGCCGCGGATCTCCAGGTCGGCCTGGGCGATGACGAAGCCGTCGTTGGTTCGTTCCAGGGTCGCGAGACGCTCGCGGGCGCGGCCGCCCTCGGCCGTGCCGTGGTCGATGAGGAGGCAGACGCTCTTTTCGCCGCCCCGCCCCACCCGGCCGCGGAGCTGGTGGAGCTGCGAGAGGCCAAAGCGCTCGGCGTTTTCCACCACCATCACGGTGGCGTTGGGAACGTCCACGCCCACCTCGACCACGGTGGTGGAGACCAGGACGTCGATCTCGCCGCGGCGGAAGGCCTCCATGATCGCGTCGCGCTCGTCGGCCTTCATCCGCCCGTGAAGGAGCGCCAGCCGCCGCCCGGAGAAGCGCGCCTCCAGCCGCTCCAGTCCGCGGGTGGCGTCCTCCAGGTCGCTGCGCTCGCTCTCCTCGATGAGTGGATAGACCACGTAGGCCTGCCGTCCCCTGGCGAGCTCCTTCTCGATGAGCCGATAGGCGCGCTCGCGCTCGCGGGCCGGCAGGACCTTGGTGAGGACCGGAGTCCGGCCCGGCGGCAGCTCGTCGATCACCGACTGGGTGAGCTCGCCGTGCAGGACCAGGGAGAGCGTGCGGGGAATGGGCGTGGCGGTCATCACCAGCACGTCCGGGCGCCTCCCCTTGGCGATGAGTTCGGCCCGCTGCTCGACACCGAAGCGGTGCTGCTCGTCGATGACGACCAGGCCGAGGTCGTGGAAGGTGGAGGCGGCGGAGATCAAGGCGTGGGTGCCGACGGCGATCTGCGCCTGACCGGAGGCGATCCGCGCCCTCGCCTCGCCGGCGGTGCGCGCGCCGCGGGTGGAGACGAGGAGCGCCACCTCGATTCCGGAGCCCTCGAGCAATCGGGAGAAGTTGCGGTAGTGCTGCTCGGCGAGGATCTCGGTGGGCGCGAGGACGGCGGCCTGCTTGCCATCGAAGACCGCGAGCAGGCAAGCCACCAGTGCCACTGCCGTCTTGCCCGAGCCCACGTCGCCCTGCAGGAGCCGGTTCATCGGCTCCGGCGCGGCCATGTCGCGGGCGATCTCCTCGATCACGCGCCGCTGGGCGGCGGTGGGGGTGAAGGGAAGGAAGGAGAGCGCACGCCCGAGCCGCTCGGGAGAGGTATCGAAGGCGTGGCCCGGCTCCACCCGCACGCCCCGCGCCTTGAGCGCGAGGCCCACCGACAGGAGGAAGAGTTCTTCGTAGGCGAGGCGCCGATGCCAGGGCGAAAGACCCGCGCCGAGCGCCTCCACGTCGGCACCGGCTGGCGGGAAGTGCACGTTCTGCAAGGTCTCGTGGATGGAGGGGAGACCCCGCTCCCGCCGCAGCGCCTCGGGCAGGATCTCCGGCAGCTCGTGCAGGTGCCGCTGCAGGGCGCATTCGACCAGGGCGCGGATCCGCCCCTGGCCGATCTCGTCCATTCCCCGGTAGACGGGGACGATCCGCCCGGCCGAGAGCCGGGCCTCGTCGAGGTCGTCCGCCTCCTCCACCTCAGGATGGACGATCTGGCGGCTCCCGCCGAAGCGCTTGACCTCCCCCCAGATGAAGAAGCCCTTGCCCGGCTGGAAGCGCCGAAGCAGCGCGGGCCAGGTGTGAAAGAAGGTCAGCGCCAGTCGACCGGTGCCGTCCTCGACGACCACCCGGAAGATCTTCCGCCGCGTCTTGCGGACGAAGACCTCCTTCGTCTCCACCACCCTGCCGAAGGTGAGGACCGGCTCGCCGGGCAAAAGGTCGCGGATGCGCCGGACGGCACGCCGATCCTGGTACGCGCGCGGCAGGTCGAAGAGGAGGTGGGCCACGCTGGCGATCCCTTTTTTCGCCAGCGCTTCGGCGGTGCGAGGGCCGACCCCCGGCAAGGTGGTCAGGGGGAGCTGCGCGAGCGCGGAGGCATAGGCGGGGACCACGATCCGCGCGGGAGCGGGCGATTCCCGCTGCCCGGGCGGGCGAGCCGGCTCCGGGCGAGGACGCGGCCGCCGAGGAGGCGCCTGAGGGTCCTGGGCCTCGAGCTTCAGGGCCTCCGGGGCCGAGGAGACCGCCTTCGCGCCGCCCGGCGTCTCTCCCCTTCCCGTGACGCCTCTCGGGACCTCGGCGGAGACTCGCCGCGCCCCGGCGACCGGCTCGGCGCGATCTCGCCCGCCGCTGCCGCCTTCATCGGAGGCGCCGCTCCTCTCGCCGTCGGGAGTCGCTTTCCTCTCGCCTCCCAGGGCCTCGGTGCCTTTTCCCCCGCCCTCGGCGACGAATGCGGCCAGATCGGGCGGGAGGCCCGCCAGCGCATCCACGGCGGCGAGGACCTCTCGCAGCCGGCTCGCCTTCTGCTCCGGGGGTGCCCGGTCGAAGCGGCGCGCCGCCTCGATCAGCTCCTCGAACCCGCCCCGCGCATGCCCACCCGCCTCCGCCTCTCCGGCGATGGCCTCGCAGAGAAACGCCAGGCCGCGAAGGTGGGCGGCCCTCTCCCCTCCACCACGACAGGCGAAACGGAGAGGGGGATGGAGCTTTCGCTCGAGAAGCTCGGCGAGGCTCACGGCTCGTCGGACGTGTCCTCGGGCTCCACGAACGCGATTTCGAGGATCTCGAAGGTGCGTTCGCCTCCGGGCGTCCGCACCACCACCTCGTCGCCCTCCCGCCGGCCGATCAGCGAGCGTGCCAGCGGGCTGGTCACCGAGAGCAGCCCCTGCTTGAGGTCGGCCTCCAGCTCGCCGACGATGCGGTACTTGACCGTCTTGTCGGTGTCGACGTCGAGCAGGGTCACGGTGGCACCGAAGACGACCTTGTCGCCGGAGAGCTTGGAGACGTCGATGACCTCGGCGCGGGCCAGCCAGTCCTCCACCTGCTGGATGCGCCCCTCGATATGCCCCTGCTTCTCCTTGGCGAATTTGTACTCGGCGTTCTCCGAGAGGTCGCCGTGAGCGCGCGCCTCCTCGATCTCGCGGATGATCGATGGCCGCTCCACCGTCTTGAGCCGCTTGAGCTCCTCGATGAGCTTGCGGTGGCCGGAGCGGGTCATCGGGATCTTGTCGGACATGGCCTCACCAAAAAAGGCGGGCGGTCGCCTTCCCCGTCGAAGCGGCCGCCCGGCTCGTTGAGGATCGCATCCCCGACCGAGCGGAGTCAACCGGTGTGCTTCACGCCGTTGAACCGGTAGAGCTCCTGGATCGGGAAGAGATCCACCTCCCCGTGCAGTGTTTCCTCCAGCGAAGTCACCGCCGCGCGAGCGCCGGCGATGGTCGTAAAGTAGGGGATGCCGCGATTCAGCGTTTCCCTTCGAATGGAATAGCTGTCCTGCAGCTCCTTCTTCCCGGCAGTGGTGTTGAAGACGAGGTGGATCGCCCCGTCGAGGATCTTGTCGACCACGTGGGGCCGCCCCTCCGCCACCTTCAGCACCATGTCGGTGGGGATGCCTCGCTCCTGCAGGTACTGAGCGGTCCCCCGCGTGGCGATGAGCTCGAAGCCGAGGGCGACCATCCGGCGGGCGAGCTCCGCGGCGGCGGGCTTGTCCTCGTCGCGGACCGAGATGAAGCAGCGCCCCGTCCTCGGCAGGGCGTTTCCGGAGGCGAGCTGGCTCTTCCAGAAGGCCCGGGCGAAGCTGCGGTCGACGCCCATCACCTCTCCCGTGCTCTTCATCTCGGGGCCGAGGATCGGGTCCACGCCGGAGAGACGCCGGAAGGGGAAGACGGACTCCTTCACCGCGAAGCGCTGCAGCGTGGGGCGATCCGGGAGGTCGGGCGGCAACCTGCGCCCCACCATGGCCGCCGCGGCGAGCTTGGCCAGCGGCACGCCCGTGGCCTTGGCCACGAAGGGGACCGTGCGCGAGGCGCGCGGGTTGACCTCCAGCACGTAGATTCGATCGCCCTGCACGGCGAACTGGGCGTTGAGCAGGCCGACCACGCCGAGCTCCCGGGCGATGGCCGCGGTCTGCGCCTCGATCTTGCGGACGATCGACTCGGGAAGCGAATGCGGCGGTAGCGAGCAGGCCGAGTCGCCGGAGTGCACGCCCGCCTCCTCGATGTGCTCCAGGACCCCGCCGATCACCACGCGCTCGCCGTCGCAGACGACGTCGATGTCCACCTCGTGGGCATCCCGCAGGAAGCGGTCCACCAGCACGGGCCGCTCCTCGGAGGCGCGGACGGCCTGGGTGAGGTATTCGCGAAGCTGCGCCTCGTCGTGGCAGATCTCCATCGCCCGCCCGCCGAGCACGTAGGAGGGCCGCACGATCACCGGGAAGCCGATCTCCCGGGCCACCGTCAGCGCCTCCTCCAGCGAGCGCGCGATGCCGTGCTCGGGCTGGAGCAGGCCGAGCTTCTGCACCACGCCGGTGAAGCGCTCCCGGTCCTCGGCGCGATCGATGGCGTCGACCGGCGTGCCGAGGATCGGGATCCCGGCTTCCTCGAGCGCCGCCGCCAGCTTCAGCGGGGTCTGTCCTCCGAACTGCACCAGGACGCCGACGGGCTTTTCCACCCGCGCGATCTCCAGCACGTCCTCGAGGGTGAGCGGCTCGAAGTAGAGCCGGTCGGAGGTGTCGAAGTCGGTGGAGACCGTCTCCGGGTTGCAGTTGACCATGATGGTCTCGTAGCCCGCGTCCCGGAGCGCGAAGCTGGCGTGCACGCAGCAGTAGTCGAATTCGATCCCCTGGCCGATGCGGTTGGGACCGCCGCCGAGGATCATCACCTTGCGACGATCGGAGGGGCGAGCATCGCAGAGGTCGCTGCCGTAGGTGGAGTAAAGGTAGGCCACCTCGCCGTCGGCCTGCGCCGCGTAGGCGCGGATGCGGCGAAAGGCGGCGTGGACGCCGAGGTCGCGGCGGAGCCGGCGCACCTCGCGCTCGGTCGTCCCCGTGAGGAAGGCGAGGCGGCGGTCGGAAAACCCTTGCGCCTTGTAGCGCCGAAGCGACTCCGCGTCGCCGAGGCCGTCCCGCGCGATCTTCCGCTCCTCCTCCACGATGGCTGCGATCTCGCCGAGGAAGAAGGGATCGATCGAGGTCGCGGCCTGAACCTCGGAACGATCCAGGCCGGCGCGGAAGGCCTCCGCGATCCAGTAGATGCGCTCCGAGGTGGGCAGCTTGATCTCGGCGCGGATCCGCTCGACGTCCGCCTCCGTGTAGGGCTCCAACGGCCGCTTGCCCAGGGGCGATTCCAGCCCGTGGCTACCCGTCTCCAGGGAACGAAGGGCCTTCTGCAGAGACTCGCGGAAGGTCTTGCCGATGGCCATCGCCTCCCCCACGCTCTTCATCTGCGTGGTCAGGAGCGGGTCGGTGGTGGGGAATTTCTCGAAGGCGAAGCGCGGAACCTTGGTGACGATGAAGTCCACCCGAGGTTCCTGGGTGGCGGGAGCGCCGGGAAGGACTTCCTTCTCGATCTCCTCCAGCGTGTAGCCGAGCGCCAAGAGCGCGGAGAACTTGGCGATCGGATAGCCGGTGGCCTTGGAAGCGAGCGCCGACGAGCGAGAGACGCGCGGGTTGAGCTCGATGACCACCAGCCGTCCGCTCCTCGGATCGAGGGCGAACTGGATGTTGCACCCACCGCTGTCGACGCCGATCTCGCGGATGATCTTCTCGCTGGCGTCGCGCAGCCGTGCGAGCTCCTCCTCGGAGAGCGTGAGCGCCGGCGCGATGGTGATCGAGTCGCCGGTGTGGATGCCCATCGGGTCCACGTTCTCGATGAAGCAGACCACGAGGACCCGGTCGGCCTGGTCGCGGACGACCTCGACCTCGATCTCCTTCCAGCCCAGCACGCTCTGGTCGATGAGCACGCTGCCCACCGGCGAGGCGGCCAGGGCCTCCTTCACCTTCTCGACGAACTCGACCTTGTTGTAGGCGATGGATCCACCGGTCCCACCGAGCGTGTAGGAGGGCCGAAGGATGGCGGGGAAGCCCGTGCGCTCGACGATGGCGAGGGCCTCCTCCAGGCTGTGGGCGACGCCGTTTTTCGGCACCTCGAGGCCGATGCGGGCCATCGCCTGGTTGAAAAGCTCGCGGTCTTCGGCCTTGCGAATCGAATCGAGCTTCACCCCGATCAGCTCGCAGCCGTACTTCTCGAGGATGCCCCGCTCCGCCAGCTCCTTCGCCAGGTTGAGACCGGTCTGCCCTCCCAGCGACGCGAGCATGGCGTCGGGCCTTTCCTTGGCCAGGATCCGCTCGGCCGTCTCCACCGTGATGGGCTCGATGTAGGTGGCATCGGCCATCTCCGGATCCGTCATGATGGTGGCCGGATTGGAATTCAGCAGGACGACGCGGAGGCCGACCTGCCTGAGAGCCTTGCAGGCCTGCGCCCCCGCGTAGTCGAACTCACAGGCCTGTCCGATGACGATCGGACCCGACCCGACAACGAAAACGCTTTGAATGTCCTTGCGCCGCGGCATCGATCCTCCAGCCGTCGCGAGGGCACGGCCGGCCCCCGCCGGCGGCTGGCGCCTATCTAACAGAAGGTCCCCCCGAGCGCACGGGGGGGAGCCCAAGAAATTTCATTCGAGCGAGCGGACGAAGCGCTCGAGCCGGTCCAGGCCCTTTTCGAGCTCGGCAAGCGAGGTCGCGAACGAGAGCCGCACGAAGCCCTCGGCCCCGAAGGCCGAGCCGGGGACCGTCGCCACCAGAAACTCCTCGAGCAGGAGCTCGCAGAAGCGCGCGCTGCTGCCTCCGAGCGGCTCACCGCAAAACCTCCGATCGAGGAGGGGGCGGACGTCGAAGAAGGCGTAGAAGGCCCCGCCGATCTCCGGGCAGTTCACGCCGGGGATCTCCGCGAGGCGCCGCTGGACGAAGCGGCGGCGCTCGTCGAAGGCCTTGCGCATCGTCTCCACCGATTCGAGGCCTCCGCGGAGGGCGGCGATCGCCGCCTTCTGGGTGATGGAGGTGGGGTTGGAGGTGGACTGATCCTGCAGCCGCCGCATGGCGCCGATGACCTCGGCGGGGCCGAGCGCCCAGCCGATCCGCCAGCCGGTCATCGAAAAGCTCTTCGAGAGCCCGTTGATCACCACCGTCCGATCGCGCAGGTCCGGCGCCGCGTGGAGGATGTTGGCGAAGGGCTCGCCGGTGAAGACGAGGTGCTCGTAGATGTCGTCCGAGATCACGCCGACCTGCGGATGGCGGCGGAGAACTTCGGCGATCGCCTCGAGGGCGCGCCGGGGATAGACGGCACCGGTGGGGTTGGAGGGACTGTTGAGGACGAGCAGCCGCGTCCGCTCCGTGATCCGCGCCTCGATCTCGCTCGCCTGGACCACGAAATCGTCCTCGGCGCGGCAGGGCACCAGGACCGGCGTACCGCCGGCCAGCCGGACCATTTCCGGATAGCTCACCCAGTAGGGCGCGGGTATGAGCACCTCGTCGCCCTCGTCCACCAGGACCTGGATGGCGTTGTAGATCGCGTGCTTGGCGCCGACGCTGGCGACGATCTCCGTGTCGGGATCGTAGTCCTGTCCGTTCTCCCGGCGATGCTTCTCGGCGATCGCCTTTCGCAACTCCGGCGTGCCGGCCGTGGCGGTGTACCGCGTGAATCCCGACTCGATTGCCTCGATCGCCGCCTTCCGGACGTGCTCCGGAGTGGGGAAGTCGGGCTCGCCCGCCGAAAGGGAGATCACGTCCTTGCCCTCGGCCCGCATCGCCTGGGCCCGGGCGGTGATGGCGAGCGTGGGGGAAGGCTGCACGGACTGCGCACGGCGGCTGAGCTTCACGAGCATCTCCTCACGACTGATCGTCTTTGCGACCGAATTTCCGCGCGAGCGCTCGCTGGACGTTCGGGGGGACGAGACCGTCCACCGGTCCGCCCAGCGAGGCGATCTCGCGCACGAGCTGCGACGAGATGAAGAAGTAGTCCTCCCCCGTCATCATGAAGACCGTTTCGCACGGGGGATAGAGCTTCCGGTTCATGTTGGCGAGCTGAAATTCGAACTCGAAGTCCGAGACGGCGCGCAACCCGCGAAGGATGGTGGTGACGTTGCGCTGGCGCGCGTAGTCGACGAGGAGGCCCTCGAAGGCATCCACCTCCACCCGGGGCTCGTTTCCGATGGCCTCGCGGATCATCTCGATCCGCTCCTCCACCGTGAAGAGCGGCGTCTTCTTCGAGTTGTAGGCGATGGCCACGATCAACCCGTCGAAGACCCGCAAGCCTCGTTGGATGATCGAGAGGTGGCCGTTGGTCATGGGGTCGAAGGACCCCGGGTAGATGGCCAGTCGTTTCATGGCGCGTCCTCGCTTCGCGCTTCGAAGAAGGTCACCCCGGTCGTGCCGTAGCGGCGATGGTCCCGCCGACGGAGGCGCCCGTAGCTCTCGTCGGCCGACCAGTCCGCCTCGTGCTCGGCCACCACCACCGCGCCCTCGGGGAGTCCGGCCTGCCCCAGGGCCCGAAGCGCCGGTTCCGGACCGAGTTCGTACGGGGGGTCCAGGAAGATCAGCTCGTAGTCGAGTCGGCGCGCCCCCCGAAGGTGGGACTCGACGTCCGCCGGGACGATGCGGATCCGGTCGGACCAGCCGAGCTTGCGGGCGTTGGCCTCGATGGTGCGGATCGCCGTCCGCTCGCGCTCGACGAAGGTCACCTGGCCCGCTCCCCGGGAAAGCGCCTCGAAGCCCATGGCACCGACCCCCGCGTAGAGGTCCAGCACCCGCTCCCCGTGGAAGAACTGCCCGAGGATGTCGAAGATCGACTGGCGCACGCGGTCCCGCGTCGGCCGAATGGCCAACCCCGGGGGCACCTGGAGCTTTCGCCCCCTCGCCTCGCCCGCGATGATCCGTACTTCGCCCATTTCACCCACGCGAAACGTCGACCGACGGCGACTTGGCGGAGCTATCCTTCCCGACACGGGCGGTCAAGCCGGATGGTGGACGACCCGTCCCGGCCTCGTTATGCAGAGGTGGACGATGCGCGCATCCATTCCCCTTCTCCTCTCCCTTCTCCTCTCCCTCGCCCTCGCCTGCTCGAAATCCGGCTCCGCGCCGGAATCGCCTGGCCGGGAGGAAGCCCCGAACGCGAACAGCGAGGCCACGGAGCCAGAGGACGCGGACGAGCCGAAGCCGGTCGAGGCACCGGGCGTGGTACCCGTCGGATTCCCCTACTCGCCCATGGAGGGCGATCGGATCCGCCACAGCCGCTCGTTCTGGGCCCGCGATACCCAGCACTACGAGGTCGCCATCGACAGCGATCTGGCGCCCGACGCCGTGGCGGACTTCTGGCAGGCCGAGCTGGAAAAGCACGGCGTGAAGGTGAGTCGGAAGCAGACCGAGGCTCCCCACTTCCTCCTCGTCGTCCTCGAAGGCGAGGACGAAAAGGGCGTCTACAGCCGCGTCAGCGTGCTGAAGAACCGGGCGACGGGCGCGGACGAGGCCCAGGCGCCGACCAAGGTCAGCGTCTTCGTGGGCAAGCGCTGAAATTGCGCAAGTGCCCCTCGGCCTGCGCATCCTAGAGAAAGAGGAATCGTACGCCGTGCCGACCACCGCACCCGACGACCTGCGCGTCCTCGTGGAGAAGCTGCCCGAGCGGCTCCAGGGCGAGCTTCGGGCCATCCCGCACGAGGACCTCATCGAAATCGTGATGGATCTGGGGCGCGTGCCCCAGGCGCGCTTTCCCGGCCGCGTGGCGAACCTGGGGACCGAGGTCGTCAGCCAGGACGACATCGACGACGTCGTGGGGAAGCTGGGCTCCTTCACCGGCGACAACCGCGCCGGCATCGAACGCACCCTCCACCGCATCTCCGCCATTCGCAACCGCCAGGGACGGATCATCGGCCTCACCCTGCGCGTGGGGCGCGCCATCTTCGGCACGATCGAGCCGATCCGCGACCTGGTCGAGAGCGGCCGCAACATCCTGCTGCTCGGCCCGCCGGGCGTGGGCAAGACGACCAAGCTCCGCGAGGTCGCCCGCGTCCTCGCCGACGACGCGGGCAAGCGCGTGATGGTCGTGGACACCTCCAACGAGATCGGCGGCGACGGGGACATCCCCCACCCCGGCATCGGCTCGGCGCGGCGCATGCAGGTGCCCAACCCCGAGCGGCAGCACGCGGTGATGATCGAGGCAGTCGAAAACCACATGCCCGAGGTGATCATCGTCGACGAGATCGGAACCGAGGCCGAGGCGGCCGCGGCCCGGACCATCGCCGAGCGCGGCGTGCAGCTCGTGGCCACCGCCCACGGCAACAGCCTGGAAAACCTGGTGATGAACCCGGTCCTCTCCGACCTCGTCGGCGGCGTGCACACCGTCACCCTGGGCGACGAGGAGGCGCGGAGGCGGGGCACGCCCAAGACGATCAACGAACGACGCGCGCCCCCCACCTTCGACATCGTGGTCGAGCTCCTCGGCCGGGACGAACTCCTCGTCCACCCGGATACCGCCGAGGCCGTCGACCGCCTCCTGGCCAACAAGCCGGTGGGCGGCGAGCGTCGCACCATCGGGCCGGACGGCGAGCTGCAGCGCGAGCCCCTGGAGGAGCCCGACCTCCCCGAGCGCGAGGAGACCTTCCGTCCCCGGCTCGGCCCGACCCGCGTCTGTCCCTACGCGGTAAGCCCCGTGCTCCTGGAGCGCGTGATCCGCGAACTGCGCCTCGACGCGGTGATGGTCGAACGATTGGAGCAGGCGGATGTGGTGATCGCCCTGCGCTCCCGCGCCGACGACCCGCGCCTGCGGCGCGCGGCCGACCGCCGGAACCTCCGCGTCTTCACCGTGAAGCGGAACGGCTCCTCCCCCATTCGCCGCGCGCTGCAGGATGCCTTCTACGTGGCCGAAGGTCTGGACGAGGAAGAGCTGCGCGAGGCGGTACGGGAGGCCGAGTTCGCCATCCAGCGCGTCCTGACCGAGGGCATCCCCGTCGCCCTCTCCCCCCAACGCCCCGCGGTGCGCCGCATCCAGCACCGCATGGTCGCCCGCCACCACCTCTCCGCCGAGAGCGTGGGCAAGGAGCCGCAGCGCCACCTCGTCATCCACCCCTGAGGCGCTACTCGCCGCAGTGCGCCGGCGTCTCGATCTGCAGGGTGACGTGGTCGAGGCCGAAGCGGGAGGAAAGCGTGTCTTGCAGGTTGCGCAAGATTGCGTCGCTTCGGCCGAGCTCGGTGGAATCGACCACCACGTGGGCCGAGAGGGCGTGCATGCCGGAGGAGATGGTCCACACGTGCAGGTCGTGGACCCGGCAGACACCCTCGGTGCGCTCCATGGCGTGCAGGATCTCGGCCAGGTCGAGGTGGGAGGGAACGGCTTCGAGGAGGACGTCGATGGCCTCGCGCACGAGGCGGACGGCGCCCCAGACGATCACCGCGGCGATGGCGATGGAGACGATGGCATCGGCGTAGACCCAGCCCGTCAGCCAGATCACCAGGCCGGCCACGACCACGCCCACCGAGGAGAGGGCGTCACCGAGAACGTGGAGGTAGGCTCCGCGGACGTTCAGCGAGCTGCGGCTCCGCTCCCGGAGGAGCACGATCCCCACCACGTTGGCGAGGAGGCCGATGGCGGCCACGCCCAGCATGGTACCGACGTGGATCTCCTCCGGGGACCGGAGCCGTCCGATCCCCTCCCAGAAGATCAGCGCCGCCACGGCGAGGAGCGCGGCGCCGTTGGCCAGGGCCGCGAGGATCTCGGCGCGGTAGTAGCCGTAGGTGCGCCGCAAGTCCGCCGGGCGAGAGGCGAAGGAGAGAGCGAGGATCGAGAGCACGAGCGAGGACGAATCGGTGAGCATGTGACCGGCGTCCGCCTGGAGGGCCAGGGAGCCGGAGAGCCAGCCGCCCACCGCCTCGAGGACCATGATCGTGGCGGTTACCGCCAGGGTCCAGAGCAAGGAGCGCTTCTCTCGGGCGCGCTCCCGCGGAGGCATGCGCGAGGCCGTGGCCGCGTCGATGCCATGCGAGTGGGCGTGGCCGTGGTCATGGTCGTGGTCGTGGTGAGAGCGACCCTGCGCACGATCGGACTCTCGTCCCGCCGGCACCACATCCCCCTCCCCCCAAGATGCGCAGCCGATGGCGGAGGCGAGCGCCGCCCCTACCGCCGTCTTGCGCTCGGCGCCGGACGCGGAATCGTATAGCCTTGCGCCGGTCATTCTCTGATGCTCGTTCATCGACTGTTCCTCCGCCTCCTATGTAGCCTTCTCCTCCTCGTTCCGCTGCCCTCTTTGGCCGTGGCGCCGGGGCATCGGTGGAAAACGGTGGAGTCCCCCCATTTCGTCCTCCACTTTCACGAGGGACTCCATTCCCTGGCGCAGCGTGCACTGCGAGCGCTGGAGGAGGCGCACGAGCGGCTGGTCCCCTTCTTCGGCGAGGGGCCCCGGCAGAAGACCCAGGTCGTCCTCACCGACCATACCGACCAGGCCAACGGCTCGGCCTCCGCCTTCGGCCGGCCCCAGATCGTCCTGCACGCCGCCCCTCCCGACGACCTCTCCATCCTCGGAGACTTCGACGACTGGCTCTTCATCCTCGTCGCCCACGAGTATGCCCACGTCCTCCACATGGGCACCACCGGCGGGGCCACGGACTGGCTCTCGCGCCTTCTGGGCGATCTCTTCACCACCAACGCGATCCAGCCCCGGATCTTCGTGGAGGGATTGGCCACCTACCACGAGTCGCTCTTCTCCGCGGCGGGCCGGATGCGCTCCTCGCTGGCGGACATGTACCTGAGGGCGGATTTTCTGGAGGACCGCGTCCTCACCCTCGGGCAACTCACGGGCGGTCCGCTTCGCTGGCCGCGGGGCACCGCGTGGTACCTTTACGGCGGGAGCTTCCTCGCGTACGTGGCCGAGACCTTCGGAGACGAGGCCCTGCGCACCTACGGGCAGTCGTACGGCTCGAGCCTCCTGCCCTACCTGCTCGATCCACACTGGAAGCGGAGCACCGACCGCTCCCTCGCCTCGCTGTGGAAGGAGTGGGTGGAGGTGGCGCGGCTGCGCTACCGGGCCCAGGCGCAGGCCATCGCCCTGCAAGGCCCCGTAACGGAGCCGATCTGGACGTCGACCTTCGGCGCGAGGACCGGCTCGCCCCGCTTCTCCGCGGACGGGACCACGCTTCTCTACCTGGAGGCCTCCGAGGATCGCCGTCCGCATCTTCGGGCGCGGCGGCTCTCCGACGGCGCCGACCGCGCGCTCTGCGAGATCCCCGCCGAGGGGAGTCTCGCTCCTCTTCCCGACGGCCGCGTCCTCGTGGCCCGGCCGGAGCGCTACCGCACCCACCGGCTGTACGGCGACCTCTTCTTCGCCGACGGGAGGGGCGAGAAGCGGCGCACGCGGGGACTGCGCGCCTGGGAGGCGGATGCCTCTCGCGACGGGAGCTTCGCCGTCTTCGTTCGGCGCGAGCGCGGCCGCTCCACCCTGATGCGCCTGGACCTCCTCGATGCGGACGCGGAACCGGTGGCGATCTACGAACCGCCCGACGAGCGGCAGATCTTCACCCCGCGCATCTCCCCGGACGGCCGCCTCGTCGCCTTCTCGCAGCAGCGCGCGGGAGTCGGCCGCGACCTCTACGTCCTCTCGCTCGAGACGGGCGGGCCACCGCGTCGCCTCACCGACGACGAGGCGCTGGACCTGCAACCGACGTGGTTTCCCGACGGAAAGCGCCTGCTCTTCTCCAGCGATCGCACCGGCGTGTTCAACCTCTACGAGATCGGGCTCGACGGCTCGGGCCTGGTCCGCCGCACCAACGTGCTCACCGGCGCCTTCCAGCCCGACATCTCCCCGGACGGCCGCTGGGTGGCCTGGACGACCTATTCCTCTCGTGGCTTCGACGTGGCGCTCGCGCCGCTGGAGAGCCTCGGCCTCTACCCGGTGGAGACCTACGTCTCCACCCGCCCCTCCACGCCCGAACGCCTCGACGGCGAGCTCTACCCGGTCAGCGAATACCGGCCCTTGCGCTACCTCGCCCCCTACGCGTGGACGCCCTATCTCTCGCTGGCCTCGGATGCGGCGGTGGGCATCGCCGCCTGGGGCCAGGATCCGGTCGGCATCCACTCGTGGCAGATCTCGGCGGGGCTCGGCCTGGAATCGCGCCTGCCGCAGGCGGGAATCGCCTACTCCTTCGGAAACTGGCGCCTACGGCCCTCGCTGGGCGTCGCCAGCGCCGAGCGGCGCGTCGGCACGGTGGACGATCTCTTCGAGCGGGTGAGCACGGTATCCGCCACTCTCGCCTACCCGCTGGCCACTCTGCGAACTTCCCAGACCTTCTGGGCCGGCTACCAGGCCA
>QGUN01000051.1 GCA_003242475.1 Pseudomonadota bacterium
CCTAGACAAAGTCACTGTGCGGGTTTTCTGCGACAAGACGGAAGCTTTCCTGGGGGAGATCTCCATCGTGAAAGATCGATTCACGGTCCTCGGATCGGTGATGTTCGACGAATCCGGCGGCTGCACGTTCACGCCGGACGGCGTGACGAGCTGGTGAGGGGCGTCCTCGCCTGGCGGGCGAGCATCGGCGGTCGGAGGAGGGGAGGACCTCGGCGCGGGCGTCAGGGCGCCTGGGGTGAGTCGAGCGCGCATCCTCAGCGGAGCACGGCGTCGAGGGCGGCGAGGAGGACGTCGAGGTCCTCATCAGCGATGACCAGGGGCGGCATCAGGTAGACGACGTCGGCGCTGGCGAGGCGCAAGGGGCGGACGAAGGCGCCGCGGGCGGCGAAGGCGTCGGAGGCGGGGGCGCTGCCGGGCTCCATCTCCACCGCGCCGATGGCGCCGAGGACGCGCACGTCGCGCACGTGGGGACGGTGGCGGAGGGGCTCGAGGCCCTCGCGAAGGCGCGTCTCCAGCCGGCCCACCACGCTCGCCATGTCGCTCTGCTCGAAGAGGTCGAGGCTGGCGTGAGCGGCGGCGCAGGCGAGAGGATTTCCCATGTAGGTGGGGCCGTGCTGCAGGGCCTCGAGGGGATCGTCGTCCCAGAAGGCGGAGAAGATCTCCTCGGTGGCGATGGTCGCGGCGAGGGGGAGGGTGCCGCCGCTGAGGGCCTTGCCGACGCAGACGATGTCGGGAACGACGCCGGCGCGGTACAGGGCGAAGGGGGCGCCGGTGCGGTAAAAGCCGGTGGCGATCTCGTCGAGGACGAGGAGGACGCCGTGCTCGTCGCAGGCGCGGCGGATCCGCTGCAGCGCCTCGGCATCGTGCATGCGCATGCCGCCTGCGCACTGGACGAGGGGCTCGATGATGGCGCAGGCGGCCTCGGCGGCATGCTCGGCAAAGCGCGCCTCGAAGTCGTCGCCAGGGGTGGGAACGGGGAGGTGCACCGCCTCGACGCCGAGGCCGGTGAAGGCGCGGTGCATGCCGTCGACGGGATCGCAGAGGGCCATGGTGGCGAAGGTATCGCCGTGGTAGGCGCCCTCGAAGGCGATCACCTTGCGGCGGTTGCCCTGGCCGCGCTGGTAGGCGGACTGCAGCGCCATCTTCAACGCCACTTCCACCGCCACCGAGCCGCTTTCCACGAAGAAGACGCGCTGGAGGCCGTCGGGGAGCATCGCCGCCAGACGGGGCGCGAGGGTATAGGCGGGCTCGTGGGCCAGGCCGCCGAAGGCGACGTGCGCCAGCCGAGCGAGCTGCTCCTTCACGCGCCGGGCGATGTGGGGATGACCGTAGCCGTGGGCGGCGGTCCACCAGGAGGCGATGCCGTCCACCAGCTCCCGACCGTCGGCGAGGACGAGTCGACAGCCGCGCGCGGAGACGACGGGAAGCGGTGGAGAGGCGGTCTTGTGCTGGCAGTAGGGCCGCCAGACGAAGTCCTGGCCGGCTTCGAGCCAAGCGGGCACGCGCATGCGCCCTCCCTACTGCGCGGCCTTGGGGAGGGCAAGACGGAGGGGATGGCCGAGGCGCAAGACGAGCACGCTGCCTACGCGCGAGCCAGCCGCCGCCCGCAATCGGAAAGCGGGGAGGCGGCAGGCGAGAGAGCGGCAAGCGCAAGGCTTACCGCCCTCGTCGAGGCAAGCGGGAAAAACCTCGCGCGGCGCTTGCCCGGAGCGAGCTGCCGCGAGGGCAAGCCGTAGAGGACGGCAAAGGAAGGCAGCAAGCCGTGTGCCTCAGGGAGGGGCGAGGTTGGGGCTCGAGGGATCGATGGGGTTGCGGCGGCGGGGATTGATGCCGGTGGACCGCCGGGCGGTGACGAGGAGCACGCCATCACGTCCGCGACGCATGCCCGCGCTCGGGGAATAGCGCCCCGGGGCATTGCCCATGTGGATGCCGCGGATGTGCGAGGGCATGGAGGGGTAGGCCTGGGGCCTGCCGACGAGAAGGTTGAAATAGGTCCGCTTCTTTCTCATCCCGCACCTCCCGCAAGGCCCAGCATGGGCGAGTGGACCTGGCGGATCGTCTTTCCATTCCCCAGGAACATGTGCACGCCGCAGGGAAGGCAGGGATCGAAGCTGCGCACGGTGCGCATGATGTCGATCCCCTTGAAGTTCTCGGGGCCGTTCTCCTCGAAGAGGGGCATTCCCTGCACCGCATCCTCGTAGGGACCGGGGGTGCCGTAGACGTCGCGCGGGCTCGCGTTCCAGGGGGTCGGCGGGTAGGGGTGGTAGTTGGCGATGCGGCCGTTGCGGATCACGAGGTGGTGGGAGAGCACGCCGCGCACCGCCTCGTGGAAGCCCACGCCGATCGCCTCGTCCGGCACCTCGAAGTCCTGGAAGACCTTCACGTCGCCGCGGCGAATGCAGTTCAGGGCCTGCTCGACGAAGTGGAAGGCCATGGCGGTTGCGTAGCCGAGGAAGTAGGCGCGGGCGCGGTTGCGCTCGATGGTGTTGGCCCACTTCGGCACCTTCCACTCGAACTCCATCTCGGGGAAGGAGGCCGACTTCGGCAGGCGGATGCGCACGCTGTGGCCGGTGGACTCGACGTAGGGCGTGTGGACGCGGTTGGCGAGGGCGGTGACCCAGAGCCGCGCCAGCGGGCCGCCTCCGGTGTCGAGGGCGAGGTACTCGCCGGTGCGCTCGTCGTGCCAGCGCGGGCTCATCACCCAGCTGTAGGGGCCATTCTCGAGGTCGCGGCGCTGGGGCTTGGGGATGGTGGTCTGGTTCCAGGGGTGCCGCGGATCGACGGGGTTGCCGAGGGGATCGTGGGAGACGAAGACCTCTCCGTTCACCCAGTCCTCGTAGTACGAGTTCCCGAGCAGGATCCGCATGCCGAGGTTGATCTCGACGAGGTCGGTGGTGACGAGTTCGCCGTCGACGACGATGCCGGGGGTGACGAACATCTTCCTCCCCCAGCGGGTCATGGTCTCGTAGCGGTAGTCGACGTGCTCGGGATCCTGGAAGGCGCCCCAGCAGCCGAGGAGGATGCGGCGGCGCCCGACCTCTTCGTAGCCAGGAAGCGCCTCGTAGAAGAAATCGAAGACGTCGTCGTTGAGCGGGATAGATTTCTTGATGAAATCGGTGTAGCGGACCAGGCGAGAAAGATAGTCGGTGAAGACCTGGGGGCTGCCGACGATGCCCACGCCGCCGGGATAGAGGGTGGAGGGATGCACGTGGCGCCCCTCCATCAGGCAGAACATCTCGCGGGTGAGGCGGCTCATCTCCAGGGCAGTCTTGTAGTACTCGCCCGTGAAGGGATTGAACGCCCGCATGATGTCGGCGATGGTGCGGTAGCCGTGGATGTGGGCGTTCTTCGCCTCGGTCTTCTCCGCGCGTTCCCACACGCCGGGGTTGGTCTCCTTCACCATGCGCTCGCAGAAGTCGACGAAGACCAGGTTGTCCTGGAAAAGCGTGTGGTCGAACATGTACTCGGCCGCCTCGCCCAGGTTGTAGATCCACTCCGCGAGCACCGGTGTCTTGATGCCGTAGGCCATGTTTTGGGCGTAGACGGAGCAGGTGGCGTGGTTGTCGCCGCAGATGCCGCAGATGCGGCTGGTGATGAAATGCGAGTCGCGCGGATCCTTTCCGCGCAGAAAGACGCTGTATCCGCGAAAGATCGAGGACGTCGCCTTGCACTCGACCACGCGCCGGGTGCCGAAGTCGATCTTGGTGTGGATGCCCAGGTTGCCGATGATCCGGGTCACCGGATCCCAGGACATCTCCACGAGCTGGCTCTGGGACGTCGTGCTTGCCATCGCCATGGTTCGGCTCCTTTCAATGCGCGTGTGGGTCGTACCCGGTGGTCAGGACGTCCCGGTTGTGATGCCACTTCGGTTCCTTGTTCATCGTGCGGTTGGTCAGGGCGCGGAGGACCCGGACGAGAAGCCCGTAGGGCCGGTTGAGCGCCGAGGAGAGGGCGGCGCCGGGCGGCTGATCCATGAAGGGCATGAAGCGATCGGGAAATCCCGGCATGGTGCAGGCGATGCAGATGCCGCCCACGTTGGGGCAGCCGCCGATGCCGTTCATCCAGCCGCGCTTGGGGACGTTGCAATTCACCACCGGTCCCCAGCAGCCGATCTTCACCTGGCACTTGGGTGAGTTGTAATCCTCGGCGAAATCCGCCTGCTCGTAGTAGCCGGCGCGGTCGCAGCCCTCGTGCACCGTCTTGCCGAAGAGCCACGTGGGGCGGAGCTGGTCGTCGAGCGGGATCATGGGGTTCTTGCCGGCCGCCTGGTAGAGGAGCCAGAGCAAGGTCTCCATGAAGTTGTCCGGCTGGACGGGGCAGCCGGGCACGTTGACGATCGGAATCCCGGCCTTGGAGCGGAAATCCCAGCCGAGGTAGTCGGCCAGGCCCATGCATCCGGTGGGGTTTCCCGCCATGGCGTGGATGCCGCCGTAGGTGGCGCAGGTGCCGGCCGCGACCACGGCCCAAGCCTTGGGCGCGAGGACGTCGATCCACTCGTTGAGGGTGATCGGCTGTCCGGTCTCGGGGTCGTTGCCGAAGGAGGTCCAGTAACCCTCGCCGTTGATCTTCTCGTTGGGGATCGAGCCCTCGATCACCAGGATGAAGGGGCCGATGTCTCCGCTCGCGGCCTGGCGAAAGATCGCGATGTAATCTTCGCCCGTCTCGTAGGCGAGGACCTTGTTGTACAGGCGCACTTTCGGGATGCCGGGGATGAGGCCGAGGACGACGTCCTCGAGGCTCGGCATTCCGGCGGCGGTCACGGAGACGGTGTCTCCGTCGCAGCTCATGCCCTCCGAGATCCACAGGATCGAGACTTCCTTGACCGCTTCCGCCATCGCTTGCCTCAGCAGATCCTCGGGAGTTGTTCTGCGAAGGGGAGGTCGAGGATCCGCCTCCCCCCCACCGCCGTGCGCACCACGACCAGGCCGCGGTGCTCCGCGCAGACCCTGCCGATCCGGACCGCATCCCTCCCCAGCGGATGGGCGCGCATGGCCGCCAGCACGGCCTCCGATTCCTCCCCGGGGACGAAGACGAGCAGCTTGCCCTCGTTGGCGACCAGGAGCGGATCGAGGCCGAAGAGCTCGCAGGCGCCTCGAACGGCGTCGCGAACTGGGATGGCCTCGGCGTCGATCTCGATGCCGACGTTTTGCCGCGTGGCGATCTCGACCAGGGAGGCGGCCACGCCGCCGCGCGTGGGATCGCGCATGGCGTGGACCTCGGGGCAGGCGTCGAGGATCGCGCGGACGAGCGATCCGAGGGGGGCCGTATCGCTCTGCACCTCTCCCTCCAGCTCCAGGCCTTCCCGCAAGGCCAGGATGGCGATGCCGTGATCGCCGATCGGACCCGAGACGAGAATCTCGTCACCCGGCTCCACCCGGGAAGCCCCCAGCCGGAGGCCGGGAGGAACCAGGCCGATGCCGGCGGTGTTGATGAAGATCTGGTCGGCGCAGCCCTTCTCGACCACCTTGGTGTCGCCGGTGACGATGGGAACCTCCGCGCGGTCGGCGGCTTCCCGGATGGAGGCGAGGATCCGGTCCAGGGTGCTCAGGGGCAGCCCCTCCTCGAGGATCAGCGAAAGCGACAAGGCGATGGGACGTGCGCCGCCGACCACGAGGTCGTTGACGGTGCCGTGCACGGCGAGCGAACCGATGTCGCCTCCCGGAAAGAAGATGGGGCTCACCACGTAGGAGTCGGTGGTGAAGGCGATCTTTTCGCCCAGCGACGGGGGGAGGATCGCCTGATCGTCGAGGGGGCGAAGGAATGGGTTGTCGAGGGCGGGGAGGATGTGGCGCTCGAGGAGGCGTTGCGTGAGCTTTCCGCCGCTGCCGTGGCCTACGAGGATCCGGTCGGTGTCCAGGATCGGAAGGGGACAGCTCCAGTCAAAGGACATCGTCTTCCCCCATGGCGACGTGGAGTTGATCCCAGAGGAGGTGGAGCAGGACGGTATGGGTCTCCTGGATGCGGTGGATGGACCAGGAAGGGACGACGAAGCAGAAATCGCAGACGTCGACCATGGCGCCGCCGTCGCGGCCGGCGAAACCCACGGTGAGTGCGCCGCGCCTTCGCGCGAGCTGGAGCGCCCGGTTGACGTTGGCGGAGGCGCCGGAGGTGGAGATGCCCAGCACGACGTCGCGGGGGAGGAGGAGTGTCTCCAGCCGGTCGACGTAGACGCGGGAGAAATCGCTGTCGTTTCCCACGGCGGTCAGAAACGCGGCGTCGGTGCAAAGGGAGATCGCCGGGAGGGCGCGGCGCTTTTCGATGATCGGATGGGAGAATTCCACGGCGACGTGGATAGCGTCGCAGGCCGAGCCGCCGTTTCCCATGGCGTAGAGCCGGCCTCCGTCCCGAAGGCGCGTCGCCATCTCGCGCACGCATCGCTCGAGGTCGACGGCGCTTTCCTCGAAAAAGCTCACGATGGTCTCGGCGCTTTCCCTGGCCTTGCGCAGGATGGCTTCTTTCATGGCACGGCCTCCGCGGTTGCCTTCCGATGTCGCCCGTACTGGAAGTAGGCGGCGCAGGCCCCCTCGCTGGAGACCATGGTCGCGCCGAGAGGTGTTTCGGGCGTGCAGCGCGTGCCGAAGGCGGGGCAGGCGTCGGGTTTGGCGAGGCCCTTGAGGACCAGGCCGCTGATGCACGCCTGTGGCTCTCGGGTGGCGAGCTCGCCCACGTCGAAGCGGCGTTCGGCGTCGAAGTCGCGATACTCCCAGCGGATCTTCAAACCGGACTTGGGGATCCAGCCCATGCCCCGCCACTTGCGATCGGTGGTCTCGAAGACCTCCTCGATCACGGAGCGAGCCGCGGGATTTCCATCTTCGGGCACGGATCGCTCGTAGGCGTTTTCCACGCGAGCCTCGCCCCGCTCGAGCTGGCGCACGGCGAAGAGGATCCCGCGCAAGAGGTCCACGGGCTCGAAGCCGGTGATCACGATCGGCAGGCGGTAGCGGCGGCAGAGTGCGTGGTAGGCGCGCAGGCCGGTGACGGCGCAGACGTGGCCCGGCCCGAGGAAGGCCTGGACGCGGCTCTCGGCAGTCTGGGCGATGTAGGCGATCGAGGGCGGGACGAGGACGTGGGAGACGAGCATGGAGAAATTCTTCACGCCCAGTTTCTTCGCCTGCAAAAGCGCCATTGCGTTGGCTGGAGCGGTGGTTTCGAATCCGATGCCGAAGAAGACCACCTCTCGGTCGGGGTTCTTTCGTGCCAGCGCGAGCGCGTCCATCGGCGAGTAGACGATGCGGATGTCGGCGCCGCGCGCCTTCAGGGATAGAAGATCGCCTTCCGATCCGGGGACGCGGAGCATGTCTCCGAAGGAGGTGAAGATCACGCCGGGCTGGCGGGCGATGAAGTGGGCGCGGTCGATGGTTTCGAGGGCGGTGACGCAGACGGGGCAGCCGGGGCCATGGACGAGTTCCACCTTGCCTTCGAGGAGCCGGTCGACGCCGTAGCGCAGGATCGAATGGGTCTGGCCCCCGCAGACCTCCATGATCACCCAGGGCCTGTGGGACTCCCGTTCGATGGCGCGGACGAGCGACTCGGCCGCAGCTCGATCGCGATACTCATCCAGGTACTTCATCGGCTGCCTTCTCGTATTCGGCGGTCTCCCCGATCTCGGTGAGCGTTTTCCACGTGCGCTCGGCCGCTTCCCGATCGATGGTTCCGATGGCGAATCCCACGTGGACCAGGACGAAATCCCCGGGCCGGGCCTGCGGCTCGTAGACGAGGCAGACCTCCCGCAGCACGCCTCCGAAGCGGACCTTGGCGAAGGGGAGGCCCTCGCGCTCCAGAAGCTCGACGACCTCGCCGGGGACGGCCAGACACATCCTCAGGCCTCCGTCGCGAGCGTGGCCCTGGACCGAAGCCGCGCCGCCGCCACGGCCACCTGGCCGAGGGCGATCCCTCCGTCGTTGGGAGGGACCTCGCGCGCGCAGAGCACGCGGAATCCGGAGGCCTCCAGCCGCTCGCGGGTGCGGGAGAGGAGGAGGCGGTTCTGAAAGCAGCCACCGCCGAGGACGACGTCACCGAGGCCGGTTTTGGCCCGCGCCAGATGGCAGCCGGCCTCGATGGCGCGCGCGAGGGTTTCGTGGAAGCGAGCGGCGGCGATCGAGGCGGGCGTCCGCGAGGCGACGTCGGCCGCCAGCGCCCGGATGGTGGCACGAAGGTCGATCTCGAAGGGCGAGCCGGCGCGAATCTCGAAGGGATAGGCGTCGACCGGCGCGGTGGTGGCCACACTTTCCAGCTCGGCGGCCGCCTGTCCGTCGTAGCTCACTTGCTGCCGGACGCCGAGCATTGCCGCCACCGCGTCGAACCAGCGGCCGGCGCCGGTGGAGGTGGGGAAGGAATCGCCGCGCTGGAGCCGGGCGGCGAGGGCGGCGAAGGCGCGCTCGGGAGGTTTCGGCAGGACCTCTTCGGGAACTCCGGCGTCGATGGCGGCGGCGAGCGCCAGCCGCCAGGGGTTGCGGATCGCGGCGCCGCCGCCGGCGAGGGCGAGCGGCCGAAGGTGGCCGAGGCGCCGGTACGATTCGTAACTCGCCGAGAAGAATTCTCCGCCCCAGAGGCGGCCGTCCTCCCCGAGACCCGTCCCATCGAAGAGCACGGCGATCGCCGCTTGCGCGCCATTTTCCAAAAGCACGGCGCCGGCGTGGGCGTGGTGATGCTGCACGCCGATCGTCGGCAGGCCGGATTCGAGCGCCCACCTCGTGGAGCGGTAGTCGGGGTGGAGGTCGTGGGCCACGGCCACGGGCTCGATCCCGGTTCGCGCCTTCAGGCGTTCGATGTCGTCGAGGAAGCGGGCGAAGGCCTCGGCGCTCTCCAGGTCGCCGATGTGCTGCGAGAGGTGGGCCTCGCGGCCGGCGGCGAGGCAGACGGTGTTCTTTTCCTGGGCGCCGACGGCGAGCAATGGCGGTGTCTCGAAGGGGAGCTCGATCGTCTTGGGGACGAAGCCGCGCGAGCGGCGGATCGGGATCGGCCCTTCGGAGGAGCTGCGGAAGACGGAGTCGTCGGAGTGCTCGACGATCGCGCGGTCGAAGAGGAGGACGCCATCGGCGAGCTCCCCCAGCATTCGCAGGGCCTCCGCGTCCTCGCGTAACGTGGGCTCGCGGGTGAAGTTGGCGGAGGTCATCACCTGCAAGGGCGGCCCCTCGCGAAGGAGGAGGACCTGCAAGCCCGACGAGGGCAAGAAGAGCCCGACGTCGCTCAGGCCGGGAGCCACCGAGGGGGCGATCTCGGCGGAGCGGCCCGGAAGGAGGAGGATGGGCCGCTCGGGGCGATCGAGGAAGGCGCGGTCTTCGGAGCTCACGAACGCCACGCGCTCGACCCACTCGAGGTCGCGCGCCATCACGGCGAAGGGCTTGTGCGGCCTTCGCTTGCGCCGGCGGAGCTTCTGGACCGCCTCCTCGTTGCGCGCGTCGACCGCGAGGTGGAAACCCCCGCTTGCCTTGATCACGACGATCCTTCCCTCGTGAAGGTACTCGATGGCGCGAGCGAGAGCGGCCTCTTGGGTCTCGGTCCCCTGCTCGGAGACGAAGCGCAGCACGGGGCCGCAGTCCTTGCACGAGATCCATCGAAATCCGTGCCGACGGTTGCCTGGTGTCTCGAATTCGATGCGGCACGCGGGGCATGAGGGATCGGCTCGGCCGTCGTCGATCCATCCGGTGGAGAAGGCGGGACCACAGGCTGCGCACTGGATGAATGGGTAGCGGTAGCGGCGATCCTCCTGAGACAGAAGCTCGGTCAGGCAGTCGACACAGATCGACCGGTCGATCGAGGCTTTCGGCGCGGGGGTCATGCGCGGAATCTGGACAGGGAGTGGCGCATGTGCAAGCCGGGTGAGGATGTTTCATTTTTTACCTTTGAGGCTACCTTGTCATGCGCAGGGGTAGGATCTACCTCCAGAGGATGCACGAGCTTTCCCTTGCGGAGAGCATTGTCGAGATCGTGACGGAGAGAACGGATGCGGCGCGCGTGCGGCGCATCCGGGTGGAGGTGGGACGCGCTCTTTCCGTCGTGCCGGAGGCCCTTCGCTTCTGTTTCGAAGTCGTCGCGCGCGGAGGTCCGCTTCAAGGCGCGGAGATCGAGATCGAGGAGGTGCCGATCTCGGGCCGGTGCCGTTCGTGTGAGTGGGAAGGATTCCTGGAAGGATTTTTGCCGCTCTGTCCCCGATGTGCCGGCGGGGTGGAAATGGTGTCGGGGAAAGAGCTGCGCATCAGCGAGGTGGAGGTCGTCTGATGTGTGCGGTCTGCGGTTGCAGTGGCCATGTCCATCTCGACGGTGAGCACGAGCATGTGCATTCCCATTCCGATCCTGCACACGGGCACGGTCAGACGCAGGCATGTGCGCATGTTCACCACCACCCGGGCGCACACGAGCACTCGCACGATCACCTTCACGTCGATCCGCTCGCGGACGGACGATCGATCGTCTGGCATGAATCCGCGCCGAGGTCCACCGGGGAAATGCCCCACCTGCACCTCGATGCATCCGATCGCGAGGAGGCGGAGGAGCTTCGACGCCGGATGCGGTGGGAAGCGGAGATCCTCTCGATGAACGATCGCATCGCCCAGGAAAATCGAGACTACCTCGCCGGCGTCGGAGCCGTCGCCTTCAACGTGATCGGAAGTCCGGGTTCGGGAAAGACCACGCTCCTGGAGCAGATCATCCGCCTGCTGGGACGGGAACATCCGATCGCGGTGCTCGAGGGCGATCAGGAGACGGACCTCGACGCCGAGCGGATCCGTCGGCTCGGCGTGCAGGTCTTCCAGATCAACACCGGCTCGGGTTGCCATCTCGACGCCCGGATGGTCGGCCGGAGTCTGCCCCGGCTCGACCTTCGACCGGGCTCGCTGATCTTCGTGGAAAACGTGGGGAACCTCGTCTGCCCGGCGCTCTTCGACCTGGGGGAGCACGCCAAGATCCTGGTGACCGCGGTGACGGAAGGTCCGGACAAGCCGCTGAAGTACCCGCACATCTTTCGCGAGGCGCACGTGCTGGCGCTCACCAAGACCGATCTCTTGCCGCACCTCGACGTGGGGCTGCACGCCTACGTGGAAAACGCGCGCCGGATCAATCCTCACCTCGTGATCTTCCCGGTCTCTTCGACCCGGAACCTCGGCATGCGGCCGCTGCTCGACTGGATCGTCCGGAGCGCCCGTGCGGAAAGGGTGGCCTTCTCGGGGGCCTGAAATGGAAGCTCGTGGCGAAGACTGGAGGGCGACCGAGCAGCGGATCGCGAGCTCGATCGCACGCCTGCGCGAGAGCGCGGGGCCGACCATCTGGCCGATGGTCGAATCGCTTCTGGAAGGGATCCTCGCCCTCCAGGGGGAGGCGCTCTCTCGCATCCTCCGCGAGGCAGAGAAAGGCGGCGCGGCCGTGCTCGAGGCGATGCGCGACGACGAGCTCCTCTCGAGTTTGCTCCGCCTTCACGGCCTTCACCCGGAGCCGACCGCCCTGCGCATTCGCCGGGCGCTGGAGAGCGTGCGACCCGCGCTGGGTCGCGGCATTCGCGAGCTTGCCCTCCTCGGGATCGACGAGGAGGGCCGGGCGAACGTCGCCGTGGCATTTCGGGAAGGGGTGCCGGTGGATGCCGCACAGGTCGTGCAGGCCATCCGCGAGGCGGTGGAGATCGAGGCGCCGGAGGTGCCGGAGGTTCGGCTCGTGGACGAGCGGCTCCGCCAGGCGGCGCTGGGGATCGTCCCACTGGGGGTGCGAAGGGCATGAGTCTTTCGGTGCTGGCTCCCTACGCGCGTTCGCGAGGGCGGCTGCCCGAGCGGTGCGAGCTCTGCGCGGCGCCCATTGCCGACGAACACCCGCACGTGGTGGAGATCGTCTCGCGTCGCCTCTGCTGCGCTTGCACGGCCTGCGCCACGCTCTTCCGCGATCCCGGGGCGGGGGGTGGACGATACCGAACGGTTCCCGAACGCATCCTGGCGGACCCGGGCTTCCAGGTGCCGGCCGAGCGATGGGAGTCCCTCGGCATCCCGGTCCGCCTGGCTTTCGTCTTTCGCAACGGGAAGCTGGGCCGGTGGGTGGCGGTCTACCCGAGCCCGGCGGGGCCGACGGAGACGGTGCTCGAGGAGGACCCGCTCGCGCTGGGGGAAAGCCCGCTGCTGCGCGCCGCGGAAGACGACGTGGAGGCGCTGCTCTTCTTCGGGCGCCGGGGGGCGGCGTCGCTGGACTGCCTGCTCGTTCCCATCGACCGCTGCTACGAGCTGGTGGGGCTCGTCCGGCGGCGTTACCGCGGCTTCGACGGCGCGGAGGGGCGCGAGGCGATCGAGCGCTTCCTTCGGGACCTCGGCGCGCATGCCCGACCGGTTGAGAGGAGGTCCACATGAGCTTCGACAAGGTCCGAGCGGTGGCGGATGCCATCCTGCTGGAGGGCTACGTGCTCTACCCCTACCGCGCGAGCGCGGTGAAGAACCGCTACCGCTGGGCGTTCGGAGTGCTCGCGCCCGAGGCCTGGCGCGTGGCAGCGGGCGAGCCCTCGCGAGCGCAGATGGAATGCCTGGTCGAGGGGGAGCCGGAGGGGCTTCGCTTGCGGGGATTGTTGCGCTTCCTCCAGGTCGAGGCGCGCCGGGTCGAGTGCACGGACGAGGCGGGGGAACTCCGGGAGGCGGAATCGCTCGAGGTCGGAGGGGTGCTCTACCTCCCCTGGGAGGAGGGGAGGCTGCGGGAGGTGGAATTCGAGCCGGGAACGCCCTGCCGGTTCCGCTTCGCCGGCGGCAACGAGATCGAGTGGCTGCGCGAGCGCGGCGAACTCCGCGGGCGCGTCGTACGCGAGTGGTGCGAGGTGGCGGGCGAGCTTTACGCCTCCGTGGAGAGGCTGGGGCCGCGGCTGTCTCGGCTTCGCGTGCGGGTGGAGAACCTCTCGGAGGCGCGGCCGAGTTCGCGGCCGGAGGCGATGCGGCATTCGCTCGTCTCCACCCATCTCCTCCTGGCGGTGGAGGGTGGGACCTTCGTCTCGCTTTTCGACCCGCCCGCATGGGCCGCGGAGGCGGCGAGAAAATGTGAAAACGACGGGCTCTTCCCGGTCCTCGCCGGCGAGCCGGGGACGGGCGACCTTTTGCTCGCGGCGCCCTTCATCCTCTACGACCACCCGGCCATCGCGCCGGAGAGCCCGACCGACTTTTCGGACGCAACCGAGATCGACGAGCTCCTCGTGCTGCGAACCGCCAACCTCACCGAGGAGGAGAAGCGCGAGGCGCGCGCCACCGATCCGCACGCGGCGCGGATCGTCGAGCGGGTGGACGGTCTCGGGCCAGAGGAGAGGGAGCGTCTGCACGGAGCCCTCCGCGCGCTTCGGCCCGCGCGCGGTGCCCTCGAGATCCGGCCTGGCGCGCGGGTGCGGATCCGGGCTCCTCGCCGCCGCACCGATGCGCAGGACGCGCTCTACGCGGGCTGCGTGGCCACGGTGGAGAAGGTGATGGAGGATGTGACCGGAGAGCGCTTCCTGGCGGTGACGATCGACGACGATCCCGGCGCCGAGTTGCAGCGAAGCTTCGGGCGCTTCTTCTACTACCGCCTCGACGAGGTGGAGCCGCTCTCGCCATGAGCGTTCTCGTCGCCGGAGTGGGCAACGTCTTTCGGGGAGACGACGGCTTCGGCCCCGAGGTGGTGCGGAAGCTGTCGGGTCGCGTTCTCCCCGCGGGGACGCGGGTGGAGGATTTCGGCATTCGCGGGATCCACCTGGCCTACGAGCTTCTCGAACCCATCGACCTGCTGATCGTCGTCGACGCGGTCTCGCGCGATGGGAAGCCGGGGACGCTCTACCTGATCGAGGCGGAGACGGAAGGGGAGATCGCCTCTGCCGGCCTGCACGGCATGGACCTTCCCTCGGTCTTCGCCTTCGTTCGCGGCATGGGGGGAAGGGTGCCGAGGACCTACGTGGTCGGCTGCCAGCCGGCAGACCTCTCGGAGCGGATGGGCCTCAGCCCCGCGGTCCGGGCGGCGGTGGAGCCGGCGACGAGCTGGGTTTGCGAAATCGCATGGAAGGAAGGCGGGCGTCCGCCTCCGAACGTGGAGGGACGATGAGAAGGAAGACGAATCCCATGTGGATGATGGTCTGGGCGGGAGCGCTTGCGGTGGGGGCGATGGTGATGGCGAAGAGCCTGCCCGACCTTCGCCGCTACCTGCGGTTGCGGCGCATGTGATCGAACCGGTGGCGGAGGGCCGGTCGCCCGGCTAGGTAGTCCCCCTCACGTTCGAGGTGCGCCATGATCGACCTGTACTACTGGCCCACGCCCAACGGTCACAAGATCACGCTCTTTCTGGAGGAGGCGGAGCTGCCCTACCGCATCGTCCCGGTGAACATCGGCAAGGGGGAGCAGTTCGACCCCGCATTCCTCCGGATCTCCCCGAACAACCGTATCCCCGCGATCGTCGACCACGATCCGCCGGGGGGCGGGGAGCCGGTCGCCATCTTCGAGTCCGGAGCGATCCTCCTCTACCTCGCGGAGAAGACGGGGAAATTCTTGCCAAAGGACCTGCGCGGCCGCTTCGACGCGCTGCAGTGGCTCTTCTGGCAGGTGGCCGGCCTGGGGCCGATGGCGGGGCAGAACCACCATTTCACGCAATACGCGCCGGAGAAGATCCCTTACGCCATCGACCGCTACGTCCGGGAGACCTCGCGGCTCTACGGGGTTCTGAACAAGAGGCTGGCCGACCGCGAGTACATCGCGGGCGAGTACTCGATCGCCGACATGGCCTGCTACCCCTGGATCGTCCCGCACGAGAAGCAGCAGCAAGAGCTGAATGACTTCCCCAACCTGAAGCGTTGGTTCGAGCGGATCGCTTCCCGCCCGGCGACCCTCCGCGCCTACGAGAAGGCGAAGACCGTGGCGACGGAAGCGCCGATGAGCGAGGAGGCGAAGAAGATCCTCTTCGGGCAGTCGGCCCAGACCGTGAAGAACGACTGAGTCCTTTCCCCTTTCACACACGCGCAGCCTTGGCACGCCGCTTCGCGCTTCGCAGTCCGCACGATCGCGCCATCCTCGGCCTGGCCGTCCCCGCGCTGGGGAGCCTGGCGATCGATCCGCTCGTCTCGCTGGTGGACTCGGTCTTCGTGGGGAGGCTCGGGCCCGCGCCGCTCGGCGCGTTGGCCATCGACGGGGCCATCTTTTCTCTGGCCTTCGTTGGTTTCAATTTCCTCGCCTACGGGACGACGCCGCGGGTGGGGCGCGCGCTCGGCCGGGGCGACCGGGAGGAGGCCGGCCGGATCGTGGTCCAGGCGATGGGGCTCGCTGCCCTGGCCGGCTTCTTCGTCACGCTCTTCTTGCTGGGGATGGCGCGACCGCTGCTGGCGCTGATGGGAGCCAAGGAGGAGCTCGAGGCGCCGGCGCTCACCTACCTTCGCATCCGCGCGCTGGCGGGTCCGGCCGTCCTCCTCGCCACGGCGGCGCATGGCGCTTTCCGCGGCTACCGGGACACGCGCACGCCGTTCTGGGTGGCGCTCGGCGTCAATCTCGTCAACCTGGTGCTCGACCCTCTGCTGATCTTCGGTCTGGGTTGGGGCGTTGCCGGAGCCGCGTGGGCGACGGTGGTGGCGCAGTGGACCGGGGCCGTCGCCTTCCTTTGGCTTCTCTTCGTCTCGCGTCGCGAGGCGATGGGGATCCCGCGGGTCTGGCCGCGGCTGCGGGAGATGCTCCCGCTGCTCCGCGTGGGCGGGCACATGCTTATGCGAACCGGTGCCCTTCTCGGCACCATGGCCTTTTCCACTGCCACCGCGGCCCGGATGGGGGTGGCGGTGGTGGCGGGCCACCAGATCGCTTTGCAGTTCTGGTACTTCCTCGCGCTGGTCCTCGACACGCTGGCCATCGCGGCTCAGGCCCTCGTGGCTCACGAGCTCGGTCGCGGCGACCGGGCGACGGCGCGCGCGCTCGGGGATCGGCTGCTTCAGTGGGGGCTGGGGCTCGGCGTCGCCCTCGGGATCGGGCTGGCGCTGCTCTCCGGGTTCTTGCCGCAGCTCTTCACCGCCGACCCGGATACGCTGCGCGCCGCGCGGGCCGCGATCTTCTTCGTTGCCTGCCTGCAGCCGCTCGCGGGCCTGGTCTTCGTCTGGGACGGGATCTACATCGGGGCCGAAGCCTTCCGTTACCTGGCATGGGCCATGGTGGCCTCGGCGGCCTCCGCGGGGCTGGTCCTGGTCGTCGTCGGCGCGCATGGCTTCGGTATCGCCGGGGTCTGGGCGGGGATCGGGACGCTGATGACGGTGCGCGCCCTGACCTCGGGATGGCCGTGGTGGCGTGGCCGCGTGGTGGGGGAGGCGGCCCCTCCCATCGCGTCCGGTTGATCAGTGGGTGAGGCCTTCCTCGTGGAGCGCCTCGCTCACCGCCTCGACCACGTTCGCCATCGAAGGAAATTCTTCGTCGGGCGCATCCTGGATGATGCGACGCAGGCTGACGGTCTGGCCCTTGCGGTACTCGATCTTCTTGCTGCCGACGTGCTGGAGAAGATCTTGCTTGGAAACGGGAAAGTCGAGGCCGTGCAGGGCCTGGGTGATGGCCGCGATTCCGTAGGCCTCTCCCTTGGCCGGCCCCGGCTTGTTGTAGGGGTCGTCCATGATCTGCTTCCGGTCTCGCAGGTCGCGCTGTCGCTGGACTTCGAGGCCACCTCGCCGCCCCGCTTCCTGAACCGTCATGGAACCCCGCCGGTAGTCCTTCTTCGCCATCGCATTCACTCCGAGCCGATCGCTACCAGGAGCCTGTCGTGGTAACCGACCGTCGCGAGGCGGCGGAGGCGGTAGGGGAGGCGCTTCGCGCTTTCCGGCATTTGTTGCTCGCTCCGGCAAGCCTCCGCTCGTGCAGCGACGAGCGACGCAGGCGTGGCCGTGGTGACGTCGAGGAGCGAGGAACGCGCACGCCTGGCCGCGGCCCCGCATCCGTCGCCGCAGTAGGTTGGTGACTGCAACAGGCTCCTAGGCTCAATCTGGGAGGCGCGACCGGGAGTGGCAAGGCTGGGCGGGTTCGGGTAGAGATTCGCCCATGCGCGTGGTCAGCTGGAACGTCAACGGGCTTCGCGCCTGCGTGACCAAGGGCTTTTGCGAGTGGCTGCAAGGCGAGCCCGCCGCGATCGTGGGCGTGCAGGAGGTGCGGGCGAAGGAGGACCAGCTTCCCGTGGAGGTTCGCGACGTCCCCGGCTTCTTCTCCCATTTTTTCGCGGCCGAGCGCGCCGGCTACAGCGGGGTGGGACTCTTCGCGCGGATGGTCCCCGACGACTTGGAGACGAGCCTCGCCCCGGAATTCGATTCAGAGGGTAGGCTCCAGTTCGCGCGCTTCGGCAAGCTCCTGGTCGTCAACGCCTACTTTCCCAACGGCAGCGGCAAGAACCGAGACAACAGCCGCGTCCCCTACAAGCTCGCCTTCTACCGCGCGCTCTTCGACCGCCTGGAAAGACCGCTTCGCGACGGCGAGCGGGTCTTGGTGATCGGCGATTTCAACACCGCGCACCGTCCCATCGACCTGGCTCGGCCCAAGCAGAACGAGGAGACATCGGGCTTTCTCCCCGAGGAGCGCGAGGAACTCGATCGCTGGCTGCGAAGCGGCTGGACGGATACCTTCCGCCACTTCTACCCGGATGCGACGGGTCGCTATTCCTGGTGGAGCCAGCGCTTCGGCGCCCGCGCGAAGAACATCGGCTGGCGCATCGACTACGTTCTCGCCTCACCCGGCGCCATGCCCTTCGTCCGCGGCGCGGACATTCACCACGAGGTGTTGGGCTCGGATCACTGTCCCGTGAGCGTGGAGCTCGACCCGGCGATCTGGAAATGATTCAGATCACGCCGATGACATGGAGGAAGATGGCGACGATCGCCACCGGGGCGAGGTAGCGCAGAAGCATCAACCAGCCGGCATAGAGGCGAGCCTGCCATGCCTCGGGCGTCCCCTCGCCGAATGCGGCACGCCGCAGCCCGTCCTCCAGCTTCCACGCCACGAAGATGGAAATCCCCAGCCCGCCCAGCGGCAGGAACCAGTTCGAGGCCACGTAATCGAACCAGTCGAACCAGTTGCGCCCCGTCGCCTCCTGCAGCCCCTTGCCGAAGAAGCCCTCGCCGCCGGAGAGGGCCGAGGGGATGCCGAATAGATAGACGATGGCGCCGAAGAGCAGGGTGGAGACCTTGCGGGAGAGCTTCCACTCGTCGATGCCGTAGGCGACCAGCACCTCGAGAAGCGAGATCGCGCTGGTCCAGGCGGCGAGGAAGAGCAGGGCGAAAAAGAGGATCGACCAGAGCGCGCCGAGGGGAAGCTGGACCAGGGCGGCGGGGATGCTCATGAAGACCAGCCCCGGCCCGGCCGAAGCCTCCATGCCGAAGGTGAAGATGATGGGGAAGAGGACCAGGCAGGCGACCAGGGCCACCAAGGTGTCGAGCGTGCCCACCGTCAGGGTCGTGACGGGAATCGATTCCTTTTTCGAGAGATAGCTTCCGTAGGTGAGCATGGCACCCATGGCCACGCTCAGGCTGAAGAAGGAATGGCCCAGCGCCTCCAGCACGCCCGCGGGGCTGAGGTTTTCCGGGCGTGGGGTGAAGAGGAAGTCTAGCGCCTCGCCGAAGCCGGGAAGGGTGCCGGAATGGACGACGAGGATGACGAGCGTGAGGAAGAAGAGGGGCATGAGAATGAGGCTCGCCCGCTCGACGCCCTTGCGCACGCCGCCGAGGATCACCCAGACCGTGGCGGCGGTGAAGACGGTGAGCCAGACCACGTTTCGAGCGGGGTCTGCGTAGAGCTCGCCAAAGAGCGAAGGGACGTCATCGGGAGCGGTGGCGGTGAGCCGCCCGGTCGCGGAGAGCAGGACGTAGTCGAGGCACCAGCCCGCGACGACGCCGTAGTAGGAGAGGATCGTTCCCGCGGTGAGGACACCCAGACCTCCAACCAGAACCCAGGGGCTTCCCTCGCGAGAGAGGCTGCGAAATGCGCCCACGGGAGACTGGGCAGTGGCGCGGCCGAGGAGGACCTCGGCGGCGAGGATGGGGATACCCACCCCGGCGATGCAGAAGAGGTAGACGAGGACGAAGAGTCCTCCGCCGTTCATCCCCGTGATGTAGGGGAATTTCCAGATATTGCCGAGACCAACGGCCGAGCCGGTGGCCGCCAGCACGAAGCCGAGGCGGGACTGCCACTGCGCGCGGTTCTGCATTCTGGATCCTCTTGTCGGTGGATCGCGCAGTCTACCCCTGCGGCGGCGAACTTTGTAGGGAAGATGACGGTTGGAAAGCGAAAGCGCTGTCGCCGCCCGGAGTAATGCGCAATGGCAAAAAAACAGGGGAGAGGGCGGACGCCCTCTCCCCACTATTTCAGGTGAAGGCCGGCGGCGCGCCGGCCTTCGGGGTTACTGCCGGCAGGCCACCTTGTAGGTCACCTCGATGACCTGGTTCGGGCCGGGGATGTAC